>NZ_FNUD01000002.1:2961276-3266101 GCF_900106095.1 Pseudomonas deceptionensis | reverse complement strand
AAGACGCGGATACCGATACCCGGGGTGTTCTGCTTGGACAGCAGATCAGCCAGGTAATCGTGGGCAGCGTCGGTAATCGTTATGGCGCTCATGGAATCTCCTCGCAGACATAGGGCGCAGTTTACGCCAATCGGCGCGCCTGACAAAGTCCTAGTATTTTTGTCAGGAAAGCCACGCCCCCATGTCTTCAGATCTGGTGGCGGATTACAGGTTTTCGTAGCGGTTCATATCCAGTACGCCTGCTTCGACCGGGTCGGTTTCATTGATGTACTGCCCGATATCGTGGAAGTACTGCCAGAACTGCGGATGGCTGCGGCGTATCCCCCAGCGCTCGACGATGGTATCGAAGGTTTGCTGGTCCTGGCATTGCTCCATCGCAGCCACAAACGAGGGCACATCGCCAGCCGGGATATTGAACATGAAGTTGGGGTAGCTGCTGAGTACTCCCGGGTAGATGGTCAGGGTGTCCAGCCCCGGCTGCAGGCGGTATTCCTCGCCCATCATGAAGGCCACATTGGAGTGCGCGCGATTGCGCAGCATGCTGTACATCTCGCGCTTGCCCCCGCTTCCTTCGATGCGCAGCATGGTGGCTTCAGGCAATTGGTTGATCACCGCCAGCCCCGCCGCAGGGCGCGCGGTCAAACGGCTGAGCGATTGCTCGGCGTATCTGAACTCCTGGGCAATATCGGGCCTTGAACAGAACGCCCCCGAGCAACGGTTGATCGGGTCCGGCCGCGCATTCAGGGTGCCGGTGCGCTCGATCAGCTTTTGGGCGAAGTCGCGCTTGGGGTCTGCCGGGTCGAGTTTCATGCCGGACGGGGTGTCGGTATCAATCTTCTGATAGTCCATCCACATCTTCAGCTTGCCACTGTTCTGATACCAGTCGCTGAGGATGCCCGAGCGCGAGTCCGCCGGCATCAGGCGCAGGAAGTTGACCTCGGCGCCATTACGGATCAAGTCGAAGTACAAACGGGTCTGCGCCTGGTGCGAGACGTTGCCGAACACATCAAAGTTGACCGCCAACTGGTAGTAGGTGCGTTCCAGCAACGGATAGTCGAACAGCCACATCGTTTGTGGAATTTCGCCGATCAGGCCCTTGCTGACACTGGCGCTGTCGAAGTGGCGAAACACCGTCAGCAAGGCATTGTCGTTACCGGCCCACAGGGTCGACCAGCTCGGCGGCGGCATGTCGGCATAAGCCTCCTGGCGCAGCTTTTCATAATCGTTACGCTTGTCGCGATAGTTGTGCCACAGCGAAATAACACTGCCAACGTCGTCGATCTGGCCGGGCATCGCCAGCAATGGCGTTGCGATGCCCCGGTAGACCGCATCGGTAACGTAGCGATCGCGGGCAGGCTCCTGGAACACGGTCCAGAAGTTGTCGCGAATCACATCGGTCGCGATCTGCCCGCGGCACACCGGCCCGCGGATAAAGGTGCGCACAAAATACTCGGCGTTATCGAGCATGAACTGATAACGCGCCACCGCGGGGATCGCTTCAAAGGTTTCAAACGGATTGGCCCGACCACGCGGCCCGTAGCCCGGCAGTGACGTGGCATGCCAGTCGCCGCTGTAGAACAGCTGCTTGACCCGCGCCAGCTTGTGCTCCCCCATCGGGTAGGTGATGTGGGTTTTGTGCACAATCACGCCCTGTACCGGTATCAGGCGGTAGTAAAAGGCGGTACCGGGATCGTCGTTTGGCCGACGGGTAGCGATCAGGTCGACCGGCTGCCCGCTGGGCGTGCGCGAGCGGACCCATTGGAAGAAATGCCCCGGCACGCCATTGTCGAAATAGGCATGGGCCAGGAACAGATGCTCATACAACCAGCGCCCCACCAGCGCTTCAGTCGAACCGGAGCGGTTGAGCAGTTCTTCCCACTCGGCAATCTGCGCCGCCTCGCCGGCCGTGGGCTTGATTGCATGCTGATCGACGGGGGCGCCCTGCCCCAGCCAGGTTTGTACGGTGTGGTACTGCTGGTCTGTCAGCCCGGTGACGGCCAGGGGCATGCCCTCTTTGGGGTGGCTTTGGGCGTAGGCATTGAACTCGCCCGGCGCCGGGCAGACGTTTTCGCGGTTAAGACCCAGCATGATTTCTTCGGGCAACTTCGCGTTGGGGGTCAGCGGCGTGCTGTGCCCCAGCTCCAGCATGCGCGCCATCAAGGCCGCTTGCGCACCCTGGGCGTCGAGCACCGAGTAAAAGCCTTTGTTACGCCACTCGTTCGGGCCGCTGGCATCGTAAAAAATTCGCGTCGGCGCGACGGCATCGACGCGGTCGCCCTTGTACACCGGCACTTTGCTTGCCCCCCGGGTGGCGCCCTCCGCGCTCCCCAGGTTCAGCTGGCAGGCCGCGTCATTACAGGCGTGGCAGGCAACGCATTTTTCAGTAAGGATCGGCTGGATGTCCCGAGTGTAGGAAATCAGCGGGCTAACCAGCGGGGCTTGTGCCAACGCGGTACTGCACACCACCAGCGTCACGGCGCCAGTGAGGAGGCGAAAAAACATGTGCCATTGTCCTGATATCAAAAAATATATCGCGATTCTACCCGTGCAGCACCCGCTTTAACATGAATCAAATTCATGTAAATCAGCAGGCACTCAAATCCCACGCAGGTTTGTTATGCTTTGGCATCTTTTGCATGGCTCTAACAGGTAGTCCTATGTCTGACCGCAGCGCTCGTCTCCAAGCACTTCAGCAAGCCCTCAAAGAGCGCATTCTGATTCTCGATGGCGGCATGGGTACTATGATCCAAAGCTACCGCCTAGAGGAACACGACTATCGTGGCACACGCTTTGCCGACTGGCCGAGCGACGTCAAAGGCAACAACGACCTTTTGATCCTCAGCCGCCCCGATGTGATCGGTGCCATTGAGAAGGCGTATCTGGATGCCGGTGCCGACATTCTCGAAACCAACACCTTCAACGCCACCCAGGTGTCCCAGGCCGACTACGGCATGCAGGCGCTGGCCTACGAACTAAACGTAGAAGGCGCACGCCTGGCACGCAAAGTGGCCGACGCCAAGACCCTAGAAACCCCGGACAAACCGCGCTTTGTTGCGGGCGTGCTCGGCCCTACCAGCCGTACATGCTCGCTGTCGCCGGACGTGAACAACCCCGGCTACCGCAACGTGACCTTCGATGAACTGGTAGAAAACTACACCGAGGCCACCAAGGGCCTGATCGAAGGCGGTGCCGACCTGATCCTGATCGAAACCATTTTCGACACACTCAACGCAAAAGCCGCCATTTTCGCCGTACAAGGCGTGTTTGAGGAGCTGGGCGTCGAACTGCCGATCATGATTTCCGGCACCATCACCGATGCCTCCGGCCGTACCCTGTCTGGACAGACCACCGAAGCGTTCTGGAACTCCGTGAGCCACGCCAAGCCGATTTCGGTCGGTTTGAACTGCGCCCTGGGCGCCAGCGAGCTGCGTCCGTATCTCGAAGAGCTGTCGAACAAGGCCAGCACCTACGTCTCGGCTCACCCGAACGCGGGCCTGCCCAACGAATTCGGCGAGTACGACGAACTGCCGTCCGAAACCGCCAAGGTCATTGAAGAGTTCGCCCAAAGCGGCTTCCTGAACATTGTCGGCGGTTGCTGCGGCACCACGCCGGGCCATATCCAGGCCATCGCCAATGCCGTGGCCGGTTACGCCCCGCGCCAGATCCCGGACATTCCGAAGGCCTGCCGCCTTTCGGGTCTGGAGCCGTTCACCATTGACCGCAGCTCGTTGTTCGTCAACGTCGGCGAGCGTACCAACATCACAGGTTCTGCCCGCTTCGCCCGCCTGATCCGCGAAGACAACTACACCGAAGCCCTTGAAGTGGCGCTGCAACAGGTTGAAGCCGGTGCGCAGATCATCGACATCAACATGGACGAGGGCATGCTGGACTCGAAGAAGGCCATGGTGACCTTCCTCAATCTGATCGCCGGCGAGCCGGATATCTCTCGCGTACCGATCATGATCGACTCCTCCAAGTGGGAAGTGATCGAAGCGGGCCTCAAGTGCATCCAGGGCAAGGGCATCGTCAACTCGATCAGCATGAAAGAAGGCGTCGAGCAGTTCAAACATCACGCCAAACTGTGCAAGCGCTATGGCGCCGCAGTGGTAGTGATGGCCTTCGACGAAGCCGGTCAGGCCGACACCGAAGCGCGTAAAAAGGAAATCTGCAAACGCTCCTACGACATTCTGGTCAACGAAGTGGGCTTCCCGCCGGAAGACATCATCTTCGACCCGAACATTTTTGCCGTGGCCACCGGTATTGAAGAACACAACAACTACGCCGTGGACTTCATCAACGCCTGCGCTTATATCCGCGACGAGCTGCCGTATGCCCTGACGTCGGGCGGCGTGTCCAACGTATCGTTCTCGTTCCGTGGCAACAACCCGGTGCGTGAAGCGATCCACTCGGTGTTTTTGCTGTACGCGATCCGCAACGGCCTGACCATGGGTATCGTCAACGCCGGCCAGCTGGAGATCTACGACCAGATCCCGACCGAGCTGCGCGACGCTGTGGAAGACGTGGTGCTCAACCGCACCCCGGACGCCACCGACAACCTGCTGGCCATTGCCGACAAGTACAAGGGTGATGGCAGCGTCAAGGAAGCCGAGACCGAAGAGTGGCGCGGCTGGGAAGTCAACAAGCGCCTTGAGCACGCACTGGTCAAGGGCATTACCACCCATATCGTTGAAGACACCGAAGAGTCGCGCCAATCCTTCAAGCGCCCGATCGAAGTGATCGAAGGCCCGCTGATGTCGGGCATGAACATCGTTGGCGACCTGTTTGGCGCCGGTAAAATGTTTTTGCCGCAGGTGGTGAAATCCGCCCGCGTGATGAAACAGGCCGTGGCCCACCTGATCCCGTTTATCGAGCTGGAAAAAGGCGACAAACCGGAAGCTAAAGGCAAGATCCTGATGGCCACCGTCAAGGGCGACGTGCACGACATCGGCAAGAACATTGTTGGCGTGGTGCTGGGCTGTAACGGTTACGACATCGTGGACCTGGGCGTGATGGTGCCTGCGGAAAAAATCCTGCAGGTCGCCAAGGAACAGAAGTGCGACATCATCGGCCTTTCCGGCCTGATCACCCCGTCGCTGGATGAAATGGTCCACGTCGCTCGCGAAATGCAGCGTCAGAACTTCTACCTGCCGCTGATGATCGGCGGCGCGACCACCTCCAAGGCGCACACGGCGGTCAAGATCGAACCCAAGTACCAGAACGATGCCGTGATCTACGTCACCGACGCGTCACGCGCCGTGGGTGTGGCCACACAGTTGCTGTCCAGGGAACTGAAACCCGCATTCGTTGAGAAAACCCGCCTTGAATACATTGAAGTGCGTGAGCGCACCGCCAACCGCAGTGCCCGTACCGAGCGTTTGAGCTACCCGGCCGCCATCGCTAAAAAACCGCAGTTCGACTGGAGCAGCTACCAGCCGGTCAAACCGACCTTCACCGGAGCCAAGGTGCTGGACAACATCGACCTTAAGGTGCTGGCCGAGTACATCGACTGGACCCCGTTCTTTATCTCGTGGGATCTGGCCGGCAAGTTCCCGCGCATCCTGACCGACGAAGTGGTCGGCGAAGCCGCTACCGCGCTGTATGCCGATGCCCAGGAAATGCTCGCCAAGCTGATCGACGAAAAGCTGATCAGCGCCCGTGCCGTATTCGGTTTCTGGCCAGCCAATCAGGTGAACGATGACGATCTGGAACTGTACGGCGACGATGGTCAACCTTTGGCCAAACTGCATCACTTGCGCCAGCAAATCATCAAGACCGACGGCAAGCCGAACTTCTCGCTGGCCGACTTTGTCGCACCGAAAGACAGCGGCGTAACCGACTACGTCGGTGGCTTTATCACCACCGCCGGGATCGGCGCCGAAGAAGTGGCCAAGGCCTACCAAGACGCGGGCGACGACTACAACTCGATCATGGTCAAGGCCCTGGCCGACCGTCTGGCCGAGGCCTGCGCCGAATGGCTGCACCAGCAGGTGCGGACCCAATACTGGGGTTATGCCAAGGACGAGCAACTGGGCAACGATGAGCTGATCAAAGAGCAATACAGCGGCATCCGCCCTGCCCCCGGCTACCCGGCGTGCCCTGATCACACCGAAAAAGGCACCCTGTTCGCCTTGCTCGACCCCGAAGCAGAAGAAATGCGTGCCGGCAAAAGCGGCGTGTTCCTCACCGAACACTACGCCATGTTCCCGGCAGCAGCGGTCAGCGGCTGGTACTTCGCTCATCCGCAAGCCCAGTACTTTGCGGTGGGCAAGGTCGACAAGGACCAGGTCGACAGCTACACGGCGCGCAAGGGCCAGGAGCTGAGCATCACCGAGCGCTGGCTGGCGCCTAACCTCGGCTATGACAACTGAGTAACCCGGCTACAGACAGCTCCTGCGGGGGCTGTCTGTCAAACCGGCGCAATCTCATCGCGCTCACGCTGCGACAAGCGAGTCAGTAACGCCCGCCGTTCGATTTTCCTCCTCTCAGCCATGGCTTCTATTTCGCGATTGTAGGCGCCACCCAGTTCCGGGTGTTGATCCTGCAGGGCTTCAGCCTCCAACTCATATCGCTGCTCAGCCAGCAAGAATTCTGAGGCGTATTTACGCTGCAGATAGCTCACCCAGTAATCCTGACTGATCAGTTGCTCCATCAAGAGCGGTGATTTTTCTGCCGTAAGCACCTTGATGTAAGCCTCCTCTATATCGTGATCAGTCACGCCAGAAGCGTTTCTGAACAGCATCTGCGTCGGCTGCCTGGGCAAATCCAGGCGTTTGGCCAAACCGATGCGATAGGCCAGACGGATTTCGGCCGGGTCACGTTGAGGGTGCAGGCTGATGGCGCCACGCGCGATCTCTTCCACCTGGCCCAATCGGAACAGGCTGGTGGCCAACTTGAGCAATACCGGGCCTTCTTCGCCAGGAACGACTGACCTGAGGGCGTTGAACTCATGTACCTTCACTTCAAGATCGCTGAACAACAGAATTCGCCCGTCCCCGCAGGTCATGGGCGAGCGGGCGATGATAAACAAGTCTTTGCGTAGCGTTGAATCCATCTCGCCCGCTTCGAGCACACTCCATACCCGGCGGGCAAGATCGGCCTTGTCCTGGATGAAGTCACGGCTGTGTTTCAACTGCGCCAGCAAGTGAAAGAGGCCTTCGCTTCCCTCTTCGGCGCGCAGCGCATCCCAGATCCCGTGCCTTGGCGAGTCCTGTGGGATATTTTCAAACCAGCGCTTCTTTTGTTCCTCCTGCGGCTCCGCGCTTGGATGAACCAGGTCTTCATCCGACTCATCGGAAGAGCCCGCAGCTGCACCCTCCTCCATCAATGCGCTTTCAATATCTTCACGGTCGTAACCAAGGCTATTTCCCGAAAGGTCCAAATAGTCCCTCAACTCGGAATACCCTGTGTTCGTCAGCAGATTATCGGTCAGATCGGTGCTGGCCATCAGCTCGTCGTTGTGACCGTCAAAGAGTTCAACGGGGATGTATTCAATCTGGTTATTGCTCAGATTCAAGTTCCTGAGCGTTGGCGTATTGAGCACCCGTGTAGGCCAGCGCGAGAGGTTATTGCCTCTCAAAAACAGGGTTTGCAGCTGGTTGAAACCCGTCAGGTCAAAGCTGTCCAACCTGTTGTAATTCAGATCAAGCCACTCCAGTCGTGCCAGCGACTGCAGCTGGTGCTGCAAACGCCCGGCATCGTTGAGCTGGTTGTAACAGGCCTCAAGCCGGGTCAGGTTGTCCAATGACCCGACGGCATCGGGCAAGTGGCTCAGGGTATTGTTATTGAGCCGCAGGGTTTCCAGCCCGGGAAACCCGCTGATAAAAGCGCTGGAGCCTTCGGCACTCAGCCTTACCCCGTTCAGGTTCAGTGTTGTGACATGGGCCAGCGGCTGGGCCAGTTGCGGCAGATCGCCAAGGCAAAGATCCGAGAAATCAAGGTCATGGATAGCTTCTTGCGCCTGGGTTGCGGCAGCTCCCAACGTATGACGCCAGGACTGAACAATCCGATCTGCTGCCCGCCTGCGGTCAACAGCGCTCACCCAGCGCCCACCTTCCCTGTAGCTGGGCATGTCTATCCAGCGATTGAGCCGCAAAATCAAGTCATCATGCTGGCGGCTCCACTCACCCAGACGGGCATCGATTTCCAGCGCGTCCAAACCTTGGCCACGCAATTGCTCGATACACTCAACCGCCTCGACCAGCGTTAAATCGGGGTTTAACCGTTGCAGCAAAGCGGCCGGAGTCACGGGTGAATGACTGCTCTCAGACACCTGGCGCCCGGGCAACAACAACTCGGGATTATCCGAAACCTCTTCGGGGAAAAACTCGGGGGTGGCCCCGGTTCGGCCTGTAGCCAGTAGATACGGGCTGATATCACACACACTCTGGCCCCCAGTACGCTGTGAGTAAGCGAGCAATTGGGCACAGCTTGAAGGGGTCAATCGGCATCCGCGCAGTTGCGTACCCGACATCAGGTCTTCATGCCCCTGCAAAGCGCCCTCAGGGATATCGCTGATGGCGCTGCGACTCATATTCAATCGACGCAACTGTGGCAGTTGCAAGGCGCCTACGGGCCATTGCTTTATGCCGCTGAGGCTGAGGTCAAGAGACTCAAGCCGGGTCAGCGCGCTGACATCCAGTTCTGTGACACGATTACCCGACAAACTCAACGTTTTCAGTTCGCTCAAGCGATCCAGCAGCCCCTGCATCGAGGGCGTAACTGTCAGTTCGTTAAAGGTCAGGTCCAAGTCAGTGATCTGAACGAGGCGTCTTAGCACATTCGGCAGTGAAGTCAGACCGTTACGACTGAGGTTCAACACTTGAACATTGGCAAACGAACCCAGAAATCGATCAAGCACCTCCAGAGGCATGCCCAGGTTATTCAGATCCAGATGCTGCACATGGGCAAACCCGTGTTCGGGCAACACGGGCAAATCATGCAGCCGACCTCCCGACAGATCCAGATGCCCGGCATGTGAAGCTTGCCGCCACGAAGGGCCCGGGCTGACAGCATCGAACCCCAGCCGACGGGAAATACCGAGACTCCAGCAGTGTTGAATTTTGTCTACCACTTGCCGGCGAAAGAACACATCGGCGTTCAACAGCCTGTTGTTCTGCCAGGTATCCAGCGCCGCGTTGAGTGCCCGGGACTCTTCATGGAATGCATTTACGCGCGCAAACAAGTCAGTCATCCCCTGCTCCCTCAGGGTGAACTGAGCCACAACCCTGTCGGCAAACGGCTGGTTGTGAGGGATAAAACGCTTCAGACAGCCTTGGCAGTAACCGGCTATCCACTGTTCCATATCCATCAAGTGCCCCGGATGACCCTGCAGGTACTCATAGGCTCGCTTGACCGCCGGAGGATCGATTTTTGACCAATCCAGTCGCAACCCTCGCCACAAACGCGGGTGCCCCGAAAACAGTTGTTCGGGCAATGACTCAATCAGCGAGCCGGACAGGTCGAGGACTTCCAGATGTTCAAGCGCTGAAAGCCCAAGGGGCCACTCCTCCAGAGGGCCGCAAAGGCGCAAGGCACGCAGTTGCGGCCAGCCACTGACGTCCAGTGCCCCCACGTGCCCCGTCAGCGATAATCGCTCGATCTGCGACAGCGATTGCAGTCGATTGATAAATGGCTGCGTGAACCCCTGCCAGCCCGCATCCAGGGACAACTCCTTGATTTCGGGCAATAAGCTCAAACCATCGGCCACCCGTATCTGGTCTGACGAGTGGATGTTCATTTCAAGGCGCTGCACGCCGCTAAATCGCTTCACAAAGCCCATGTGCGGATCACTCAGCATCAAGCCAGTGTCCAGTTTTAATGTCCTGACATGCGAAAAGTCTGCTTCCAGTACGGGGTAATCGCTGACCCACCCAAGGTCAAATTCAAGGTTGAGGTAAGAAGAAGGCTCACCGTTGCGCAGCAACCCTTCCCGCCAACACGCTACAAGCCTGTCACTAGCATGCTGGCGCATCCTCTGGCTGAACGTGTCTCTGGTGCCATCGACCCACTGCTGCAGCGCGGTGCGCAACGTATCCAGCTCGCGCTGTTGGGTCGTCAGGAAGTGATAAACCTGCTGATCGGACTGGCCTTCATTCAGGCGTCTGCGTATGTAATGGCTGGCCTGCTCGTCGGTCATGTTGGGATAGACCACGCGCATCCGCGACATCAGTGAGGAATCAACTTCCAGCACCTCGCCTCTGCCAGACAACGGGTAGCCGATCTGGCCATTGAGCTTTTGCAGCCTTGGGCTGGACCGGGGAACGCGCAGTTTTAAAGCGCGGGCCATCTCACGGCGATGGGAGGTCGCGTATCGCGCCACTGCCTGGGGCAGTTCGGCGCCTGAAATACCCGGCAATTGCGCGCGACAGTGTACTGCCAATTGTTCACTGTCCAGGGACGCCAGACTCTGGCGGTACAGGCCCGCCAACGCGCGGTTCAAACGACCTTGCTGGGCCAGGGTGCGGGCCAGATCATCGATTTTACCCGGCACCTGTCGGGTCTCGTGCAAGGGTGTCGGGGCATGTGGCCCGAACTGTTCAAGCACTTCCCGGGCCGCCCGTTCTGAGAGCATGGGATGCCTGCGACGAAGCAAATCGACATCGGCGTTTGGCTGCAAGCCGTCCTGCACACGCTCAAGCCCGAACTGTTCCAGGGTATCCATCAACAATGCAGGCACTGGCAGGCCATCGACATGAATTTTGCGCAGCTCATCGTCGGAGATGCCGCTCACATCGCCAATCTGGGCCAGGGTCTGGTCATCGAACGCCAGGGTATCGTGACCCAGCCTGCGCAGCAGCGTCTCGCGCGACCATTGCAAGGGCTGTTCATGATTATGCCGCCAGGCCCCGCCATCATTGTGTTTGAGTAGCGGTTGCCAGGCCGTGCTGTCCGTTGGGTGTTTGATCCGCCAGGCTTTGAGTGCGGGATCGAATGTCTGCTCGTAGACGTGCCGGTCGATCCGCACCCAGGTTTTGCCGTCGACCAGGTACTGCCCCAGCGCATTGGGCTTAACCTGCGGACCGAACGACACATCGCATTGATAAGGCACAAGGTCCGGTTTCCAGAGTCGGGTTTGCGCATTGGGCAGCACGATGTGTGTGAGTTGGTCGACCCATTTGCTCAGCTTTGCCGTTGGGATTTTCCCGATCCCATAACCTGCGCCGCCGATCGCACCAGCCAGCGCCACATTGACGGCAACGGACTGCAAATGCGCCCAGGCGCCATCCACATCGCCAACACTCCATGATTCGATACCGTGATAGATCTCCATCCCCATTTGCAGGGCCATCACCGCCATCATGACCTCGCCCACACCGGGAATGAAAAACGCAGCAACATTGACCGCGTCCATCCCCAAACCCAGCCAGTAATCAAGACGCTGCTGCAGCAACTTGCTGTCGGCATCGGCCGTTGGCACCGCGAGCAACCGGGCATTGGCCTTGAGCCGCTCAAGATGCAGGCCATACAACGCCGTAAACAGCTCGCCGGGGCGGGACTCGATATAGGCTTGAGCCAGTTTGAGGTCCACCTCATCAACATAAACCGGCGCTTCTTTTCCCCTTGGGTCTGGTGCCTTGCTGTAAAGCTGATGGTTCAGCCGCAAAACAAATGCCTGGGCATCCCCTTGGGGCACCAGCTTGGCGAACAACTGTTGGTAGGCCGGGGACCGCAGGTTCATGCCCAACTCATACTGGAACGCTTCCAGCGACGGGTATTCCTTGAGTGGATACAGGGGGGCGCCTGGGATCCAGACCACCAAGCGTTCCATGTCGGGTTTTTTCATGACGGGCATCTGGACCCCGAAGTCGGTGTCCACCCACTCCGTCACCGGTAGCGTTGAGCGATACGGCCCAATGATCAACACCTGATCCAGGGTAAATCCATACAGTTGCAGTTGGCTGAAGACCACCGGCTTTGCGTCAAGCCTGGGGCTTGGGTCGCCATTGAGCACTGCACGTACCATGTAAAAAGCAGGTGCAGAGACATGCTTTTGCATGAACGCCGCGTGCAAGTGGACTCCCAGCAGTGCTTTTTGCGCCTCCTGCAGGTGGTGGCGCACTCTGGATGCCCTGGCTGGCGCATCGAACACCTCGCTTAGATGGTCCTGATACTGCTGCCCCAAATCCAGGGCCCGGCAAATCTGCGAAAAGACCTCGGGGGTCATGGCTAGCCTTTCACGATAACTAAAACCGGGCACAGGTGTGAGGTTGTCCAGCTCTTGCTCGAACATGCTGACGATAGGTTTGAGTCCATGCACCAACGCATCGCCGATTTGGAGGGCAATGTCAGGAGCCGGTTCAGGCGTCCAAATATCAAGTGGCAAAGAGCCTTCAGGCGCCAGGGCGCTGACCTGACCGTTGACCGGCAATGAAAACGCTTCATTGCCTTCAAAGTTCATGAGCGCCGCTTGCAACAGGCTTTGATGTTGCACGGGCTGGTTGCGCCGAAGATAGAACAGCCGGTTCTTGTTGACATCCATGCCCTGGCCAGCAGCGCTGTGACTGTGCAGGGCCTCCTTGAGCCGGGGCTCGGCAAATTGGGTGATCCCTTGCAGATCCCCGAGGATTTTGGCCAGAGCCGTATTAGCCAGACGACTGCGTACCTGACTGGCAATCAGGGCCTGGCGTAACCACAGTGGGGCGTTGGTAAACCACACGGGCGGTTCATCCTGCGACACCAACCCCGGTTTAAGACGTTTGATATCAGCCACATGACTGTGTTTGATCCAGCCTGGCAGCTTGCCTTTTATAAATGCAGCATGTGGTCCCAACCCGTTGCGTATGTACGAACCTTCCATAGCGTATGTCTTCCTGAAACTCGTTTGAATGAGCTTCACTAAAACGAAAGGCTGAGCACTGTGGGCATTAGATATGTACTGGCTGGCGAAATACCCGCTCATTGGTATGGGTATTAGCTACGCTAAGTTAAGCATCCCCCCTGGATAGCCGAGGGCCCTATGGACGATCCTGCCCAAAATAAGCCACCCACCTTCTGGCAAGTGCTGCACAGCGTGATGGCCGCCGCATTTGGCGTACAAAGCGCAAAAAACCGGAAACGCGACTTTACCCACGGCAAACCCAGCCAGTTCTTGCTGCTGGGCTTGCTGTTTACCGGGGTATTTGCGTTGACCCTGTTCGGGATCGTCAAGTTGGTGCTGCATCTGGCGGGGGTATAGATGACGGCTATCAGCAAGCTGTTCTGTAGCCGCTGACGAGGATCGAAGGCTTTACGACTGCTGCACAGCCGGTCGCAACCTCGCTTCGCTCCTCAGCGGCTACACGCTCGCAGGAGTCTGGACAGGTTGTTGGAGTGCTACTGGTGACTGACCCAGAACACGGCGGTGGATACCACCAGGATAATCATGAAAAAAATGGCCCATGCATCGACCTTGCTGTCGCTTTTACGCACTTTGACTGGAGTACTCATCGCATCGCCTCTTTTGTATTTTTATGGGTGATTGCTTGAAGACATACTGAGTAAAGTCCAGCAATGCCCTTCTCACAAGTAAGGGATTGAGAATCAACCGCTTATAGTCGTTTTGGTTCTTTGCATATGCTTAAACATCACTTTTGCGCATAACTACAAACTGGTATCGTGCCCCGCTCCGTGGGGAGTGCGCGGCCGTGCGCGCAGATAAGCTGTTAGCAGCCTGAGAACAGGACCTATATGTACGTATATGACGAGTACGATCAGCGGATCATCGAGGACCGCGTAAAGCAGTTCCGGGATCAGACCCGACGCTATCTGGCAGGTGAGCTGAGCGAAGAAGAGTTCCGCCCCCTGCGCCTGCAAAATGGCCTTTATGTTCAACGCTTTGCCCCGATGCTGCGGGTTGCGGTGCCTTATGGCCAACTGACTTCGCGCCAGGCGCGAATGATGGCCAAGATCGCTCGCGACTACGACAAGGGCTACGCCCACATCAGTACCCGCCAGAACGTGCAATTCAACTGGCCCGCACTGGAAGATATTCCGGACATCCTGGAAGAACTGGCAACCGTGCAGATGCACGCCATTCAGACCAGCGGCAACTGCCTGCGCAACGTCACCACCGACCAGTTCGCCGGTGTCGCTGCTGATGAGCTGATCGACTCGCGCCCCTGGTGTGAAATCGTGCGTCAATGGACCACGTTCCACCCGGAGTTCGCCTACCTGCCACGCAAATTCAAAATCGCGATCAATGGCTCGGCTTCCGACCGTGCGGCCATTGAAGTGCATGACATTGGCCTTGAGCCGGTGTTCAACGAAGCCGGCGAGCTCGGTTTCCGCGTACTTGTAGGTGGCGGCCTGGGCCGTACACCGGTAATCGGCGCATTCATCAATGAATTCCTGCCGTGGCCAGACTTGCTGAGCTACCTCGAAGCCATCCTGCGGGTTTACAACCGCTATGGCCGTCGCGACAACAAGTACAAGGCGCGGATCAAGATTCTGGTCAAGGCACTCACGCCTGAAGTGTTCGCCGAGCGTGTCGAAGCCGAAATGGCTCACCTGCGCGGCGGCTCAAACACGCTGACCGAAGCCGAAGTGCAACGTATCGCCAAGCACTTCGTGGATCCGGACTACAAAGACCTGCCTGACTTCGGCGCTGAACTGGCCGAACTCGACAAGCAGCACCCGGGCTTCGCCCGTTGGCGTACCCGCAATACCCTGGCCCACAAAAAGCCGGGCTATGTCGCTGTCACCCTGTCGCTGAAGCCTACCGGCGTCGCACCGGGGGATGTGACCGACAAGCAGTGGGACGCCATTGCCGAAATGGCCGATCGCTACAGCTTTGGCCAACTGCGTACGTCCCACGAACAGAACATCATCCTGGCCGACGTGGAAGAAAACCTGCTGTTCGCCATGTGGGGCGAGTTGCGCGAGAACGGTTTCGCCACACCGAACATTGGCTTGCTGACCGACATGATCTGCTGCCCGGGCGGCGACTTCTGCTCGCTGGCCAACGCCAAATCGATCCCGATTGCCGAGTCGATCCAACGCCGCTTTGAAGACCTGGACTACCTGTTCGACATCGGTGAGCTGGACCTGAACATCTCCGGTTGCATGAACGCCTGTGGTCACCACCACGTCGGTCACATCGGGATCCTGGGTGTCGACAAAAAAGGCGCCGAGTTCTATCAGGTGTCTTTGGGTGGCAGCGCCAGCCGTGATGCCAGCCTGGGCAAGATCCTGGGCCCTTCGTTCGCCCAGGACGCCATGCCGGACGTGATTGAAAAGCTGATCGACGTGTATGTTGAAAAACGTACCGAAGACGAGCGTTTCATCGACACCTACCAACGTATCGGCATCGAGCCTTTCAAGGAGCGCGTCTATGCAGCGAATAATTAAGAACAACGAAGTCATCGACGAAACCTGGCACTTGCTGCCCAAGGAAACCACCTTCGACGAAATCTCCAACTGCGACGACCTGATCGTCCCGTTGGTGATGTGGCGCGAGCACGGCCATGCACTCAAGGCCCGTGATGGCGGCCTGGGTGTGTGGCTGGACAGCGATGAAGAAGCCGAAGAGCTAGGCGAAGACGTGGCGCACTTTCAGGTAATTGCCCTGAACTTCCCTGCCTTCACCGATGGTCGCAGCTACTCCAATGCACGCTTGCTGCGTGACCGTTATGGTTACAAAGGCGAATTGCGCGCCATTGGCGATGTGCTGCGCGACCAGCTGTTCTATCTGCATCGCTGCGGTTTCGACGCGTTCGCCATTCGTGCCGACAAAGACCCGTACGAAGCACTGCAAGGCTTGAAGGATTTTTCGGTGACCTACCAGTCCTCGACCGACGAGCCGATGCCGCTGTTCCGCCGGCGCTGATCCCATGAAGGGGCCTGAGCCTTGCGAGGCTCAGGCCCCTCTCATTGATTGACCGGTGCCCAGCGGGTGTTCCTGAAGTTCCTGGCGGGTCAGCTGTGTGACCACCAGGACTCTGGTCTTTCCCCGTGCATCGCCCAGCTCATTGGACTGCGCGACATAGTCGTTGCTCGACATGCTTTCGCGGGCCATGTAAAGAACGTCCATGCGCTCATCCAGAGGCTGGTCGGAATCAGTGAACGCCTCGGGGTATTTTTTCTCCAGGAACGCGATCCAAAAATCTCTTTTTTCTATCGAAACCGTCATGGGCTCCAGCTTGTCCTCTGCAAGCACATAGGCTCTGGCGATTTCAAGCTCAGCCGGGGTCACCCGGGCAATCCTTTCAAAACGCATGCTCTTGGGCCTAGCCGGCAAATTCAGGTCATGGGCCAATTTAACCTGATAGAACATCTGCACCTGCAACGGATCAAGTTCGGCGATCTGGCTTCTGACCCCTGCCGGACTTACCAGTTCAGCCAGACTCAATGCTTCAGGTGTGCCCAGCCGATAGGCCACTCCTTGCTGCTCCACCGCATCCAGACTGCTCAAGGGGGCAGACGCAAAAGGCGGGACGACCTCATCCACCAGTTCTTGCAACTGGCGTACATAGTCAAGTTGTTGGAGCTGAATCGCGGCCAAGCGCGTCTCGATAACGGTATTCACATGTTTGTTCAGCAATTCGATATGGAATAAACCGTGGGCCAGCTTCAACAGGCTCTCTTCGGTGTTAACTTCGGTTTGCGCAATAAAAACCTGATGTTGCAACTCCATATCGGCAAAAATCATCGCAATCCCGTCGCTACAGGTCTGAGGATCCGAGGCAATGCCAAAAACCCGTTCGCGCAATTCCTGGTGATCGTGCATCGCACTGATCAAGGTCCAGATCCGCTGAGTCAAGTCTTCTCGCTGCTGTAAAAATTGCGCAGAGGTGGTCATGTCTTCCAGTACCCGGAAAAAATCGGCTGATCCCCCGGAACGGAGTAAATCGCTCCAAAGGGCTTGTTGTTCATGGGTGGGTAAAGCTGACCAAGGGCTGATACCCCGCGGTGGAACAGCATGCTGACGCTGTAAATCAATACCCAAGTCGATGCCGTGTTCGCGGTGATAGATCTGCAGGCGACGTTGCGAGTCGGCATTCAGCGGGTTGTCGTGCAAGGACGTTACCCGGTTGAGAGCGACTCGGTCAGCAACCAGCACTTCACGCGGGATATGGCTGATGGCGTTATCGCGCAGATCAAGGGTCTGCAACTGAGCAAGGTGCTCAACCCCATCCGGCCATTGCGTTATGCCTGTATAGCGCAACAACAAGTGCTTGAGCTCACGCATTGGCCACACCTGCACACGTCTGCCCAGCATATTGCCGGTGAGATTCAACGATTTGAGCTTGGTCAGGCCCGATAAAATGGCCACTGCCTGATCGTTCAGGACAATCTGGTTACCTTGCAGGTTAAGATCGCGCAGTTGTGGCATCTGCGCGATTGAAACCGGCAGTTCGGCCAAGTGACTACTTTTGAGGGACAAAATCCGCAGATTGCGAAACTGGTAGAGAAAACCCGAGGGAAATTTAGCGTTGGATGAATTGGCCAGATGCAATGCGCTTATATGACCAAAATCTGCCGATAACGCCGGGAGGCTATCCACCGGCCAGGCTTTAAGATCCAGTTCATACCCAGTGTGACCTTCAATCTGGACACTGGGCGTCTGCCTGCGCCAGGCACGAATCAACGCCTGACTCATTGCCCGCTTGACCTCTTTTGCCAGCAAGCTGCGCGGCCCATTGTAAGGCTGGGTCCAGACGCTTGAGCCAACCCACTCTTCAAGGTCGCTGCACAAGGCAGTGAGTTCAGCTTTGAGGTTTACCAGCGCACGGCTCATGAGTGCAACAGGCATTTTAAGCCGGTATAAGAACTGTCCGGCTTGCACCTCGCTCATTAACGGGTAAAGCTCGACAACAAGGTTCTTTAGCCGGCTGGGCTCGGATGCTGGCAAAATACGCCCGGAACGGCCGCCCAAGGTGTAACCCTGCCGGCCATCGGCCAGGCGCAGAGGTGATTTAAACCAGGGTTTTATGCTGTACATGCCGAGTTGTTTTGCGACCCTGGAGCGCTGTTGCGCAGCCAGGCTGGCAACTTTTAAGCGCAGGTCGTTACCCGGGTCAATACCCCTCAACCCAATGGCTGAACGTTCAGTAGGGGTCAAGGCTTTGAGCACACAACTCAATAAATCAGGGCTGCGGTAAACCTCCCCGGTTGAGCCATGAAACTCGTAGATATCTGCATCTTTAAAAATCTCGCGCCGATAGACCGTGCCACTACCCAGAGGCTCAAATATCTGCCGCGTAGTTTTATCAAGCAACAAAAAAACCGTATTGTCGGGCCACCCTTGCAGATCCGGCAGTGTTTTCCAGGCGACAAGAGTGCTGTCAGCGCTGCCCAGCGCCTTATGAAACCCTCCTTCAATCGAGCGGTTCACGCGCAATGTCTGTACGTAGCTGCGAGCCTCCTCCAGCACGACCAGCGGCAGGGTCCCGGTGGCTGTCAACTGCACCTTTTGCTCTGCTGTCATCTGATCAAGCAACTCTTCGACCACGGCCACCGGCAAGCTGGGAAACTGGCGCTTAAGGTTGGCCGTGTCAGCTGTTACCACCTCTGAAGCGTTATACAGCCGATCAAGCAGTGGCCCCTTGGTGCTTTGGGCATGCTCACCCAATTTGCGCGTCAGGACAGGTAGCTGCTGCTCAAGCCCTGGCAGCCCCTCACCCAGCAGCACCTCGATCTGCTGCGATGACAAACCCTCAAGGGTGACCTTGAGCAAATCCCCGTTGTTGATTTGCCCTTGCGCCAGTTGCAGCCTGGAGTGCAGCGACGCCAGCTCAACCCCGTATTCCTTGTAATTCACACCCTCTGCATCAACAACACGCAACACCTTTTCTTGTGGCCATCCCGGCAAGCGGGTCAATAGTTCCAGCTGCAAGTCCGCCTGTTCAACCGTTCCGGTATTACCCTGCTTCATGTGCGTAATAAAGGTCTCGATCCTTTCACTCAGGCGCACACGCTTGAGACTGTCGAGCAGCAAAGGCGGCGGCGGCAGGTTATCCATCAGCAATCGGCGCAACACCGCCACGGATGTGTTGGATGCCGCCAGCACCTGATCAACGCCAGCATCCGTGATTGCTTCGGCCTGGTGTCCAAGGCGGCGGAACAGTTGCAGCGCAGAGCCGTGCAGCAGATTGTCCCACTCGCAAACCCACATCCCGCGTTCGTTATGAAACATGCGGGGCGTGTAAGCATCGGGATCTGTGGGATGCCGCAGATGACAGCGGCCCTTGTCCGACTCGATGCTGACCTCAAACACCCGGCCCTCCAACTTGATAAAGGACTGATTGTCGACCCTGTACAGCCCTTGTTCATCAGGGACCAGGCCCGCAAGAGAGACATGCTTGAACTCATAAGGTGCAAGGTCCGGCTTGCACAAGCGGCTATGCCCCTTTACCAACTTGACCGGCAGCAGGGCATCAACCACCGGCTCGGGCTGCAGCGCTCTGGCGGCAGCCCCGGTACTAGCGAACAAGGCAATGTTTTGCACGATATCAAACAGATGCTCAAGGGCTGCGGCGCGGTCGTTGTGTTGCCAGGCTTTTATGCCCTCATACACTTCAACACCTAACTGCAGCACACTGCTTGCCAGCAGGATCTGACCCAAAACCGGAACAAACCCCAGCGCCAATCCCAGTAAACTTATCCCTGCATTCAGGTACATGGCCTGGCGCTCCAGACGGCTTCGGGTGTCTTCATCCTCCGTGGGCACTACTAATTGTCGGGCGTCGTCTTTTATCTGTGCCAAGTGCAATAGCCACGCCACTTCGAACGGATCGCCCGACTGCGGCTTGTGCCCGGTCTGCCTCAACAGTTCAGGTTCATTAATGATGGGCGGGCGCCGCAGCAAGAGCGAGTCCCAGGTCATCTGTTTGATATTGGTGCGTCGGATAAATTCGGCGCGATGACGCAGCGGGACCCGCTGCACGAAATAGTCGCAAAAGAGCGAAGCCTTTAACCATTCCCACAGTTGAACCTTAAACTGTTCAAACGTCTCGAATTGGTAAAATGATCGTTGCGGCCCATCCGGCAAATACACAACACACGATTGGCGCTGTTGTACCGGTTCTCGTTCCGGCCAAAATATTATTATCCCGGGCACTTCAAAGCCAAGAATTTCAAACGTGCTGTGTACCGGATTAATAATATCTGACCGGTTGACAGGCGATATCAGCAAATTAATCATGAGTGCGTAATTCAGGGGCGTTACTTCAGACTTCATATAAGCGATGTGCAATGCCGAGGCGAACTCCTGGCGTTTGTTCATACTGAACGCCGCTTTAATTCTGTAGGTTTCAGAACGTGGGTCATCCACTGGCCATTGCTCATTGAGGGGTGAAAACACCCTGTCCAGATGCGACTGGTACTGCGAGCCCAGATTTAACTCGCGGCAAACTTCAGCAAACTTTTCCGGCGTAAGTCCGGTATGGGGTAGTTGCTGATTACCTCTGACCGCGTAAATCGTGGAGCCTGAAGCAAAGCCTGCGGCCTGGGTCTGAGACAGTTGAAAGTTTTGCATCGCCGCTTGCAACAGGCTGTGCCGGTTAATACTGGCCACCAAATTGAGCTCCAGTGACTGCGGCACCAGCACCTCGGGAAGCAACTGCCGGATCAGTGAGTCGACCAACCTCAATTGCTGATTGGCAATGAAGATCACGATATTGCTCAACAGATGAACTTCCTTGATGCCGCTGGTTTTAGGATTAACATCCGAATGACCGTGGGCGGCCAGTTCCTGCACCAGTAACGGCTCGGCAAACTGCTCAATCGGGGTGATTTTTGCCAATATTTCCGACACGACCAATTGTGCTTCACGGGCGTGTTTCATACTGTCGCGCAAGGCTTGACGCAAATAAGCCGGCGCCGTCACAAACCAGTACGGTAACAAGGATGCTATATAATCCTCATGTTTGTTTTCTGCCAGCAGATTACCAAACGCTGCAGAGCGTTCGATAACCGCCAGCTCGCTCACGGACACAGGGGGCAAGGAAAGAGTTGTCATCATGAAAGTCCAGGTCATTAGTCAATGCTCAAGCTTATACGCAACCTTGCTTGTGACACTGTTAATTACCTGATCAACTACTGTGATATACGCACTAAAGATTGAGACTAAACAGTATATAACTACCGCTCTTGATGCAAAGTCCACCCTCCCTGCTTAATTGTTTTTTCCTGTAAGAGCGGTCTCATTACAACGCTCTGCCACGACATGAGCTGTCGGGGCAGAGTACAGCCTTTTACCAGAAGCGCTGCTGGGTCAAACGACTCCACAGCGAGTCAACCACCCGCTCTGCCGAAGTGCTGGCCGCCAGCCCCACGCGCTCTTGCAAACTTTTACGCTGGGCATAGTGCAAGTGATAGAGCTGGGCATTTTTGGCCCGCTCGGACAAATACTCGTCGCTGGTTTTAAGTTCATCGACCAACTGTATTTCAACCGCCGCCACACCCAACCAGACTTCACCGGTCGCCACTTCATCAATCGCCAGTTGCGGACGGTACTTGGCCACGAAGTTTTTGAACAACTGATGGGTAATGTCCAGGTCCTGCTGAAACTTCTCACGGCCTTTTTCGGTGTTTTCACCAAACACTGTCAGCGTGCGTTTGTACTCACCTGCGGTCAGGACTTCGTAGTCGATATCGTGTTTTTTCAGCAGTCGATTGACGTTGGGCAACTGCGCCACGACGCCGATGGAGCCCAGAATCGCAAAGGGCGCACTGATAATTTTCTGCCCGATGCACGCCATCATATAGCCGCCACTGGCCGCGACCTTGTCGATGCAGATGGTCAGCGGGATGCCCGCCTGGCGAATACGCGCCAGTTGCGACGACGCCAGGCCATAGCTGTGCACCATGCCGCCGCCGCTTTCCAGTCGCACGACCACTTCGTCAGTCGGCTTTGCCAGAGTCAGCAACGCGGTGATTTCGTGACGCAGGCTTTCAGTGGCAGAGGCCTTGATGTCACCTACAAAGTCCAGGACAAAGACCCGCGGCTTTTCATCCGGTTGTTTTTTCAGCTTTTTTTCAGTTTTAGCGCTTTGCTTGTGCAGTGCCTTAAGCTCGCTCTTGGACAATAGGGACTGCTCCAGACGCTCGCGCAGGCCTTTGTAAAACTCATTGAGTTTGATGACCTGCAATTGCCCGGTCGCACGACGCCCTTTGCCACGCAATGCCGCAAGGGTCACCAGGACCACCACAATGGCGACCACCAGAGTCACGGTTTTAGCCAAAAAACTGGCGTACTCGGCAAGAAATTCCACAGCCTCTCCTTAAAACGTCTGCAACCCCCAGGTCAGGGCTGCTCAATGACAACCAGCATACCGGCGCCAACCGGGGCCTGCCACCCGGGAAATACCTTGCCTTCGGACGTCAGAAGGAATTCAAACAAGCGTATGTTTTTTCATTGACAGCCACTTGCCATCCTCCTAACCTCGCCTGACTTTGAACGCACCGGGATGACGCGCACGTGGGCAGCATCTATTTAATCAGACATGGCCAGGCCTCCTTCGGAGCAGACGACTACGACGTGCTGTCGCCGCTGGGCGTCAGACAGGCGCAAGTCGTGGGTCAGCATCTGGTTGATCTGGACCTGCGCTTTGATCGCTGCGTGTCGGGCGAGCTGTTGCGTCAGCAAGACACCGCACGCCATGCCCTGGCGCAATTCAGCGCTGTGGGGCTGCCCGTACCGGCCCTGGAAACTGACGCTGCGTTCGACGAGTTCGATGCGTTCGCCGTACTGGGCGCCCTGCTACCGGGCCTGCTGCCGGACGAACCCGATGCCATTGCCGCCATGCACAATGCTGCCCACAACCCGGCGGAGTTCCAGCGCATCTTTGAGCTGATCATCGCCCGCTGGCTCAGCGGCACCTATGACACCCCACAGCTGGAAACCTGGCTGGGCTTTGTCGAACGGGTCCAGGCGGGCCTGAACCGCCTCCTCGACCTGGCGCGTAACCAGCAGACCATCGCCGTGTTCACCTCCGGCGGCACCATCACTGCCCTGCTCCACATCCTGACCCAGATTCCAGCCAGCGATGCCTTCAAGCTGACCTGGCACATTGCTAACACCTCGCTCAGCCTGCTCAAGTTCCAAGGCCGCGAGGTCTCCCTGGCTTCCTTCAACAGTCATGTGCATTTGCAACTGTTGAAGACGCCGTCACTCATCACTTATCGTTGAGCGTCGGCAACCGCGGCCTTCGGGCCGCCGTAACCCACCACAAAAGGATCGAACCATGACTTCTGTAGCTGATGCCGTTCAAGCAATGAAAGCCAAATTCAACCCAGCCGCTGCTGCTGGCCTGGACCTGGTTTTCGGTTTTCGCATTGATGACGACAAAAACTTCTCGCTGATCGTCAAAGACAGCACCTGCGAACTGAAGGAAGGCGAAAACCCGGACGCTCAAGTGACTCTGGTCATGGACGGCGAAACACTGGAAGGCATCGTCAGCGGCGAAACCGACGGCATGCAAGCGTTCATGGGCGGCAAACTGCGCGCTGAAGGCGACATGATGCTGGCCATGAAGCTGAGCGAACTGTTCCCGGCTTAAGCCACACGCGTCACAAAAAACCGGAGCCCACGCACTTCGGTTTTTTTTCGTCTGTGCTTCACTCAAAGGCTATCAAGCACGCTGATTACCCACTAACACCCCTACCTATTAAGGCCGTGCTTGCCTTGTCGATACTGCGTCAGCCCATTAGATTGGCGAATGTTGTCAGGCCTAAAATATAAGCAGAAGAGATAGACATGGCGCTTACCGACTCGTCCACCCGCATCCGCTCTGGCGAAGAACTCGACGCCGGCCACATTGATCCCTGGCTCAAGGCCCATATCCCCGGACTCACCGGGCAACCCGAGATCAGCCAGTTCCCTGGCGGCGCGTCGAACCTGACCTACCTGATCCAATACCCCGGCGTTGAGCTGGTACTGCGCCGCCCGCCGTTTGGCCACAAGGCCAAGTCGGCCCACGACATGGGCCGCGAGTTCCGCATCCTCAATCAGCTCAAGGATGCCTTCCCCTACTGCCCGAAAGCCTACGCCCACTGCACCGACGAGTCCGTGATCGGCAGCGATTTTTATGTCATGGAGCGGCTCAAGGGCATCATCCTGCGCGCCGATCTGCCGCCAGAGCTGGGCCTCACCCCCGACCACGCGCGCACCCTGTGCCAAAGTTTTATCGACAAGCTGGTGGAGCTGCACAAGGTTGATTACACCGCCTGCGGCCTGAGCGACCTGGGCAAGCCCGACGGCTATGTGCAACGCCAGATCGGCGGCTGGTGCGAGCGCTACGAAAAAGCCCTGACCCCGGACGCACCGCGCTGGGAAGCGGTCAGGGACTGGCTAAAAGCCAATATGCCCGCAGACCACCCCACCCCCGCCATCGTTCACAACGACTACCGCTTGGACAACGTGATCCTCGCCTCACAGAATCCGATGCAGATCATCGGCGTACTGGACTGGGAGCTGACCACCCTGGGCGACCCGCTTATGGACCTGGGCAACACCCTCGCCTACTGGATTGAAGCCGACGACCCGGCCCCGGTGCAGTTGATGCGCCGCCAGCCAAGCCATGCGCCCGGCATGTTGACCCGTCGCGAATTCGTCGACTACTACGCCGAACGTTCAGGGATTCAGATAGATAATTACGACTTTTACTACACTTATGGCCTGTTCCGTCTGGCCGGTATCGTTCAGCAAATCTACTACCGCTACTACCACGGCCAGACCCAGGACAAACGCTTTGCTCAATTTGTACAGATGAACGCCCTGCTTGAGCAGATGAGTCTCAAGGTCATCGCCCCCAAAACCCGCGCTCGCTAAGGAATCCGCATGTCCAGGACTCAACTGTTCGACCTCGATGGCAAAATCGCCTTTGTTTCCGGTGCCAGCCGCGGTATCGGCGAGGCCATCGCCAAACTGCTGGCCCAGCAAGGCGCCCATGTGATTGTGTCCAGCCGCAAGCTCGAAGGCTGCCAGCCGGTGGCCGACGCGATCATCGCCGACGGCGGCAAAGCCACCGCCATCGCCTGCCATATCGGCGAAATGGAGCAGATCACCCAGACCTTCGCGAGGATTCGCCAGGACTTCGGGCGCATCGACATTCTGGTCAACAACGCCGCGACCAACCCGCAGTTCTGCAATGTGCTGGACACCGACCCGGGGGCCTTCCAGAAAACCGTAGACGTGAATATTCGCGGTTACTTCTTTATGTCGGTTGAGGCCGGCAAGCTGATGCGTGAGCACGGGGGTGGCAGCATCATCAACGTGGCTTCGATCAACGGCGTATCACCCGGCGTGTTCCAGGGCGTGTACTCCATGACCAAAGCCGCGGTGATCAACATGACCAAGGTGTTTGCCAAGGAATGTGCGGCCTTCGGCATCCGCTGCAACGCCCTGCTGCCGGGGCTGACCGATACCCGATTCGCCTCGGCGCTGGTCAGCAATGACGCCATCCTCAAGACCGCACTGCAGCAGATCCCGCTCAAACGCGTGGCCGCCCCCAGCGAGATGGCCGGTGCCGTGCTGTATCTGGCCAGCGATGCGTCGAGCTACACCACCGGTGTGTCGTTGAACGTGGATGGCGGTTTTTTGTCGTAGCCCAAAAGCACTGAATCCGAAACCAACCCGGCCAGCCCCTTCTCCCTCGGGAGAGGGTTGGGGGGAAGGCACAAAGACCTCAATAAATTTTAATTTCCACTTATTGCAATTACAGAATATTTATTCCATTAATAGACCTTCTGAAAATAATAATTCAAAGGGTTCAGGCTATGCGTCGTCTTGGAATTGGTTTGATTGGCACCGGCTTTATGGGCCGGGCCCATGCACTGGCATTTCGTAACGTCAGCGCAGCGTTTGAACTGCCGGTGCAGTTGCACCTCGCCGCACTGGCCGATGCCGACGCCGAACGCGCCCGGCATTGCGCCAGCGCCTGGGGTTTTGAGCGCGCCCATGGCGACTGGCAGCAACTGATCGCCGATCCCGGCGTCGACCTGATCGCCATCACCACACCCAACCACTTGCACTTCCCCATGGCCATGGCCGCCATTGCGGCGGGCAAAGCCGTGTACTGCGAAAAGCCGCTGGCGGTCAGCCTGGAGCAGGCCGATGAGATGCGCCTGGCGGCAAAGGCTGCGGGGGTGGTTACGCGGGTGGGTTACAACTACCAACACAACCCGATGCTGGTACTGGCGCGCGAGATGATTGAACGGGGCGAATTGGGCCGCCTGATCAGCTTTCAGGGCGAGTTCAGCGAAGACTTCATGGCCGACCCGGCCTTGCCCTGGTCATGGCGCTGCGAACCGAGCCACGCCGGTGGCGCGCTGGCGGACCTGGGCAGTCACTTGCTGGCGATGGCGCGGTATCTGGTGGGTGACATTGAAGCCGTATGTGCCGACAGCCAGACCGTCCACCCGCAACGCCCGGCCAGCCACCACAACAGCGAACTGCGCAGCATCCTGGTCGACGACCAGACCCACGCCCTGCTGCGGTTCAGCAATGGCGCACGCGGCACCTTCAGCAGCAGTTGGCTCAAGCACGGTTACAAAAACCACCTGAGTTTTGAAATCAGCGGCACCCTCGGCACCCTGAAATTCGATCAAGAGCGCCTCAATGAGCTGCAACTGTGCAAACACGGCCAAGGGGGATTCGAGCGACTGCTGGCCGGGCCCGCGTTGCCCGGGTATGCCGCGTTCAGCCCGGCGGCAGGTCATCAGCTGGGGTACAACGAACTCAAGACCCTGGAAGTGCACGCCGTGATCCAGGCCTGCGCCGGCCATCCCGCCCCCGGCCCCGACTTTGAAGAAGCCTGGCAAGTAGAGCGCCTGGCCGCCGCCATTCGCGTGGCAGCGCAGGAGCAGCGTTGGGTCGCGCTTTAAAGCGCTCGTACTGTAATTACATGGACTCGCCCAAGCCGAGGCGTTCATACCCCACGGTGGCATTCTTAAGAAACCAACGACAGCGAGGGCGAGTCCCTGAAAAAGAATACGACGAGAGTTCAGACCCAACCAGCCGGTTTTTCGGCGCTCGAGCCAGTCTCGGTAGATCTTGCAAAGAGAGTCTTTCAAGTGGCCGTGGATCATTCATCAGGTCAGGTGATATCCGAGGATCGAATCGAGTCCCGCGCGAGGCGCAATCAGAAGGTGTCGATGGAAAATTGCCCGCCTCCATTCCATTGACTTTGGGAGCGAACCCGCGTGTCGCGCATATCGACGTAAGTCGATACTTCCACTTGCGCACTAAACTTCGAACCTCGCGCTATCTGGTTCTGATAACCCGGTGTCAGACTGACACCGGGACGTAGCTGGTTATCAGAGTCTTGCATGCCCCCTTCGCCATCGCGAACCATCAGGTGTACCGGTTTACCATCGAGCTGGGCACTGAGCACCTTGAGGGTGAAAAAACCGTCCTGGGCGAAACGATAACCTTGGTCAGTGGCACGCTCACCGGTAAACCCCAGTGCTACACCTGTGTTCTCGGCACAGCTCAGATTCAAGCTGATGACCCGCGTGCCAACCAGCAGGCGCTGGCCTTCACGGGCGCCTTGCATCAGTTGCGTACGCTGGGTTTGCCCGAAGTCCAGCACCGGCTGGCTGACCGTCAGGGCACACTCATCGGCACTGGCTGTGCCTGAAAGACACCAGAGCAATGCCGCGCCACTGATTGCCCGAATACGTGAACACAGCACAAATTTCATAACGCTTGCTCCTGTACGTTGTTGCATACGGCATTGACGGTTTCAAAAAAGGCCTCGGTGTCGGCCTTTGGCGCCAGGGTGAAGTCCAGCACGCAGGTTTTATCAGCGGGTAGCGCCACCGTCAGACGCGCACCGGGCTCAACTGTGGGCAGGAACACCTGCCCCTTGTCGACCACCGTGGTGACATACTGATTGCTGGATGACACTGCCAGGCCTTTATCCAGAGGGCGTCCATCGGCGTAGGTCGCATTCAGTAAAATGCGACGGGATGCCACTACGCCGAAGTCGACGTTGGTAACCGATCCGCGACCGACTTTCAGCTCCTTGTAACCGTTGACGATATCCACATTTCGCGGAAGGCTTTTGGCGACAATTTCCATGCGGTTGTTCTGGTAAGCCTGCATTCCGGGGGCAACCGCCTTGCCCCAGGCATCGGTCCAGACCGGGCCTTGTGGCGTGGTGACTTTCACCCCGCTCACATCACCCACCGAGAGGATGCTGTAGGTGTCGTTCACCTCGTAGGGGCTGAACGTAATGCCTTCATTATGGGCAACCACCCCGCCGGTCAAGCTGGCGTTGTAAGAGGTGGAATCCTTGCCGCTGCGCGAGTAGCCCAGGTTCGCCTGGGTGTAGCGTGGCAACAGGTTGGTTGAAACCGAAAGGTCAGTCTCACGGTTCACACTGTCGCGCTCGCCCTGCATACGATACCCAAAGGTATCGTTGATCTGCTGGCTATAGGAGGCACCCGTGCGCGTACCTCGCTCGTCGTTGTTGACGTAAGTTCTGAGGGATCCCTTGCCCAACGGCATCGTGACCGACAAGTAGGCGGCATTTCCATGACCATAAGGGCCGGTTTCGCCCAGGCTTTTCTCAACGTTCAACGAGACCGTGGCATGCTTGAAGTTCTTCGACCAGGAGCCCAGCAGACGCTGGGTAGACTGATTATCAAACTGGCTCGAGTAACTATGGGAAAGCCGAAAGCCGCCCAGCGTCTCGTCCGACCAGCTAGCCGATGTGGTGAATTGATCGCGGTAGCGCGTTTGATACCATTGCGCATCTTGCTGACGGTACGTGGTATCCGCTAGATCTCGATAGCCTTCGGTCTGGTGCGTGGCGCTCAGCCCCAGGGACAGCTTCTGCGTGGCCTGGGTGCTCAGGGAGGCACTCACTTGGGTGCCCTTGCGGCTTTCATCGGTAGCATTGGAAACCACTTGGCGCAGGCCAAGGCTGGTTGTGGGTGTGAGCCCATGATGGGTGGCCCATCCAGCAGCCTGATAACCGTCGGCAGCCATCAAACCGGCGGTAGCGGTGGTGTGACGGTTCAAGGCCCAGGTACCACTGCCGGTCACGACATTGGGCTTCGCGCTGCTGCGATCACTGCCCAAGGGCCGATATTGGCCGGCGGCAAAGGAGTAACCGGGCGCTGCACCTTGCACACCACCGCCAAAGCTGGCCGCGGGGATGCTGAACATGCGGCGCGAGCCGTCGGCTTCAATGATAGTGACATCCAGGTCAGTGCTGGTGCTGAGCAAAGGCAGGTTGGTCAGGGTAAAGGGGCCTGGTGGCACCACCGACGATTGAATCAGCGCACCGTTTTGCCGCACCTCGACCCGCGCCGTTGAATTGGCCACACCCTCCGCCACGGCCCCGCTGTTGCGTGCCCCGGCGCGTAAACCGTCTTCAGGCACAATCTGGACGCCCGTAATGGCATCGCCGGAAAACAATGAGTTGGCGATATTGATCTGGCCGCCCTGGAAGGTCGACTTGAGGCTGGTGAAGGTTTTTTGACCATAGGTGTACAAGTGTTCCGTACGACTGTTGCCATCGTACGCGGTGTAACTTTGCCGACTGCGCACGAGCCAGTCACCTATATTGAAGCCCGCGACCGTATCCAGAGAGCGAAATTCGCTGCGACTGTTACTGAACACGCTGTTCATGCCCAGCAGGCTGTAATTGAGCAGGGCCGCAGTGCCGCCTTCGGCAAACGAACCAATGTCGGAGTCAGGCGCACGAAGCGCGTCGGTCGGTACAACTAACCCGACTTCGCCCTTGCCCGGTTTGAGCTGTACCTGGGTCATTGGGTAGGTAGCAAGAAAGCGGGCGTTGATGTCTTCAGGTTTTTTTTCAGCCTGCCCCGGGTTGAGCAACTGTGCAGCGTCGAGCAGCGCCGTGGTAAAGAGCAATTGCCCCTCTTTATCAAAGGTCGCAATGGCACGGCCCCTGGAGCCACCGTTCACGGACAGGCTCACGGCGTGCGCGCCTTCGGAAAAGCGTGGCGCATCGGCAAAATAGCTGGCTGCTTTAGGATCGATGTTGCGTCCCTTGAGCATATCCAGGTCAAACTCAACCGATTCGGTCGCGACATCAGGGCCGGATACCGGCAAGCTTTGTGACGCTGCGGCGTGGATTTGTTCGGTGAAGAGCATCACCCCCATAAGCACAGGGCAAACTCGCCAGATGTGGGCGCTAGTCATAAATGAACTCAGAATAGTGAAGGCGCCATCGGCTGAGCTCCCTGGCGTCATTGCTTGAAAAATCAGCGTTCGATCGGTGCGGTGTACTGGTCGACCGAGTAGCCGTAGACCGTCGCGGGTGACAGGGTCGCATCGGTCAGAGTGGCGAGGGTGGCAGCGGGCACATCCAGCGTGATGACCTCACCGGGCAACACGTAGGCCCGCGGCAATTGCACCAACGTGTTGGCCGGGTTCAGTTTGACGGCCTGATCAAGTCGCACCACGTAGGCATCCGGGTTGGCCACTTGCAACTTGCCGTTTTGCACTGACCACTGGAGTCGACGCCAAGGCTCTTTGTCCTTGGCCAGGCCCTTGGGGTTGATGATCACGGGCAGGTTCTGGCGAACGTTCATGCTCACCCGCATCCCGGCAGATTTATCCTTGGGCGGGATACCTTCGAAAATCACCCGACGCAGGCGCTGGACTTTCAGCGGCTCGGAGGTTTGTAAAAGAAATCGAATAGCCTGGGTTTCGCCCGCTTCGACCCGAGTGACGGGTGGGGTCAATACGATAAGATTTTCATCATCGCCTTCGATGGGCAGAATGTGGCTGTAAAGTAATGCCGGGGGACTGTCGGAGTTCTTGAGGTTGATGCTGGTTTCGCCATCGGCCTCATCGAGAATAACGACGGACGTTTCCGGAATCATACCCGCTGCTTGTACAGGGGCCATGGTCAGGGCCGATATAAAGAACGTCCCGCAAAACAGGTACAGCCATTTGAAAATCATTGTGAGCATCCACTAAAAAATTAAAAATAGGCATGAACCCGCCACTGCCGGACACAAACGATCCACGCGGGGCTTTAAAACGATTCAGAGGCCTGACAACACATTAAATGCATACGGACAACTTGCAACTCAAACATGGAACTCCAAAAACCGCATTAAATATATGACCTGCAGTGACTACAAACAAACAACTTCAAAAGTGGCAAGGTCATCAATATTTTTAGTGTCGGCGATCGACAAACTATTAGACCTGTCGATAGCGGCTCTGACTGTGCACGTCGGCTCGATCGATTTGTGAGCGCCAAACACAAGAGACTCCGTGCGTTCAGCATAACCAAACATGGCAACATGTACCTATGAAAGAGGCGACCATTTTAGAGCGCCCAATTACACCAGCATTACCCGGCCAGTAGCGCCATTAATAACTATTGCAGGAACAGTCGAAGATGCACACTCATCGACTGCAGTTAGCGCAAACTTCATGGGCGTATCGCAAACAACATTCAGCGTGGCGAACTGTTCCTGCAGCATAACGGACTAGCCGCCCACTATGAGAAATTGACTTACAGGTATTTCACTTCCAGGGTCGCCAGACCATCAATATTGATGGTGTCAGTAATCGGCAAGTTTTCGGTCTTGTCTACAAAGGAGTAGACACCCAAGTCAACTGCAACAGAGGTGTGAGGGGTGGGAGCGGCGGCCGTACCATCACCAAAACCGACAACGCTTCCATCCGCGTAAATATTGCCAGTGAACGCGGCCCAGGTAGTACCGCCATTAGTGCTTTGCAAGCGATTTACCGCACCGCTGTCAGCCGTTTCATTACTGATACTCAACCAGTAACCGCCAATGGATGCCCCATTGGCGGCCGCCCCCAAACCGAACATTGGGCTGGTGGTGCCATTCAATTCTGGAACCGCCGTTGCACTGCGCTCATCCACCAGGCTGAAGCCAAACTTCACGGGGGCATCACAAGTCACCGTGAGACTGGTGGCTTTATCGGGAAGTCGGGTCTGCTCGGAGGCGCTCAGCGAGCTCGCCAGAATGTTGCCGTAATCAATGGTTGAACCACCAGTAAAGACCGGTTCACACGCGACCGGGGTAATGGTCCCGATCAACTTCAATTCTGCAGTGGTTGCAGCACTGGCCATAACCGGAAACATCAGGGCAGAAGCCACCAGGGTATAACCTATCGTCTTTTTCATTATTTCTTCTCTATATTGGAGTGATTCAACATGGCATTGCAGACATAGCTATTTCTACAGCCATATTTTATTGGTAGTTTTGAGCACTGAATATAAGACGAATCTTAGTTTTGCAGTTTTATATCCCTGAGCGTATTACGCCACCCGACCTTCCTCACCTCGCCTATAAAGGCTCTATTACTTGTTATTGACTGTCGACGTGCGCCTGCCAACAGTCATGAGGGCAAGGGTCAATACTGTTCGCGCTTTAAGATTTGTCTTATGGTCCATATCCTTGCCTCTTTTCAATATGGAGTTTCACACCAGACTATTTGGGATTGCGAACTGATGATTGGCGCCACGCAGTGCCCAATCCCAGAGGCTCCTGCCTTAGGTTCTGTACGAAATCAGCCGAAACCAATTTGAAACCCATAAACATCGAGATTCAGTAAAGTCCGCCACTATCAAAGGCAGGAGCCCATAATGGCAAAACGGTACGAACTCCCCGGCGCAACCTGGGATTTGGTTGCGGATGTCTTCAACGAACCTCGCCGTAGCGGGCGCTCGAGAGCAGATGATCGCTTGATGCCCAACGGGATACGTTGGGTGCTCTGTTCGGGCGCCGAAAAAAAGAGGGCCTGAAGAACCGCAAGATCATGTTCTCGGACGCAGCCGGGGCGGCCTGACCACCAAGATACATATGCTGTGCGATTCCAATGGTGTGCCACTGAAGTTTCTATTATCGGGCGGACAAGCCAGCGATATCGCTTCAGCCAGCCGTTACTCGACGTAGCCTATATAACCAGCAAGCGATGCCGATGGTTGCAGGCGGATAAAGGCTATGACGCCGAAGCGTTACACCGCTAGTGCGACCGATGTGGGATGCAGCCGGTAATTCCTCTACGCAGCATGAAACGCAAACCAAAACCGGGGTTGCCGAGGCTCTTTAATTGTCACAAGTACCGGCAAGGCAACAGTATTGAACATATGTTCGGCTGACTGAAGGAAAACCGCCGGATTGTTACCCGCGTCGACAAGCTTGCAAGAAGTTATGCTGTCATGGTCTCGCAGGCTTGTGCGTTCGTTGGTTGTGCCAAAGGTGGATTAAATGATCGGTAATCTCGGCGTTTTCAGACGATAAACGCGGCTGATAGCGATAGCACGTAATGCAGACTACGAAGGACAGGTACGCCAGCTTGACTCGATCAACGGCGTAACGCCGGGTGTTTTCCAGGGTATGTATCTGGCGAGCGATGCGTCTAGCGAGACCTGCGGGGTTGCGCTGAATGTGGGAGGTGGGTTTCTGACCTGATTCGCTCCACAGTTGCTTGGCATCTCACCAGGAGTTCAATTTTGCTGACTAAAACTACACTAATTTTAGCCCACAGCATGAGCCTCAAAAAAAGTACGCTGACCAAGGCTAAGAACACACACTTGGCCAGCGTACCTTTAAGTGATGGTACAGCACTACAAGCCAGGACCATCAAAAGCAATTGAGACGTTACTTACTGTCGACACACTCAACAATCTTTAATTACAAGTACACAACTTCGAAGCTACCCAGCCCATCAATCTTGATTTCGTCGTTAAGCGGCAGTGTGTTGGCTGGAGCAATCGAGGCATTAACTTTAAGGTCCACTGTAATGGACTTGTGAGCGGAAGGCGTGTCGCTCGAAGTGTCAACCCCAAAACCCAGGATATCGCCATTCGCCAAGTAACTATTTGCCGCGGCCGATTTAAACCAAACAGCTCCTTCGTCTTGGGAGAACAGGCGACTTACAGTACCTGTATCGGAAACCTCATTGGAAACTCTCAGCGTGTAAGCGCCAATCTTCGCTCCATTCTCGGCATCCCCCAGCCCGCTCATGTAAGTTTCACCCCTGCCTGCTATGGCTACCCCACTTGCCTTAGACGCGGAACGATCATCCGTTCTGCGGATGGCAAACTTTACGGCTGATTCACAGACCACGGCCAACGTGGTGTTTTTTTCGGGCAAGTTGGTCTGCACGGCAACGTTCAATGTATTCGCTGGAATGGTGCCGTAATCAATAGTAGAGCCGCCCGTAAAATTGGGCACGCATGCCGCGGGGGTAATAGTACCAATCAACTTCAACTCGGCCGTCGTCGCAGCACTTGCAAACATCGGCACCATCAATGCAGACGTCACAGCGCTAACTGCAATAAGTTTTTTCATTTTAGTTACTTCTCTTTTATCTGTATACACAACAGCATGCTTTTAAAGCGGATCAGAAAACGGGTCACATCATCTAATCAAAGTCAGCCTTCTCTGCCCACACGATTCATCCATGGATACGATCAAATGCAGTAATCCCTACTGCTGGAGAAATAATGACAGCGCTACAAATTCCTGACTATGAGACTAATCTTAATCAGCACTTTTCCCATCAAGCTACAGGCAGGATGCATGCATCAGCGGCGGCTTCGAAACGGACTACAATGCTATCCTTGCGTTGCCTGCCAGGGAGCTGCGCCGCCATTCGGGTGACCGCTCAGGTTCCCCCTGCCAGACCGTAGCGTCTGCATAGCAATCAAGCCCACTCCCACAAGTTGAATATTGCTCACACAATCTGATGCTTGAAGTCCCATTGCCTCAGCGCTGGTACCGGTCGCCCAAGGCCTGATGTCGTACGTTAACCGCCACCAGGCAGCGTTCAGCCTCTTGCACCATCTCATCGATCAGCTCCTGGCAAGTCTTCAACTCGCCAATCGCCGCCGCCACCTGCCCGCACGGCAAGATCCCTTCATCCGGCACGCCATCCACCATGGAGCGCTGCAACAGCACCGGCTGGTTGGCGGCCATCACCGTTTGCGACAAGGCTCCCGGGTCTTCCTTCACCGACTGGGCAAACACGCTGAGCATATGTCCCAGGCTCATGCCGGTCTGTTGCTTCCACTGCCAGGCGCTGCCCAGGGCAATGCGCAAACGGCCAAAGGCACTGGCCTTTTCCAGACGATTGATAAACGCGTTTTCAATCATCCGGTGGCGCATGCCGTCCACCGCCGTGGTCACGCGGATTTTTTGCGGGTCGGCGACTTTTACGTAGCGCTCCAGCGTGGCAATGGGCGTGGGCGATTCTCTGGTCATCAAGAACCGCGTGCCCATGGCAATCCCTGCCGCCCCTGTGGCCAACGCCCCTGCCAGACCACGGCCAGTGGAATAACCACCCGCCGCTATGACCGGCACCCGTACCGCATCCAGTACCTGTGGCAGCAATATGGTGCTCGGCACACCACCGGTATGCCCGCCCCCTTCGCCGCCCTGGATGGTGATCATGTCCGCGCCCAGCTCCACTGCCTTGAGCGCGTGTTTGAGTGCGCCCACGGTGGGGATGCACAGCACGCCGGCCTTTTTGAAACGCTCGATGGTATGACGATCCGGCCCGCGACCATAACTGACCGCGCGCAAGCGGTATTCAATGGCCAGGTCCACGCACTGCGCGGCGTTCTCCTGGAACATGTGGAAGTTGAGACCGAAATTGCTGCCGCCGGTGGCCTCGATCACCCGCTGGATCTCGGCTTCCAGCTGATCTGGCGCAATGGTCGCTCCGGCCAGAAACCCGAAGGCACCGGCCCGGGTGCTGGCGATCACCAGGTTGGCATCCGCCACCCAGCCCATCGCGGTTTGCACGATGGGGTAACGACAGCCCAATGCATCGGTCAACGCCGTTTGCAGGTACTCGCTCATCGACGTTCACCCGCAGCCGTCTTGTTCGCTTCAATCATCGCCTTGGCGTCGTAGCCGCCGAGCTTGTCGCCCGACAGCAACTCGTTATGGCTATGGGCAAAGTGGTGCCAGGCAAACACTGCGTCCATGGCCGTGCGCTTGCCCTGCAGGTCTTCGACGTGGTTGATCGCCTGCTTGGTCAACGCCAGCCCCATGCGCGGCTGTTTGGCGATGGCCGCTGCCAGCGCATAGGTGCCGGCTTCCAGTGCCTCGCGGGCAAACAGGCGGTTGACCATGCCCATTTGATAGGCACGCTCGGCGCTCATCCGGTCGCCGGTAAACAGGAACTCTTTGGCAATGCGCGGGTTCAGTTCGTAGGGGTGGGCAAAATACTCCACTCCCGGAATCCCCATGCGCACTACAGGGTCCTGGAAAAACGCATCGTCGCTGGCCACGATCAAGTCGCACACCCAAGCCAGCATCAGCCCACCGGCAATGCACGCGCCCTGCACCATGGCAATGGTCGGCTTGGGCAACTCGCGCCAGCGCCGGCACATGCCCAGGTACACCTCCTGCTCGCGGGCATACAGGTACTCGCCACCCGGCTTGTTGGTGTGATCCCACCACAGGCTGGCACGATCAAACGACTTGTTGATATCGCGCCCCGGCGTGCCGATATCGTGCCCCGCAGAGAAGTGCTTGCCATTGCCACGCAGCACAATGACCTTCACCGCGTCGTCATTCACGGCGCGGCGAAAGGCATCGTCCAGGGCATAGGTCATCTGCGAGTTTTGCGCATTATTGACGGTGGGCCGGTTCATGGTCAGCGTGGCAATGCCATCGGCCACGTCATACAGCACCGGTTCTTCAGTTTCATACACAGCGGTATCAGCCCGCTGCACAAATTCGCTGTCACTGCTCATGACGATTCCTTGCCTTAGGCCTGACGGATGCCGGGCGGGTTGCCCTTGAGCGCAGCTGCGCGATAGTCATGGGGGTCGAGCCGGCGGATCACTGCCAGTTGCTCCGGCGTCGGCGCTACGGTCTGCTTGAGGTCGGCAGCCTTGAGCAACGGGAAGCCGGTCTTTTCCTGCACTTCTTCAAAGCTCACACCTGGGTGCAGGGAGCGAACCTGTACCGCCCGGTCCGGGCCGCCGAAGTCCATCACGCACAGGTCGGTGACGATCAGACGAATGTCCATCAGGTCGCGGCGCATGCCCTCTTCCCAGCGCTCATCCTTGAAACCGACGCCCGACACCATGTCCACTTCACCCGAAACAAACGCCCGGGTGTTATGGCTTGGCACGAAGAACGAGTTGATATGGTTGATGCTGTTGCCCGGCAAGCCACGCACGCCGAGCATCGCCACTTTGGGCTTTTGATAGTCGCCGATACACGACAGGTTGGTCTGGCCCCAACGGTCGATCTGGGTGGGTCCGATCATCGCGTGACGGCGCCCGCCCCATACACATTCAAAGACCCGCTCGAACGACAGGTAGCCCGAGTAACGCGGCACATAGTCGCCACGGGGCCCCAACGGGATCGGTTCTTCCACCAGAAACGCTTCGCTGTCGGTCATCAACAGTTCAGGGCTGTGGGTCAGTTTGGCCAGGCTCGCGCCCAGACGCGGGATCACGCCCAGGCCCGAAGCAATCACTTCGCCGTTGCCGCGCCAGGCTTCGCAGGAGGCCACGATCAACAGTTCAGCCAGGGTAAATTCGCACGTAGCAGTCATATTCATACTCCTTAAAACACGGGCAGCGCCAAGGCGCTCAGTCGATCGACACCGCCATTGCTGGCTTGATAGGCGCTCTCGCCCGGGGTCACAAACTCCGCCATGTAGCCTGCCCAGCCGCCTTCTTCGGCAGCACTGGCGCTGTAGCGTTTCAGATGGCTCATGTCCCAGCCGTAGTCGGACGGGCACGACGTCGGGTGCGCGCCGAACGGTGCATGCACCACGCCGCTGACCAGGTAACGCTCGAAGGTGTTGAAACGGGCCTGGGTGGCATCCAGGCTCAAACGCTCCTCGATGCGCTCACAGGACACAAAGCACTGCTTGGCGGCACGGGCGAACAGATGGTCGAAATACGGATCGGGGCCGGTGACCAGGGTGTTGCCCAGACGGTCTGCCACGTTGACGTGCAAGAACGCCATATCCAGATTCAGCGCCGGCATGGCCAGCAGCACCTCGCCATCGTCATAAGGCGACTGCACCTGCTTGATGTCCGGATTCAGGCGGCTGACATCGGTGGCCAAACCGCAACGGGTCGGCAAAAACGGCAAGCGCATGCCCGCGGCGCGCAGGCCCCATTGCAGCATGCCTTCGTCCAGTTCCATCAGCTCCAGCTCGCCGGCCTCGCGGGCCTTGCGAAAGTAGGCTTCGAGCGGGATCGCATCGAGGGTGGCAAAGCCGAACACCAGTTTCTTGACCTTGCCCGCAGCGCAGAGCATGCCGACTTCAGGACCGCCATAGGCCACCACGGTCAGGTCCTTGACGTCCGAGCGCAGGATCTCGCGCACAATCGCCATGGGCTTGCGCCGCGGGCCCCAGCCGCCAAAGCCGATGGTCATGCCGTCGCGCAACTGGCCAACCACGTCTGCCGCTGTCATTTGCTTGTTCATCGTGACTCCTTACTGTTCTTGGCCGACGGAAAAATCGTGGCCCCACAGGCTTACCCGGGTGAATTCAAAAGCGCTGTGGTCTTGCCAATCCACCAGCAAGCCGCCATAGCCGTACTCCAGGTCAAAGCCCGAAGGTGTTTTCATGTAAAAAGAGGTCATGCGGTCGTTCAGGTGCTGGCCCAAAGTGGCCGACAACGGCACGTCGTGGGCGATACGCCGGTCGTGGGCGCGGCCCACTTCGGTCATGGACTCGACCTCGACCATCACATGCACGCAGCCCGATGGCACCGGGTATTCAGCCAGTGCCAGGCTGTGGTGACGGCTGTTTTTGCAATGCAAAAAGTGGATGCGCACCGGTGGTGCCGACGGGTCCGGGCGGAAGTTGAAAATGTCCGACAGCTCAAAGCCCAGCACGTCCTTGGCAAAGGCCAGGGTGGCATCGAAATTCGGCGCAGGCAGCACGGTGTGCCCCAGGCCCATGTCACCGGTGACAAAGCCCGGCACACCTTGAGGCGAGACAAAGGGTTGGCAATCGGAGCGATGGCCCCAGCTCAATTCATGGCGGTTGCCCGAAGGGTCGGTGACATGCAGCAGCGCTTGCACACCGCGCTGATCGCACTGCTCTGCGGTGCCCGGGCGCCAGCTGACATCGGCTTGATCCAGCACCTGAATGGCGGCATTGAATGCCTTTTCACTGGCCAGTTCCCAACCGGAGGCCAGATAGCGCGACTCGCCACCAGGCACGATCAGCATGCGAAACGGACGCTCATCCATCTTCACGTACACGCCGCCGGCGGGTGCTTCGCTGACCATCATCCCGAGCACGTCCTGGGCATAACGCTGCCACTGAACGGGGTCCTGGGACTCTGCAACGAAGTAGCTCAAACCACGAATGTCGATCATGTGCCTGCTCCTCAATGCCTGTATTTATTGGCTTGGGGCAGTATGGGAAGGATGGGGGCGGGGCTCATCGTCCGTTGAGACTAAAGCTCGATTGGCGCAACACACATAAAACAGTGGGAGCGAGCCTGCTCGCGAAAGCGTGTTGACTGGATGATCGCTTTCGCGAGCAGGCTCGCTCCCACGGGATTACATATAGAGAATCACCAGCTCATTGATCACCGATGGCCGCTCGCTGCCCAGTACATGAGTATTGAGCTCAAGAGTCAGTTGAGTACCGCTTTTGACCCGCTCCACACGCTTGACCCGCGCCCGGGCATGGATCGTCGAGCCTGCGGGTACCGGCGCCGGGAAGCGCAGACGGTCCGAACCGTAGTTGATCATGTTGCTGAAGCCGGTGATCTCGTACCCCAGGTTCAGCTTCATCCGCGATTGCAGGATCTGCACCAGCGCACCATGGGCGATGGTGCCGCCAAACGGGCTCTGCTTGCGCGCACGCTCAGGGTCGGTGTGGATCCAGTAGTCATCACCCGACAGCTGGGCAAAGGTGTCGATCAAGGCCTGATCCACCACCACCTGATTGCTCCACGGGCTGAAGTCTTCACTGATCAATGACTGCAGTGCCGCCTCGTCATCCAGCGCAATCTGGCGTACCGCCGCTGCTTGCACAACCGGCTGCTCGACGGTCTTCATCGCCTTCAAGGCCACAGGGTCCTTGTCCATCCCGGTGAAACGCAGCAACCGCGCGCCCTTGCCATCGACTTCGGCAAACACCGGTTGCAGGCGCATGCCGATGGTCACTTCGGACTCGTCCAGGCCCACCAGGTTGCTGTTGATCCGAACGCCCTGATCCAGTTCAATCACCGCCAGCATCTGCGGCATTTCATCGGCGAAGTCCGGCAGGGTCGCGATGCGGGTCACGGTATAGCTGTACAGCGTCGCCCCGCCGCTGACTTCACGCCAGGTCAGCGCATGGGCAAAGCACGCCGGGCAGTGCCGGCGCGGGTAAAACACCCAGTGGCTGCACTGGTCGCACTGCTGAATCAGCAGGCGCTCAGCCTTCAGGCCTTCCCAGAACGGTGCAGAAATCTCGGTCGGCACCGGCATTGGTTTGTTGTTCGACATCGCAATCATGCTCCCTGAAGAATCAATGCACCCTGCTCGCTCATCACCCCACCGGTGCCTGAGACGTACACCGTGTCGCACTGCTTGAGCTGACGCTCACCGGCTTCACCGGCGATTTGCGTCACAGCCTCGATCACCTGGCTCATGCCACCGGCCGAACCGGCCTGGCCAAAGCTGAGCTGGCCGCCGTGGGTGTTCATCGGGAAATCGCCGCGCCAGGTCAGGTCGTGCTCGCGCACAAAGCTCATGCCCTCGCCCTTGGCGCAAAAACCGGCGTCTTCCAGGGTCAGCAAGGCGGTGATGGTGTAGCAGTCGTAAATTTGCGCGGCGTCCACATCTGCCGGTTTGAGCCCGGCCATGTCGAAGGCGCGGCGCGAAGCCGGACCGATCGGGGTGTGCAGCATGTCGTGCGCATAGGACGGCGACTTGAACGCCAGGTGCTCGCCGAAACCGGTAATGAATGACGGGCGTTTGCGGGCACGGGCGGCCACTTCTCTGGACGCGATAATCATCGCGGCGCCACCGGCCACCGGCATGACGATTTCCAGCACGTGCAGCGGGTCGGCCACTTTTTTGCTGGCCAGCACTTGCTCGATGGTCAACGGTTGCCCGTAAAACATGGCTTGCGGGTTGTACTGCGCATTGGTGCGCTGGTCGACTGCGATTTTGGCCAGCGCCCGTGGGTCGTAGCCATACTGCGCCGCGTAGCGCTGGGCGATCATCGCGTAGCCGGTGTTCTGGCCCATGTGGCCGTAGGGCAGGTCAAACTCGGCTTCGGGTGCGCCGAACGCGGTGCTGTGGCCACCGAAGCGCATGGCCCGGGCCATCCAGCTGGCGTCTTCATCCGGGCCCATGGGCGCCATGCGCGCAGGCAACACGCACAGGACCGCCTGGCACAAACCCAGCTCGATGGCGGCGGCAGCACGCCAGACCATGCCGACCGAGGTACAGCCGCCAAGGTCGACGACTTCGGCAAAATTGAGACGCAAGCCCAGGTATTCGGCGGCCATGGCCGGTACGAACACCGAGGCTTCATGAAATTGCGGGCCATTGATCACCAGCCCGTCGAGGTCGGATGCCTGCAAACCGGCATCGCGTAACGCCTGGGCAGCCAGGTCGGCAACTTGCTCCAGATGGAACATGCGCGGGGCCGTGGCGTATTTCTCCGGCTTGTACTGAGCGCTGCCAACAATGGCCGCGTGACCTTTAAGACCCATAGGTTTCTCTCTATTCCAGTTGCACCATGACTCTGTAGCCGCTGCCGCAGGCTGCGATGGGTTGCGCAGCGACCCTGCTTTTAAAAGCGAAGGTCCTGCGGCCCTTGTTGCAGCCTGTGCCAGCGGCTACACAGTTGTGCAGTTTTAGAAGGTGTATTTCATCGAGAACGTGGCGTAGTCACGGTCTGCCAGCGGGCGATAGATCGGGTCAGGTGACCCCAGGTATCCGATGTACTTGAGCGACACTTCCAGGTTGCTCAGGTACTTGAAGGTCGTGCCCGCACTCAGGCGGCGATCACCGGCCACCCCGGCGATGGTCCCGGACATCGGAGCAGCACCGCTGAACACGTCCGAGAAGGTGAACGGAACCTCAAGGTCCCAGCCCTGGAACACACCCGGGTAACTGAACGAGGCGCCCACGGTGTACGCACTCGCCGAGCGGGTGCGCCATGCCGTAGCAGTCTTGTAGGTGTAGTCATTGGACGGCTGCACCGACGGTGCCAGCGACGGCAACAGTGGCAAGCCTTCGAGGTTCGGGGCCGCCGACGTATCGTCCGCATGGTCCGCACGCACGGTAACGATTTCACCGGTCAATGTGGTCTGGCTGGCCCAAGGGCGGTCACCCAGAATGCGCATTGCCGACAACTGGAACTGCTGGCCCTTGCCCTTGGCAGGCACCGGGCCCAGTCCGGTATTGACCATCACCGGTGCGCCGTCACGATAGGACCACTCCGCCCCCAACTGGTATTCACCCAACTTGGTGGTGGCACTGACACCGGTCAGTTTGATGTCTTCAAAGTACTTGACCCGATAACCGTTGGCCTTGTAAGCCAGACCGCCCGGACCACCTGGCGCCGGGTCCCAGCCAATCAAGGCGGTGGCCGGGTTTTTATCGTGGTAGACCACATGGAACAGCGACATCTCGATGTCAGTGATCGGACGCCAGCGGATTTGCGCACCCCATTGGCCGCTGTTACGTGGTTCGTCGGTACCCAGATAAGGCACCTTGTTGTTCCCCATGTACAAAAACTCGCGGCCCGGCCCGATCACGTCCGAGGTCGACAGGAAGCTGCCCACCGGTGGCAGTTCGGTGCCCTTCCACTCGTACTGCACGTAGCCGCCCAAGGTGACTTCAGGGTTGATCCGGTACGAAGCCGAGAACTGCCCGACCGGCAGCAACACTTCCTTGACCTCAACCCCCGGCTGCGCGGCCTTTACCGCATCGGACGGGTTCTGTACGCCGTTGACGCCCGGGTAGTAAAGGCTCTCGCCCCACGACTCGATATGGCGACCGGCCTTGACGTCGAGCATGGTGTCGTTCTCGAAGCGCCAGCCGCCGAACACGTAGGCGTCGAGCAATTTGGTGCGGCCACCGCTGTAGTAGCGCGTGTCGCTGGTGAACTCGTCATTGCTGCCGTACTTGTTGACGGTGGCCGGTGAGTCGTTGTCATTCTTGCGGTGGTACACGTCGTCATAGAAGGTACTGGCCCGTACGACCGCGCCGTAGTTGTCCTTGCGCAAGATCATCTCGCCCAGCGCGCCCACCCGGTTGGTGGTGAGGCTGTGCTGATCGAAGTTGCGGTTCGGGTCATCGGCGTTAACGCCCATCAGCCTGTTGCTGGGGCTGGCCAGGCGCGTGCCTATGCCGTAACTGGTGGTGACCGACCAATCAATGGTGGTGCCGTCTTCAAACTCGATGGTGTCCCCTGCCCACAACGGGCTGGATACCAGTGCAACCGCGATCGCCAGGCCACTGACCTGATAGCCGTGCGAGCGCTGCCCAAGACATTTATTGTTATTTTTATTGATCACTCTGCCTCTCCTGATTGACGACTCGATGGCCGCCTCGATGGGTTCAAGCGTCATTGCGTTCTGCATACCGCGCCTATAGCTACTGCTCAAAACAACTCAAGCGGGTCGAACTTCACGACTCCTGTCGGGGCTACCCGATAACGATGCAGCCCTCCTTGTTCCTCACGAACGAGCGCCCCCTCGGCCATAAGGTAATTGGCGTGAGCCAACGTCTCCCCAAGCGCCATCAGTTCGTCAAAACGACCTGACAGTTTCTTAAACAACACCGCCATCATCTCCAGCGCCGTGCGCGGTTCCTCGCAGGCCTGGAGCAACTGCTGCAAATGTTTGAGATGGTGATCGCGCAACTGATCCAGTCGCAGATGCAGATTGAAAAACGGCCGCTCATGGGCCGGCAGCACCAGCACGCTGTCGGGGATCACGCGCAGCCGTTCGATAGAGTCCAGCCAGTCACGCAATGGATTGGCTTCAGGTTCGGGGACATACACCGCAATGGTCGAGGTGATACGGGGCAACACCTGATCGCCCGAAATCAGCAACCCGTCGTCCGGCGCGTACAGACACGCATGCTCCGGCGAATGCCCGTTACCCATCACCACCTCCCAGCGGCGACCGCCGATGTTGAGCCGGCTGCCATGGCTCAAACGGGTAAACCCGGCGACCAGCTGCGGACGAAAGTGCTCGCCCTGGATCAGCGGCAGCAACGATGTGGCGCGCTCTGCACTGAACCCGGCCTTTTGATAGAAATCGAGAAACGCCCAGTCCGGCTCAGCAGCCTTTGGCGGGCCGTGATGCAGCGCCTGAAACTCACCCTGAGTCATCAATACCGGGCAGCGGAAACGTTCAGCCAACCAACCGACCACGCCAGTGTGATCACTGTGAAAATGCGTGCAGATCACCGCCTTGAGCGGCAAGCCCGAGAGCACCTCTACAAACACTTGCTCCCACACCTCACGGCATTGATCGCTGTTGAGGCCCGTATCGACCGCCACCCAGCCATCGCCGTGACGCAACAGATACAGGTTGATGTGATCGAGCCCGAACGGCAGCGGCATGCGCAGCCAGAGCACGCCCTCGGCTACTTCCTGCACCTGGCCGCTGGCCGGAGCCTGCGGCCACGGGTAACGCAGACCGTCACGCCATTCATGCCCTTGGGCGTCGAATTCACTCATGGCTGCTGCCTGCAAACGGCAGCAAACCGGCACGGGCCAGCACGTGCAGCGAATACGGCTGATAGGTGCGGGTGTTTTCATCACGCACAAACAGCGGGTCGGCAAACAACCCCGGTGCATAGCCCTGACGCTGCAGATCAACCTTGCGCAACTTGAAGGTACTGGTCAGGTCTGCTGCCGCCGAAACCCGCACAAACACCGGCGCCGCATAACGCGGCAAACGCGCTTCGGTCAGTTCATAGAAAGCCTGCGGATCAAAGCTGTGCCCGGCCTGCATCAGAATCGCAGCCATGCCGGCACGCCCTTCGTGCTCGGGCACCTGGACGCCGTACACGTTGATCAGCTCAAGGCCTGGCATGTCGCTGAGGGTGTCCGCCACTTCAAGAGTCGAGACGTTTTCGCTTTTCCAGCGGAAGGTATCGCCGATGCGGTCTACGAAGTAGAAATAGCCGTCGTCGTCGTAGCGCAGCAGATCGCCCGAACTCCAGTAGGCGTCCCCGGCCTGGAACACATCACGGCGGATCTTGCTCTCGCTGGCAGCCGCGCTGGTGTAACCCTCGAAACGCCCGCCGCCAATTTGCGGATGGTCAACGATAAAGCCCATCGCCTCACCCAATTCACCGGGTTGGCACAGCTGATAAAACCCGTTTTCGTCCCGCGGATGACTGTCGCTTTCGACGTCGTAGCGCACCAGTCGCAGGTTGGTGCGGCTCCAGTCCGGCACCCGGCCACAAGAACCCACATAGTTGTCGACGTTGATCAGGTTGGCGTTGGCTTCGGTGGCGCCCCAGCCTTCAAACACCTGGATCGGGCCGAAGCGGTCCAGCCAGCGCTGCCACGATTCAGGCGTCAGGCCTGCACCAAGCATGTGACGCAGGCTGTGTTCGCGCTCACCGGCCACCACGGGCTGATTGAGCAGGTAACGGCAAATTTCGCCGATGTACTGGAACACGGTGATCTGGTTGCGGCGCACGTCGGGCCAAAACTCACGCACGCTGAACTTGCGCCGCACCACAATGCTTGCGCCCACCCGCAAGGCGGTCGACGTCACCGAAGTGGCGGCCGCGCCGTGGTACAGCGGCAGGCAGCAATAAAACACGTCTTCACAGGTGGCGCCCAGGGTGACTTCCATCACGTCACCCGAGGACATCCAGCGCATATGGCTGTAGCGCGCCGCCTTGGGCAGACCGGTGGTGCCTGAGGTAAAAATCAGCAACGTGGTGGTTTCAGCCGTCACGGCGGCACGTACTTCACGGGGGAAGACCGTGCCTGGGGCACGGGCAATTTGCTCGCCAAAATGGATATCGACACTGGCCGGCAATTCACCGACAAAGGGGTTTTGCCCATCCTCGACCAGCCACAACGGCACATCCGGCAGGCCTTCAGTGCTCAGCAGATTGGCCAGGCATTCCTCACCGACCACCACCGCCTTGGCCGCGGTGGATTGCAGTGCATGGACCAGAGGCTTGCCGTTGACCTGGGTGTTGATAAACGCCACCACGGCGCCGAGCTTGACCAGCCCGAACCAGCAGAAGAAAAACTGCGGACGGTTCTCCATGGCAATCGCGCACACATGGCCCGCACGCAGACCCTTTTCGTAAAACACGTGGGCCATGCGATCGGCCTGAGCATTGACCTGGGCGTAGCTGAAGCGCTGGTCGCCATCGATCAGGAACGTGCGTTCAGGAAAAGCCTGCGCCTGCGCTTCAAGACGGTCGGCCAGGGTGTACAGGTCTGCCGGTTTGATCCGGGCACTGGCCGCAGCACGCAAATCCAGCAGCGCCTGGGTGTGCTCCCGCGGCACCGGTTGCTGCCTTGGCGCCGTTGCAGTACTGATCCGGGACATGTCGTTCATTGCGCCACCGCCTCGCCCAGCGGGTAATCGCTGTAGCCTTCGGGGCCCGGGGAATACAAGGTCTTGCGGTCGAAACGGGCCAGTGGCAGCCCCTTGCGCAGACGCTCGACCAGATCCGGGTTGGCAATAAAGTGACGGGCAAACGACACCGCCTCACCCTGCCCGGCCTGCAGCGCAGCCTCGGCCGACTCACCGTCAAAACCGTCATTGAGGATCAGGCCGTTGCTGCAATGGCGCTGGGCCAGGGCAAAGGCATCCAGCTCAGCCAGAGGCGAACGCATGATGTGCACGTAAGCCAGCCCCATGGGTTCGGCGGCCTTGCACAGCGCTACGGCGGTGGCCATCGGGTCTTCGTCATCGATGTCATTGAACGGGTTGCCTGGACACAGGCGCAGCGCCACGCGCCCGGCACCGATGGCCGAGGCCATGGCCGCCAGCACCTGCGCCGGGAAGCGCACGCGGTTCTCGACGCTGCCACCGTACTGGTCGTCGCGCAGGTTGCTGCCCGAGGCCATGAACTGCATTGGCAAATAGCCGCTGGTGCAGTGCAACTCAACCCCGTCGAACCCGGCTTCGCGCGCATTCAACGCGGCCTGGCGATATTCCTCGATGACCTGAGCGATCTCTTGCAAAGACAGGGCCCGGGGTTCATCGGTGTCCACCATACCGGCGGTGTCGGTGAACAGCTGGGTACGTGCGCGCAGGGCCGACGGCGCTACCGTCGTCGCCCCTGCCGGCTTGTTATGGGCGCTGGAGGCACGGCCTACGTGCATCAGTTGCAGCACAATCAAACCGCCTTCGGCGTGGACCGCATCGGTCACGGCCTTCCAGGCGGCGATCTGCTCGGCGTTGTAAATCGCCGGGGTACGGCAATAGCCCAGGCCACTGGCTGAAGGCGCAGTGCCTTCGGCAACGATCAGCCCGGCCGACGCACGCTGACGGTAGTACTCGACCATTTCGGCAGTCGGTACCCCGTGCTGATCGGCGCGGCTGCGGGTCATGGGTGCCATGACGATACGGTTGGCCAGCTCAAGGTCACCGAGGCGCACAGGTTCAAACAAAATACTCATAGGGGTGGCTCCTTAGCGCACGCGAATTTTCGGTGCGCCAGCCCCACGGCGCAGGGTGGCAAGAAAGTGTTCGACCGGGGCCGCTGTAGCCACTTGGGGCAGCTGATCCTTGTCCGGACGATTGGCCCAGAACTCGGTCCAGGACGGGAACAGGTCGTGGAAAGTGCCGGCGTAGGGTTCGCGCCCCGGCCAACGCATTTTTTGCGTGCCAATCGGTGGCTTGTTGAGGTCACTGGCGTACCAGTAGCACGGCAGGCGACGACGGAAATACCAGCGGCCCTGCATCCGCTCATAGTCATCCCAATAGAGCATTTGCATGGTGACCCACTCGGGGCCGGTCTCGTGCTCGTTCTTGGAATACACCACGCCCACGGCATGGTCAGGGTCGGTGAACTCGATCAGGTGCTGGCCAAGGTGATGGGAGGTGCCATGAAACTGATCACGCAAAGTGTCATCGACCCAGGCTTTAAGGTGCGCACGCCCGGTTTTTTCGCGGCCGACGCGGATGTCTTCGGCAAACAGATTGACGTGGGCATCGAGGTCGCGCATGTCCAGCGACAACGAATATTTGCCGGCCAACTGGCGAATTTCTTCTATCGACTCCAGCCGATCGAGACGGGCAAGCAAGGCGTTCTGTTCCATAAAAGGGTCCTTATTCCAATACCGTGTACAGCTCGCTGCTGCGCCCGCCATCGACCGGCAAGCAGGCGCCGGTGATATACGAGGCTTCGTCGCTGGCCAGAAACAGAATGGCGTTGGCCACTTCTACGGGTTGGCCGACGCGCCTGAGCGGGATCAGTTTTTCGGTATTGGTGCGGGTCTTGTCGTCGGTGAGCATGCCGGCCGTGGCGGGCGTCTCGACCACACCCGGGCTGACCACGTTGCACCGAATGTTGTGGCTGGCGCCTTCGCTGGCGGCGGCGCGGCTGAAATTGATCACCGCGGCCTTGGCTGCGCTGTAGCCGGCCATCCATGGCGTACCGAACTGGCCGCAGATCGATGCCAGGTTGATGATCGACCCGCTGCCCTGAGCGCGCATCAGGCCCATGGCCGTGCGCGTCCCCCAAAAGGTGCCGTCCACAGTGGTCGCAAAATTGGAGTGCCAGTCAGCGGTCGAGGTGCTGTCAATCGCACCCCAGCTGTAGGCCATGGCATTGTTGACCAGAATATCCAGTCGGCCGTGGCGCTGTGCCGCCTCGCTGATGGCGGCAACATAAGCGGCTTCATTGCTGACATCGGCCACCGCGCATTCTGCCTGGCCACCGCTGTCACGGATCTGTGCGGCAACCGCTTGCAGCGGCTCGATGCGACGACCGCAGAGCACCACCAGGGCGCCCTCTTCGGCAAACCGCAGTGCCGTGGCCGCGCCAATGCCGGAACCGGCACCGGTGATAAATGCAACCTTGTCTTGTAAACGAGTACCCATGAGCTGCTCTCCCATTGCTGTGCCCGGCGTTTAGATAAACGCCATGCCGCCGTTGACCGCGAGGTTTTGCCCTGTAATGAATGCCGCATCATCACTGGCCAGGAAGGCAGCTACGCGAGCGATTTCATCGGTTTCACCCATGCGACCCAGAGGGATGGCCTTGAGCATGCTTTGCATCCAGTCTTCCGGGATGTCGGCCATCATCGGGGTGTTGGTCGGACCGGGAACGATGGTGTTGACGCGGATGCCGTTGCCGGCCAGTTCGCGGGCCATGCTGCGGGTCAGGCCCATCACGCCGGCCTTGGCTGCGCAGTAATGGCTTGGACCTTCACCGGTCAGGGCGGCGGTGCTGGAGATGTTGATCACCACGCCGGGGGTGGCGGCCTGAAGCATCAGTTTTACGGCTTCACGACTGCAGAAGAACGTACCGGTGAGGTTGACGCCGATGACTCGCTGCCAGTTCTCGTCCGGGGTTTGGGCGAACGCGTCAATCGAACCGATGCCTGCGTTATTGACCAGCACATCGAGGCTACCGAAGTGCGCGTGAACGGCGGCCATCGCGGTGGCGACAGAATCGCTGTCGGCGACGTTGCAGCTGATGGCAAGAGCGTTGTCGCCCAGCCCTTCAATGCTTTGGCGTGCGGCTTCCAGGTTGATGTCGGCTGCGACAACCTTTGCACCCTGCTCGGCAAAATGACGAACAATCGCCCGCCCCATGCCTTGACCTGCGCCCGTTACAAACGCCACTTTATTCAGCAACTTCATATCGTTCTCCCACCTGCCCGATTACGGCCCGCCCGTAAGCACCGGGCGGTGTATGGGAGCAATCATTGACTGGAGGAAAAAGCTGAACATCGTCCGATGGGACTAAGCAGCCCACCGCCTTGTAGCCGCTGACGAGTAGAACGAGGCTGCGATCGAGCGCGTAGCGGTCGTAAAACTGGTACACGCGGTCTGCCTGATAAACCCTGAAAGCCGGCTTTACGACGGCTTCGCCGCCGGACGCAGCCTCGCGGAGCTCGTCAGCGGCTACAGATTTCACCACATACCCGCCGTGTAGCCGCTGACGAGTAGAACGAGGCTGCGATCGAGCGCGAAGCGGTCGTAAAGCCGGTACACGCGGTATGCCTGATAAACCGTGAAAGCCGGCTTTACGACGGCTTCGCCGCCGATCGCAGCCTCGCGGAGCTCGTCAGCGGCTACAGATTTCACCACATACCCGCTTTGTAGCCGCTGACGAGAAGAACGAGGCTGCGATCGAGCGCGAAGCGGTCGTAAAAACGGTGCACGCGGTATGCCTGATAAACCCTGAAAGCCGGTTTTACGACGGCTTCGCCGCCGGACGCAGCCTCGCGGAGCTCGTCAGCGGCTACAGATCTCACCACATACCCGCCGTGTAGCCGCTGACGAGTAGAACGAGGCTGCGATCGAGCGCGCAGCGGTCGCAAAACCGGTACACGCGGTATGCCTGATAAACCGTGAACGCCGGGTTTACGACGGCTTCGCCGCCGATCGCAGCCTCGCGGAGCTCGTCAGCGGCTACAGATCATGAGTTGCGCGCCTCGCAGATATCCTCAGCGACTATCCGACCGGTTACTGCAATATGACCGGCTGGTCTAAATGGACGATGTACCCGCCACGCACTTCATGGAATAACGGATTCACTAGAACAAAAACCGGGAGAGCCCGCCGTGTCCATACCCTTGCGCCCCACCTGGCGAACTCATTACGCATTAGGCGTTCTGGCTGCCATCTATATCTTCAACTACATCGACCGGCTGCTGATGGCCATTTTGATCGAGCCGGTAAAAGCCGAGTTCGGCATTTCCGACACCGGTATCGGGCTGCTTTCAGGCGTGACCTTTGCGGTCTTCTACACCATTTTCGGCTTTCCGCTGGGGCGCCTGTCTGACCGTATCGGCCGTAAAAAAGTCATCGCGTTCAGCTGTATCGCCTGGAGCGTAATGACCATTTTCTGCGGCTTTGCCGCCAGCTTCACGATGCTGGTGATCGCCCGCATCGGGGTGGCCATCGGCGAAGCCGGCGGCACCGCGCCGTCCATGGCCATGGTCTCGGACCTGTACCCGCCGGAACGCCGCTCAACCGCCTTGTCGGTCCTGATGCTCGGCTCAAGTCTGGGGGCGATTTTCGGGCTGGGCCTGGGCGGCTGGATCGCTCAGCACTACGGCTGGCGTTTCGCATTTATCGTGATCGGCGCACCGGGGATCTTCCTCGGGCTGCTCTTGCTGCTCACCGTGCGCGCGCCCAAACCCGCCATGCTGGTCAACGCCAATCAAGTGGCGCAAGCCCACTGGGCCGTCACGGTTCGGGAGCTGTTCCAGACCCCGTCCTTTCTCTGGATTGTGCTCACCGGCGGCTCTGCCGCCATTGCCGGGTATGCCATCGGCACCTGGAGCCCAAGCTTTCTTATCCGCTCCCACGGCCTGAGCCTGCAGGACGCCGGGCTGCTGGCCGGGGTCGCAGGCGGCGCCGGGGCCACGTTCGGCACCCTGACCTGCGGCATTTTGTGCGACCGCCTGGCGCGCCGTGACAAGGGCTGGCAAATAGGCGTACCGCTGCTGGGCACCCTGATCAGCATCCCGTTCGCGCTGGCGTACTTCCTGTGGCCGGTGGGCACCGCGTTCTATGTGGGCAGCACGCCCGTGCCGACCGCCTTCCTGTTCTACGGCGTGTTCAGTTTCTTCGGAACCTGGTGGGCAACGCCGTGCCTGGGCGCCATTTCCCATCTGTTCCCGGCCACCCGACTGGCGCAGGCCACCGCGATTTTCGTGATGTCCATGACCCTGCTCGGCGTCGGTGTTGGCCCGTTGCTGATCGGCATGCTCAGTGACGGCTTTGCCCACACCCTGGGCAACGAAGGCCTGCGCTATGCCCTGGCCTCCTGCGTCTCGCTGCTGGTGCTGGCGTCTGTCTTTCTGGCCATGGCCTTGCCGCGCTATCGCAACCACCTGATGAATAAGACCACGCCCCCAGCACCGCTGGCCGACGCGGCCACTGCCTGACTTTTGGAGATTGAGTGATGACCGAACAAGACCTTCCCCTGCCCATCGGCCACTTTGTGACACTGGACAGCGGCCTGCGCCTGCACTTTCTCGATGAAGGCAGCGGCCCGGTCGTGTTGTGGCTGCACGGCAGCGGCCCGGGCGCCAGCGGCTACAGCAACTTCAAAGGCAACTACCCGCAGTTTGTTGCCGCCGGGTTTCGCAACCTGGTAGTGGATTTGCCGGGCTTCGGCCGCTCCGACAAGCCTGAAGATGCCCAGTACAACCTGGACTTCTTTGTCAGCGCCATGTCGGGGTTTCTCAAGGCTGTCGGGGTCAAGCGTGCGACCTTGCTCGGCAACTCCCTGGGCGGCGCCATTGCCCTGGGCCTGGCGCTGGCCGAACCCGAGCGCGTCGAAAAACTGATCCTGATGGCCCCCGGCGGCGTTGAAGACCGTGAAACCTACTTCAAGATGGTCGGCATTCAACGCATGGTCGAGCTGTACAACGCCGGCCCCCTGGGCATCGAGCAAATGCGCCGGATCATGAGCCTGCAACTGTTCGACAGCTCACAGCTGGACGACAGCCTGCTGGCCGAACGTGTCGCCGTGGCCGTACACCAGCCGCGCAACCTGTTCACCACCATGATGGTGCCGAACATGACCGAGCGCCTCGAAGAGCTGCAAGCACCCATCCTGGGTTTCTGGGGCACCGACGACAATTTCAACCCGGCCAGTGGCGCGCTTAAAGTATTGAACCACGCCCCGAATGCGCGCTTTATCATGCTCAACCGCTGCGGGCACTGGGTGCAGGTTGAACACCGCGAACTCTTCAACAAGGCGTGCCTGGAATTTTTGCGCAGCTGAATGCAGCGCCCTGAACACGCATGACCAACGGCTGCCTGCGGGCGGCCGTATCCCCTTCCAGACACACGCTCGGGCTGAAATAACAATGACAAAATTCCCTCAGTTGCTGGCACCCGGTCGCATTGGCTCCATGGCGCTGCGCAACCGCATCATCATGGCGCCCATGGGCTCCAACTTCGCCGAAGCCGATGGCCATTGTGGCGAACGGATTCAAGCCTATTACGAGGCCCGCGCCCGTGGCGGTGCGGGGCTGCTGATCATGGGCGTATGCTCGGTGGCGTTCCCGGCCGGGACGGCCGAGCCGTTCCAGGTCGGGGTGTCGAGCGATGACTTTATCCCGGGGCTGAGCCGCCTCGCCGAGCGTGTCCACCAGCACGGCGCCAAAATCGCCATGCAGTTGCAGCACGCCGGCAAGACCTCAGTGCGTGACATGGCCGAAGGTCGGCAACTGTGGGTGCCATCGGTACCGCCCGTACTGCAAAGCGACATGATGGCCGCACTGACCCCCGAAGAGCTGGCCAACTTTGTCAGCTCCATGAAGCGCCGCGCCGAAGGCTCACCGGTCCGCGTGATGGACAGCGATGACATCACGCAGATGATCGACTGGTTCGCCTGTGCCGCCGAGCGCGCCCAACGCGCCGGTTTCGACGGCGTAGAGCTGCACGCGGCCCATGGCTACATCATTGCCGGCTTCCTGTCGGGCTATTACAACCAGCGCGAAGACGGGTACGGCGGCTCGCTGGAAAACCGTGCCCGGCTGCTGCTGGAGATCATTGCCGCGGTACGCGCCAAGGTCGGCAACGAATTTGCCCTGTGGCTGCGCCTGGACGCAGAAGAACTGCACACCCCCGGCGGCATCAACCTGGAAGACGCCAAGGCTGTGGCGCGCATGGCCGAAGCGGCAGGGGTGGATGCCGTCAGCGTATCGGCCAGTGCCCGTATCACCAATGGCGCGGTGTTTACCGAGGCCCCACTGGTGCACCAGCCAAGCGGGTTTATCGAGTGGACTGGCGCGATCAAACGCAGCGTGCAAGTGCCTGTGATCGCCGTAGGGCGCATCGAACCGGATGCCGGTGAAGCCGCCCTCAAGCGCGGCGACTGCGACTTTATCGCCATGGCCCGCAAACTGCTGGCCGACCCCGAGCTGCCGAACAAACTGCTCAACGACCAGGAGTCCAGCATCCGCCCGTGCATTTACTGCTACGTGTGCGTCAGCCAGATCTTCGTCAACGAACGGGTCAAGTGCGCGGTTAACCCCATGACCGGCCATGAATTCGAATACGTGATCGGCCCGACAGCCAGCCCCAGGCACCTGGTGGTGGTCGGTGCCGGGCCTGCCGGGATGGAAGCGGCACGGGTTGCTGCCTTGCGCGGGCACCGCGTGACCTTGCTGGAGCGCAGCGACCGCTTGGGCGGCACGCTGTTCTTTGCCGGCCTGGCCTACGCCGAAAACGCCCGCCTGCTGGACAACCTCAAGGTTCAGGTGCAGCAGTCTTCCATTGATATCCGCTTGAACACCCAGGCCAGCCCCGCCCTGCTCCGTGATCTGGGGGCCGATCAGGTGCTGGTGGCCGTAGGCGCCGAGCGTGCGGCACCGGCGATCCCCGGCGCTGACCAGGACCACGTGTGGAGCGGCGACGAACTGCGACGCCTGATGACCGGCGACCGCGCCGATGAAATCGCCAGGCGCAAACTGTCCTTCACCCAGCGCGCCCTGATGAAAGCCGGCAGCCTGACCGGCATCACCGACAGCCGTGAAGCCATGGAAAAACTGTCTCGGGTATGGATGCCTCTGGGCAAGCGCGTGACCATCATTGGTGGCGGGCTGGTGGGCCTGGAACTGGCGGAATTTTTGATCGCTCGCGGGCGTCAGGTATGCGTGCTGGAAAGCGGCACCCACCTGGGCCGCGAACTGGCCATCGTGCGGCGCTGGCGGGTGCTGCATGAGATCCGCGTGCACGGCGGCCAGTTGATCACCGGCGCCACCGTGACCGCCATTGACGGCCATTGCGTGCGTTATCAATTGGCGGATGGGCAAACCGCAGAGAGCCAGGCCGACTCGGTGGTACTGGCCATCGGCGCACAACCCAATACCGACCTGCTGGACGAACTGACCCGCGCCGGGTTGACCGCCACCAGCATTGGCGACTGCCAGAGCATCGGCTACATCGAAGGCGCCATCAGTGCAGGGCACAAGGCCGGGCGCGAGGCCTGAAAACACTTGAGCCGCGCCGCGCTTCTGCGGGAGCGAGCCTGCTCGCGAAAGCCGTAACCCTACGGCGTTCTTGATTCCTTCGCGAGCAGGCTCGCTCCCACCGTTGAAGGCACAGGGACCTTCTGGCTTATTCGTCCTTTTCTACGAAAGTGAGGCAGGCAAAGGCGGTCTTGATTCACCGCAGCGGAAAAGGCATTCGGGTGGCGGACACGGGTTGGCTTATCTATATTCCACGGACACAAGGAGCGACCCGTGACCACAGACAACCGCCACAACAAAATCGACAACCTCGAATTCAACGTCCACGACATTGCCCGCAGCAAAGCATTCTATGGCGCGGTATTTGGCTGGACCTTCACTGACTATGGCCCCGCTTACAGCGAATTCAGCGATGGCCGCCTGAACGGCGGTTTCACCACCGGCGAGGCGGTACGCCCGGGTGGCCCGTTGATCATCCTGTACGCAGATGACCTGGCGCAGGCGCAACAGGCAATCATCACCGCAGGCGGGCAGATCACCCGCCCTGAATTCAGCTTCCCGGGCGGCAGCCGCTTCCACTTCACGGACCTGGACGGTTATGAACTGGCGGTCTGGACGCAGGCATAACGACTCACTCTCCTCTTGCAAAGCCCTCCTCCCTTGACCCCGGTAATGACTCGTTTCAATACCGGGGCCAACTGCAGCCCCGTAACTCGAACTTAAGTAAACACCCTGCACAATCTTGCGATTTGTCTGAATTGCCCCTCGAAACACCACCCCTCTAACTCTCAGCAGTCACCCTCTACCACATTGGATGTGGGTCTCTTAAGACGAACAGCCGCAATTTGCGGTTAAGTGCCATTGATCAGAAGTAGCCTAAAAGCTACATTCATTATGATTGAGATAAGACATTACGTCAGCGAAACGGGCTGTGACCATTATCAGCAATGGTTGGACCACCTTAAAGACCGATCAGCCAAAGCACGTATCACCGTCAGGGTGAACCGGCTTTCTGCTGGGGCCTTGGGTGATTGCAAACCCTTGGGTAGCGGCGTGTGGGAGCTTCGAAGAGCCATGCGCTGCTGGAACGAATATCAAAAGAGGATGCCATGAACAGAACCAAAAGCCATGACGAGTCAGTGATCGAAATGATCCGTCAAGATCCTGAATTTGCCGTCGAATACCTGCGCATCGCCTTCGAGGAACTGGATGCAGACGGTGGCCAGGCCAGTTTTCTGACCGCATTGCGCCACGTGGTTGAGGCGCGAGGCGGTATGGCAGAGATTGCCGAAAAAGCCGGGCTGTCCCGCGAAAGCCTGTACCGCGCCCTCTCCCCCAAAGGCAATCCGACGCTGCGAACCATGCGCCAGGTAGTGCATGCCACCGGAATGACGTTTGCCTCTCTGACCTGACAAAAAAAGCCCCGTCGTTAACCGACAGGGCTTTTGCTGTTACATGCAAGGTTTAACCGCTTAGCGCCCCATCGCCCGTGCCGCATCGGCGGTGTACTGGTCCGGGGTGAATTTGCCTTCGTTGAGGATCGGACCTTTCTTCGCTTCGTTGGTCATGCCGTAGCCGGTGTACTGCCCCGAGTTCAAGTCCATGAAGAACTGCGAACCCGCCTGCCAGCCGCTCATGTCCGGGTGGTAGTAGTAGTTGATCATGGCGTGTTTCCACAACTGCCCACGGGCGTCGTAGTTGTCGGCCATCACCGAGTTCCAAGTGTCTTCATCGACAAACAGCACGCGCTTGCCGTACACGTGGCGGTAGCCTTCTTTCAGGTCGGCTTCCACCACCCACACGCGACGCAGTTCATAGCGCATCAGGTCTGGATTGGGGTGGTTGGGGGTCAGCATGTCGGCGTATTTGACAGTGCCGGCGTTGGCTTTGTAGGCGTTGGCCGGGCTGTAGATTTCACGCTTGCCGATCAGTTTCCAGGTAAAACGCTCCGGCGAGCCGTTGAACAAACGGTCTTCGTCGACGGTCATGGTGCCGTTGGTGCCGATCATCGGCTGGTCATAACCGTAGCCCGGCAGCAACCGAACGCGGCGGGTGGACGGGCTGTAGCTCCAGGCCTGACGCGGGTTGGTCTGGAAGTCGTAGGGTTCGTGGGAGATGCTGATCACGCCGTTGTCACGCGCCGGTTTAAGGGTCGTATTGTTGCCCATGGCCTGAATCTTGTCTTCAGTTTTAGGCTCCACCGTCGGCGAGTTGGCCTGCGACAAACCCCGTGCATAAGCACGGCCCCAGCCAATGCTGCCGTTGGGCAACACGGACGCCAGGTCACTGGTTTTTTCTTCAGTCCAGGCACGGGCCGGAAGCTGGTGGTTCCACAACACTTCCATACCGCTTTTCGGGATCGGGAACGGTACCTGGCCCAACCCTTCAATGCCCATGCCATCGTTGACCAGCTTGGCGTTCAGGGCATTGCTCATGGCGCGGCGGCACACGTAGTCCGGGTAGCGGAAATCACGGTGGCCCGGGTAGATGTTCATCTTGTAGGTGGTCGGATAACGCTTGAGCAGCGCTTTCTGGCCTTCGGTGAGTTTGTCTTCGTACTGGGCCATGTTTTGCGCCGTGATCACCAGGATCGGCTTCTCGGCAGCATAAGGATCAACCGGTTGGTCACCCGAGAATTTAACGTGGTTCCAGCCCGGTACTTCGCCCAGGTACTTGCCGGTATACGGCGGGATGGTGCCCGCTGCGTTACCCGCCTGTTCTGCCCCGACACAGGTCAGCTCTTTGCCCAGTTTGGCCGCTTCTGCGGGCGAAACCTGAGCCGATGCGCTACCGATGGCGACCACATTGACGGCCATGGCGGCTGCGAGCATTACGCCTGTTCTTGTTATTTTCATGTATTGCCTCCTACGCGAATAAGGCTTGCTGAGGGGTATGCGTCCATTCTTCGCCATCTACAGGCGAGTACATCGTCCACAAAGACTAGAGGGGGCTCGAGCAGCCCCCTCAGGCCGTTACCAACAACTCTTTGAGCAAGCTTTTGAGCATTTTTCCCGAGGCATTGCGGGCAAACGGCGTGTGCTGGACATGGATCTGCGCCGGGACCTTGAAGCTGGCCAGACGCTGCCCGATAAAGCTGCGCACCGCTTCGCTGCCCGGGGTCGAAACCGGGTCGCCACGCACCACCAGAAACACCACCTCGCCCAGCACATCGTCAGGTACTGCAAAGGCCGCTGCTTCGATCACGCCGGGCATTTCACAGGCGCAGGACTCGACTTCGGCCGCGGAGATTTTTTCGCCACCGCGATTGATCAGGTCCTTGGCGCGATCCGTGATGTAGAGGAAGCCTTCGTCGTCCAGCAAGCCGATATCGCCGGTGTCGAGCCAACCCTCTTGCAAGGTCTGGGCGCTGGCTTCAGGCAGGTTCCAGTACGCACTCATCAGGGTGGGAGAACGCAACCAGATCAACCCGCTGACCCCGCTGGGCAACGGCCGGTCCGGGCTGTCGCCGATGCGCACGTCAACAATCGGCAAGGGCCAGCCGGCCGATGCCGGCTTGTAAACAAACTGATCACCGCCAATCGCCGCACAGATCCCGTTGCTTTCGGTCAGGCCATAGCCACTGCCACCGACCGCTTCGGGTTTGCGCTGTGTGAGGTGGGCCAGCAGGCTGCTGGACGGTGCCGCGCCCCCCAGGCCCAGACCAAACAGGCTGACGGTGTCGGCGCTGCCAAAACGTGGAGAGGTCAGCAGTTGCTGCATCATCACCGGCGCGCCATTGAATTGGGTGCACTGTTCATCGCGGATCAGGTCGAAGGCTTTTTCCACGTCCCACTTGTACATCAGAAGCAAGCGCCGACCACTGCGCAAGGCCAGTAAAAACTGTGCATGCAGACCGCTGACATGGAACAGCGGCACCGCCATCAACGTGGTGGGGGCATAGCCGCTGTTGATCACCACGCTGATGCGTTCTGGCGAGCTGAGCGCGCAAAACGCACCCTGAAACTCCAGCGCCACCAGTGCCTGGCACACCGCGCCATGGGTCGACAGCACGCCCTTGGCCAGGCTGGTAGTGCCCGAGGTGTAGAGGATCATGGCCGGGTCACTGGCACTGACTTTCTGCACAGGGGCGCTGATTAACGGTGCGGCCAGCAGGTCTTCCAGACGCCGGCAATGCTCATCCAGCGGCGCGCCTGCGCTCATGCCCACCACAATGGTCGCCAGCCCCTGCTCACGCAGGTCGTTGATCAGCAGTTGCAAGCGCGGCTCGTCGCACAGCAGCAAACTCGCCCCGCTGTCCTGCAAACCATGGAACAGCTCATCACGCAGCCCCCAGCTATTGAGCGGCACGCACACCGCACCGCAGCGCTGAATGGCGGCAAACGCCACCAGCCAGGCCGGCTGGTTGCGCATGGCAATCGCCACACGATCACCTTTGCGCAGGCCAAACCGCTCAACCATTTGCCCGGCCAGGCGATCCACCTGATCGAAAAACTGGCTGAACGTGAGCCGCTGCTGCTCCCACACCAGAAATTCGCGGTCAGCATGTACGCGGCCACTGTCAATTGCTGCCCACACACTCGGGGCGGTATGGCGAAAATACTTCGCCCCGCCACCTTCAGGTGTCAGCACTTCAAAAGGCGAACCGGCACCAACCAACTGCTGCCATGCGCTCTGCCATTGCTCAAGTTTCATCTTGTTATTCTCCGGACTCGAACAGTTCGCTACAGGCTCAAGCGTGCACGAGCTCCAGGGCTCCATAGCGCTCGCAGTGGTAATCGGCATCGCCCAGGCAAGCCTGGGCCACCCGGATACGCTTGAGGTAAAGCCCCACATCCAACTCGTCAGTAACACCAATGCCGCCGTGCATTTGCACCGCCTCATTGACCACCTTGAGCGCCATCAGGCCTGCCTTCCACTTCGCCAGACTGGCCAGACGCTGACGCTCGACCTCACTCAGGCCTGTGTCGTCCAGCGCTGCCAGACCGGCCATCACGGCGCTGCGCGCCAGGGCCAGTTCCACATACAACTGGGCCGCGCGGTGTTGCAGCGACTGGAAGGTGCCGATGGCCACATCAAACTGGACACGGGTCTTGAGGTAGTCGAGGGTCATTTCGAAGAGTTTTTCGGCCATGCCCAGCATCTCGGCCGCCAGGCACACGCGCCCGCGATCCAGGGCGATATTCAGCGCCGGGCCGGCAGACCCGGCAGTGCCGAGCAATGCATCGGCCCCGACCTGTACCTGCTCCAGATGCAGACGCGCATGGTTGCGCGAATCGATCAGCGGCAACGGGATAACGCTCAGGCCCGGCGCACCGGCCGGCACCAGAAACAGGCTGATGCCCGCCTGCGAAGACGCCGTGGCGTCCGTCTGTGCCGCCACCAGAAAACCGTCGGCACCCACCCCGTCAATGACGAAATACTTGTCACCGCTCAGGCTGTAGCCATCGCCCTTGGGCATGGCGTGCAAGGTCACCTGTGCCGGGTTGTGCCGTGGTCGTTCGTCCAGGGCCAGAGCCAGGCGGCGTTCGCCACTGATGGCCGCCGACAGCCAGCGATCCTGCTGCTGTGCATTGCCCTGCAGGTGTAGCAAGGAGCCGCTGAGCACCACGCTGGAGAGCAGCGGTGAGGCGCTGAGGTTACAGCCGATGGACTCAAAAATAGGGCCCAGGCCCATGCAGCCAAAGTCCAGCCCGCCGAGGTTTTCGGGGAACGGAATCGCGCTCCAGCCCAACGCCACCGCGTCTTGCCACAGCCGGGTGTCAAAGCCGTTGGCCTGGGGCTCATCGCGCAAGGCACGCTGGTGGGCCACCGGGCTGCGCGCCGCCAGAAACTCGCGGGCACTGTCGGCCAGCATCCGTTGATCTTCGTTATAGAGCAGGTTCATGGTGGGTTTCCTTACTTCACGTCAGGCAGGCCGAGGACCCGCTTGGCGATCACGTTGAGCTGGATTTCTGACGCGCCGCCAGAGATCGTCAGGGCAAAACTGTTCAACCAGCCGCGGGTGATGGCCTGTTCCTGAGGACTGAAAGCGCCCTTGTCCCAGCCCAGCGCGTGATAACCCATAACGTCCAGTAGCACTTCGAACTTGTCGCGTTCCTGTTCGGTGTGCACCAGTTTCATGATCGACATCAGCCCGCTGACGTCTTGCCCGGCGCGGGCTTCTTCACCCATGCGCTGCACGGTCAGGTTGTAACTGTGTTCGTTCATTGCACTGGCGACGGCCCGCGCCACCAGCGCTTGCTCGCCCTGCCCCACAGGCTCGGGCAGGTACTGGCTGACCAGCGGCAACAGGTGGAAGTGAGTCGGCAGGCTGAACTCGCCGAACTTGGACATGGCCTTGCGTTCGTGCTGCAACAGGCGCTTGGCCAGGTTCCAGCCACCATGCAGTGGGCCAATCAGCTGGCTTTTAGGGACTTTGACGCCATCGAAAAACACCTGGCAGAAAGCGGATTTGCCGCTGATCAGGTCAATCGGGGCCACGCTGACACCGGGGCTTTTCATGTCCAGCACGATCAGGCTGATACCCGCGTGTTTGCCGGCTTTTGGATCAGTGCGCACCAGGGCGTACATCCAGTCCGACTTGTCGCCGTAGGAGGTCCAGATCTTGCTGCCGTCGACCACAAAGTGATCGCCCGCATCGCGGGCCGAGGTTTTCAGGCTGGCCAGGTCAGACCCGGCATTGGGCTCGGAGAAACCCTGGCACCAGCGCACTTCACCGCGCGTCATCGGGGTCAGCAGGCTTTTCTTCTGCTCTTCGGTACCGAACTCCAGCAGCACCGGGCCCAGCATCCAGATGCCCAGGTTGATTTGCGGCGGGCGACACTTGAGCCGGCGCAGTTCGCTTTCCAGCACGGCGTTGTATTCGGCGCTCAGGCCGGCGCCGCCGTATTCGGCTGGCCAGTCCGGGCAGAACCAGCCCTTGTCGCGCATGCGCTCAAACCACACTTGAGCGTCTGCATTGGGAAACTCGACATCGTTCGCGCCCCACACCAACTCGCCTTCAGGGATGGCCTTGCGCTGCGACGGCGGGCAATTGGCTTCAAGCCAATCGCGGGTTTGCTCTCTGAACTGGTCAATCGCGTTCATTTCTCTACCTTTCAGTTCTTGTAGCCGCTGCCGAGGTACGAGGCTGCGACGGGCTGCGCAGCGGCCCCGGTGGCTTTGAAGGGCCTGCGGCCCTTGTCGCAGCCTCGTACCTCGTCAGCGGCTACAGTTGTCGGCAATGGTTAGCGTTGGGTACGCGGCATGCCCAGGCCGAATTGGGCAATCAACTCGCGCTGGATTTCGTTGGTGCCGCCGCCAAAGGTCAGGGTCACCGAGGCGCGGACTTCGTACTCCAGATCCCCCTGCAGCAAGGACGCCGCCGAACCGCCACGCACCAGGCCATTGGCACCGACGATGTTGCTCAACACACGCAAAATCTCGATCGCCGATTCCGAGCCATACACCTTGGTGGTCGAGGCCAGCGCTACATCCATGCGCTCACGCTCAAGGTCGGCCGCAATGCGCAGGTTGATCAGGCGCATGGCTTCAAGCCGCGCGTAGCACTGCGCCAGCCCGGCGCGAACCCAGGCTTTGTCAGTGGCCCGAACGCCGCTTTCATCCGCCGCCCTGGCCCACGCCAGCACCCGGCCAAACAGCCCGACAACCTTGTCCGACCAGGCGCCCAGGCCCAGACGTTCGTGGTTCAGTTGCGCGGTGATCAGCTTCCAGCCGCCATGCAACTCGCCCACCAGCATCTGCGCAGGTACCCGCACGTTGTCGTAATACGTGGCCGCAGTCGGGTTGCTGGTGGTCGGGATCACCGTGGTCGAGAAACCTGGCGCCTGGGTGTCGAGAATCAGGATCGACACACCCTTGTGCCGTGGCCGCTCCGGGTCGGTACGCGCAGCCAGCCAGATGTAATCGGCCGACTCGGCGCCCGAGGTCCACAGCTTGCTGCCATTGACCACAAACTCGTCGCCTTCAAGGCGGGCCGTGGTTTTGAGCACGGCCAGGTCGCTGCCGGCATCCTGCTCGGAATAACCGATGGCGAAGATGATTTCGCCCGCAGCGATGCCTGGCAAGAATTTGGCCTTTTGCAGTTCGGTACCATGGGCCATGAGCGCAGGCCCAACGGTGCTGATGGTCACAAACGGCAGCGGTGCCCCGGCAATGTTCGCTTCTTCAAAGAAGATAAATTGCTCGGTGGGGCCGTAGCCCTGACCGCCGTGTTCCTTGGGCCAGCCCACCGCCAGCCAGCCGTCGCGGCCCATCTGGCGGATGGTGTCGCGGTACAGTTCGCCGCCCTCTTTACCGCGCAATTGCTCACGCAGCTGCGGGGTCATCAGGTTTTGGAAGTAGTCCCGCACCTTGAGGCGCAGGGCGTGCTGTTCGGGTGTGAGGTCGACGAACATGTCAGGCTGCTCCCAGAATCAGGCCGCTGGTTGGCACGCCGGTACCGGCCGTCACCAGCACGTTTTCCACGTTATCGACCTGGTTGACCGCGCTGCCGCGTACTTGACGTACCGCTTCAGCCACGCCATTCATGCCGTGGATATAGGCCTCGCCCAACTGCCCGCCGTGGGTATTGATCGGGAACTTGCCGCCACGGGCATGGTGCCCGGCGCGGATGAATTCCTTGGCTTCGCCGCGCTCGCACAGGCCGAACTCTTCGAGTTGCGGCAGCACAAACGGGGTGAAGTGGTCGTAAATCACCGCGGTTTGCAGCGCCTCGGGGCCCAGGCCCGACTGGCGATACAGCTCTTTGGCAACCACGCCCATCTCCGGCAGGCCGGTGATGTCGTCGCGGTAGAACGAGGTCATGATCTGCTGGCCCGAGGTGATCCCCTGGGAGCCGGCCTTGATCATCACCGGCTTCTGGCGCAAGTCCTTGGCGCGCTCGGCCGAAGTAATCACCATCGCCACCGCACCATCGGACTCCTGGCAGCAATCGAGCAAGTGCAGCGGCTCGCAGATCCAGCGCGAAGCCTGGTGTTCTTCCAGGGTGATCGGCTTGCCGTAGAAGAACGCCGCCGGGTTGGTGGCGGCAAAATCACGTACCGCCACGGCCACGCGACCAAAGTCTTCAGAGGTGGCGCCGTAGGTGTGCATGTAGCGCTGGGCAAACATGCCGACCCATGACGCCGGCGTATGCAGGCCGTGGGGCATGTACCAGCCGTAGTTGACGTTCTCGAAGATCGGCGTGGAAGCAAAGCCGTAACTGCCGCTGCCGAAGCGATACCACGAACGCTCGTTCATGGCCCGGTACACCACCACCACTTTGGCCACACCGGTAGCCACGGCCATGGCCGCGTGCATGATCGGCGCACAGGCTGCGCCGCCACCGTGGGGCACCTGGGAGAAGAATTTGACGTCCTTGCAACCCAGCAAGCGGGCGATCTCGTATTCCGGGACTTTGTCCACCGAGTACGAGCTGAAACCCTCAACCTCGGACGGGTCGATACCGGCGTCTTTCAACGCCGCCAGCGTGGCTTCCAGCGCCAGGCGCAGCTCGGTACGGCCGGAGTTCTTGGAGAATTCGGTCGCGCCCAGGCCAACAATGGCCGCGCTGCCGGAAAGTGACGATTGCGTCATGTGTGCTGTCTCCCGCTATCAGGGCAGAACCAGCGCGACCGTACCGGTCACGTGGTTGCCCATGGAATTTTTGCCGCTGAGGGTGATTTCCACCGTGCGGGTGGCGGCGTCCTGGCCCGTAACCGCGCCATTGAAAGTCATGCAGTCGCCGGGGTAATTCGGCGCGCCGAGCTTGATCTTCAACGAGGCAAAACGTGCCTCGGGGCCGGCCCAGTTTTCGACATAATGCTGCACCAGCCCGTTGGTGGTGAGGATGTTCATGAAAATGTGCGGCGAGCCCAGTGCCTGGGCCGCGTTCAGGTCATGGTGGCCGGGAAAATAGTCGCGGGTGGCGATAGCGCCGCCGGTGACCAGGCCCACGGTGATCGGGATCGCCAGCTCCGGCAGGGTTTCGCCGGGGCGCACGTCGTCAAAGCGCTTGGTGTTCTGCAAGGTCATATTTCCATCCCAGCTTGTCGTTATGGCTCAGCCAGTCGCCGAGGCGTTCAAGGCTTGCTGCCGATCCACCCAGGGCACAGCCCAAAGCGCGGCTCCAGTAGAGAAAGCGATGCATCGGGTACGTCAGGTCGACGCCGATACCGCCGTGTACGTGCTGGGCGTTGTGCCCGATCAGGTGCCCCGCTTCACAGGCCTGCCAGGCCGTGGCCAGTGCTTCGCTCGGTGCAGGCAAGCCCGCGTCCAGGCGATAGCACAACTGCCACAGGCAGCTGCGCAAGGCTTCGAGGGCGATATGGGCGTTGGCCATGCTCATCTGCACGGCCTGAAAGCTGCCGATGCTGCGTTCGAACTGGCGACGCTCAGTGACGTACTCCACGGTGCGACGGATTTGCACGGTACTGACCCCCAGCTGCAACGCTGCCAACGAGGCGATGGCGCGCGGTTCCAGCCAACTCAGGGCAGATGCCGGGAGCAGTTGCTCAGGAGTGATCTGCAGCGCGGCGATGCGTAAATCTGCAATTGCTTCGCCGTGGGTCATGCGGCCCGGCACGTGCTCGATCGCCTTGTTTGCCAGCTCGACCAGGGCCAGACGGGGCTGCCCCTCGGCGGTCACCAGCAGCAAGGCCGCCTGCGACTGCTCGGCCAGGGCCAAAGCAGCAACCCGGCCATCGACGCGCCACCCACCGCCAGCCGCGACGGCGTGCAACTCAATACCCTGTGCGTTGTTCAGACCGCTCAGGTCCAGGCTGAGCATCGCCCTGCCCGCTGCCGCGTCCACCGCCCACGCCTTCAAGGACGGATCGGCAAACTGCGCCAACGTGGCGGCCGCCAGTTGATGGCGCCACAACGGTACCTGGCCCAGCGCCCGTCCTTGAGCCTCCAGCACCCGCATCAGCTCGGTCATGCCCAGCCCGCTGCCGCCCTGGGCTTCAGGGATGGCCAGGGCTTGCAGGCCGGTTTCCACGCACAGCTGCCACAGCGGTTCCATAAAGGCCTGTTCGCTGGTGTCGAACTGGCGCAGGCGGTCATCGGTGCAATAGTCGGCAAACACACTGCCGGCCATTTCAGAGATGGCGACCTGGTCTTCGGTAAATTCGAAATCCATGCTGGCTTCCTTATGCGATCACAGGCCGGAACATCGGCAATGTCAGCTCGCCGTCGAAGGTCTGGAACTCCAGCTGCAAGGGCTGGCCAATGTTCAACTCTTCGCGCTTGACGCCCACCAGCCCCGCCACCAGACGCACACCCTCCTCCAGCTCGATCAGGCCGATCGGGTTGGGATGGTCGAACGGCGCGACTTCGGGGTAATGCATGATCACGAACGAGTACAGACTGGCGCGGCCGCTGGCCTGCACACTGTCCCAATCAAACGAGTGGCACTCGATACACACCGGCGCCGGTGGATGGCGCAGGGTCTGGCACTGGGTGCAGCGCTGGATCAGCAGCTTGCCGGCATCGCAGCCTTCCCAGAAAAACCGTGTGTCGTCGCTCATGCCCGGCTTGGGACGCTTGACCGCCGGGGCGCTCTCAACCTTGGCCGGTGCCGCTTCGGCGCTGTGGTTCTGGGTCGGGCGGAACTTGAAGACGCGGAACAGCAACTCGCCCACGGCTTCGTCGCCACTTTTGTGCTCAACGAAATAGTTCATCACCAGGGTGACGAAAAACCCGGTGCCCAGACCGGTGGTTTTTTCATCGCCCACCGAGTCCAGTCGGGTGGTGTAGTAGAGCTTTTCACCGGGCCGCAGGTTACGGTTGAAGGTCAGTTCGGAGTTGACCGCGACCACAGACGGGTAGCCGTAAGACTCGATCAGCTTGAGCACTTCGTACGGGTTTTCGGTGGTCGAGCCCGGTGCGTAGTTGTTCAGATGGAAGCCTTCCATGCACCACACCTGCAACATCGCAGGCGGCGCCACCAGCCCGTCCTGCGCGCTGTTGGCAGCAAAGGCCGCATCGGTGTAGAGCGGGTTGTCGACGCCCATGATCTCGCACCATTGGCGGATCATCGGGGCGTTGACTTCGTCCCAGGCGTAGACGCGACCATATTCACGCCCCACCAGGGCGCGCACGTCGGTTAGCAATTGAGAATCAGCCAAGTTCGTCTCCTGCGTGTTGAGAGCGGCAACCCACTGGTCGCCGCTGAAGGTCGATCAGTGCGCGGCGCTTTGCGCTGCATCCAAAAATGCTGGGCGTTCGCCGCCGCCGTGCAACAGCAGGTTGCAGCCGCTGGCATAGCCCGCCATGGGCGAAGCGATAAACAGACAGGCGTTGCCGATATCTTCGGGCAGCGCCATGCGCCCTGCGGGAATGCCGGCGCTGACCGCGGCGATGCCGTTTTCGTCGCCGTAATGCAGATGGGATTGCTCGGTGCGTACCAGCCCCGGGCTGACCGCGACGACGCGCACCTTGGGCGCCCACTCCACGGCCAGCGACTGCACCAGGGCCAGCACCCCGGCCTTGGCCGCGCCATAGGCGGCGGTGCCGGGGGATGCGCGCAAGGCGCTGATGCTGCCGATAAAGACAATGCAACCGCCCTCGACCTGTTGCTGCATCAGGGCGTTGGCCTGTTGCGCGACATTCAAGGGGGCGATGAGGTTGAGGCGGATAATGCCTTCGTGAAAACGTGGTGAAGCTCTGCCGGCATCGGCCGAAGGGCTGCCGCCCGCGTTGTTGATCACCACATCGAGGCGACCGAAGTCGGCGCGGATGCCGTCAAACAAGGCTTTGAGCGAATCCAGATCGCGCACGTCGCAGGCCATGAAAATCGCCTTGGCCGAGCCTGCCCCGGGCAACACCTCGGGTGCCGCCCTGCCGCACACGATGACCTGCGCACCGGCCTCCAGAAAGCTGCGGGCGATGCCTGCACCGATACCTTTGGTGCCGCCGGTGACCAGCACCACCTTACCGCTGTAGTCCAGCCCTGAGAGTTGGCCCATGACGTGCTCCTTTTCTACTGATGGAGCCACTCTAGGGGCAATCCGGGGGCTGCTCGTCGTCTGAACGGACGATGAAGCCCGAGCGGGTGAACGCAACAATCCAGCGCACGCTGTGGTCACAGCCCCTGTTAATGAGGAACCCCATGTCAGACCCATCTGCCGCGCCGGTATTGCTTGAATTCCCGGCCCAGGGCGTGGCCCTGCTGCGCCTTAACCGCCCCCAGGCCACCAACGCCTTGAGCCTTGAACTGCAGGCTCTGTTATCGCGTTACTTCAGCGAGCTGGCAGACAACCCGCAGGTTCGCTGCATCCTGCTGACCGGTGGCGACAAAGTGTTTGCCGCAGGCGGCGACATCAACAGCATGGCCGGGGTGGGCCCGATTGATATTTACCAGCGCCATACCGAACGCGTCTGGGCGCCGATCCAGCATTGCCCCAAGCCGGTGATTGCCGCCGTGTGCGGGTATGCCTATGGCGGCGGCTGTGAACTGGCAATGCTGGCGGACATCATCGTCGCCGGGCGCGGGGCAAAATTTTGCCAGCCGGAGATCCGCATCGGAATCATGCCGGGCATTGGCGGCACCCAGCGCCTGGTGCGCGCCGTGGGCAAGGCCAAGGCCATGCGCATGGCCCTGACCGGGCAACCGATCACTGCTGAAGAAGCGTGGATTTCGGGACTGGTCAGCGACCTGGTAGACGATGACCAGGTGCTCGAACATGCGCTGAAAATGGCCACCCTGATCGCCGCCATGCCGCCACTGGCGGCGGAGCAAATCAAGGAAGTGATACTGGCCGGTGTGGATGCACCGCTGGAGACCGGCCTGGCGCTGGAACGCAAAGCCAATGCTCTGCTGTTTGCCTCAAAGGATCAGAAGGAAGGGATGCTGGCGTTTATTGAGAAACGTACGGCGCGGTTTGAAGGCAATTGAGGGAAGAACCCAGTCCTCATTCCGTAGCCGCTGACGAGTAGAACGAGGCTGCGATCGAGCGCGAAGCGGTCGCAAAACCGGTACATGCGGTATACCTGTTGAACTTTACGACTGCTGCGCAGCCGGACGCAGCCTCGCGGAGCTCGTCAGCGGCTACAAATGTCACCACATATCCGCGTTGTAGCCGCTGACGAGTAGAACGAGGCTGCGATCGAGCGCGTAGCGGTCGCAAAACCGGGACATGCGGTATACCTGTTGAACTTTACGACTGCTGCGCAGCCGGACGCAGCCTCGCGGAGCTCGTCAGCGGCTACAAATGTCACCACATACCCGCGTTGTAGCCGCTGACGAGTAGAACGAGGCTGCGATCGAGCGCGCAGCGGTCGCAAAACCGGTACATGCGGTATACCTGTTGAACTTTACGACTGCTGCGCAGCCGGACGCAGCCTCGCGGAGCTCGTCAGCGGCTACAAATGTCACCACATATCCGCGTTGTAGCCGCTGACGAGTAGAGCGAGGCTGCGATCGAGCGCGAAGCGGTCGCAAAACCGGTACATGCGGTATACCTATAACAACCCCGCCCGCAACTCATTCTTGGCCACTTTGTTCGACGCATTCACCGGCAGCGCCTGATAAAACCGCACCAACCTCGGCACTTTGTAGTTGGCCATATGCTCGCGCGCCCACAGGATCAACCCGGCTTCATCCAGTACATGCTCATGGCGCAAAACCACGCACGCACACCCCACCTCCCCCATACGCTCATCCGGCACGCCAATCACCGCCACCTGGGCAATCGCCGGGTGCTCGATCAGCCCGGCTTCGATCTCTGCCGGATAACAGTTGAAACCACCGACGATAAACATGTCTTTCAAACGATCGGTGATGCGCAAGTTACCCGCCGCATCCAGCTCGCCAATGTCGCCCGTGTGCAGCCAGCCTTCACTGTCGATGGTTTCAGCCGTGGCTTTGGGGTCTTCGAAATACCCTTGCATCACGTGAAATCCGCGCAGGCAAATCTCCCCCGTGCTGCCCGCCGGCAAAGGCCGGTTGTGCGGGTCGCGGATGCTCACTTCAGTGCCCGGGATCGCCCGGCCACTGGTACCGGCAATGGTGTGCGCCGCATCAGACGGGTCACAAATGGTCGCCAGCCCGCCGCATTCGGTCAGGCCATAAGCGGTGGTGACCACCGAAAAACCCAGCTCGCGGCGCATCCGCTCGATCAGGATCGGCGGAATGGTGGCCGCGCCCGTCACCGCAATGCGCAGGCTCGACAGATCGGTTTCGGCCAGCTTGGGATGGGCCAGCATCGACAGGTACAAGGTCGGAGGCCCCGGCAGCACGTTGATGCGCTCGGCGGCAATGCGCTGGAACACCGCTTCGGCGTCAAACACCGGGTGCGGCAGGATCGTGGCTCCGGCCAGCAGGCAGGTCAGCCAGCCCGCCTTGTAACCGAAGGCATGAAAAAACGGGTTGATCACCAGGTAACGGTCACCGGCCTGCAGACCGATCACCTTCACGTACTCGCTAAAGGCGCGGATGTTTTGCCCGTGACCGCTCATCACACCCTTTGGCTTGCCGGTGGTACCGGAGGTAAACAGTAAGTCGCTCAGGTCATCGGCGCCCACGCCGCTCGCCCGCGACAGCGCCGCCGACTCGCTGACGGCCGCGCCCAGGGCCAGAAAACCATCCCAGTGCAGACCGTGGGGGCTGCCTGCTGCCGTCTCGCCCAGCAAGACCTGGCACTCAAGGTTCGCCGGCCGATACGGGGCCAGCAACGCCAGATAGTCCGTCCCCAAAAAGACCGGTTGCACAAACAACAGGCGCGCACCGCTGCGCTGCAGGATGTCGGCCGCTTCGCTGCCTTTCATGCGGGTGTTGATCGGTACCATCACCGCCCCCGCACAATGGATGCCCAGTGCGGCAATGATCCAGTCGCGGCCATTGGGCGCCCAGATCGCCACCCGGTCACCCTTGCCGATGCCCACGGCCATCAGGCTGCGGGTCACGGCCAGGGCCAGGCGTGGCAGTTCGCTGTAGTCGGTGCACTCGCCATGCTCTTCAATGGCGGTACGTCCGGCATGTTGCTGTGCTGCGTTGAACAGCATTTGCGGGATCGAACGCGGCAGGCTCTGTTGCTGGCTGGAAGTCATCGCACACTCGTCAGGCTGATTATTCAGGGAAGCACACGCGCAGCTGTGAGCTGTTGGGTACCGATTGGCACGCCAGCACCCAGCCGTCGTTCAGTTCTTGTTGGTCAAGGGCATCGTTGCGCAACATCTCGACGCTGCCGAGCTCAACCGTGCACATGCAGGTCGCGCAGGAACCCACCAGGCAGGAGCTCGGGGGCTTCAGGCCGGCACGCAGCATGGCATTGAGCAGGGTTTCGCCTTCGGCACAGGGCACTTCGAACTCTTCACCGTCGAGGCGCACCGACAGCTGGCTGCCGACGACATCGGTATTGACCGGCGCCGGGGCGGCCACGCTGCCTTCTTCGGGCAACGAGACAAAACGCTCGACGTGGATACGCCCATGCTCCATGCCGATGTCATGCAAAGCGCTGACAGCGGCGTCCATAAACGGGCCTGGACCACAGATAAATGCCTGGGCATGCACAAAGGGCCTGGCCATTTGCGCCAATTGCGCGACTGACGGAATGCCCTGTACCGAATCCAGCCAGTGAATCACTTGCAAGCGTTGCGGGTAGGCGCTGGCCAGGGCCTTGAGTTCACCGGCAAAAATCACCGAAGCCTCATCGCGGTTGGCGTAAATCAGCAGGACCCGGCCGGTACCGGCAATCAGGGCCGAGCGCAGAATCGACAGCACCGGGGTTACCCCGCTACCGCCACCGAACAGCACAAAATCATCGTCAAAATGACGGGGCACAAACACCCCGGCCGGGGCCAGAACTTCCAGCTGATCGCCTTCACGCAATTGCTGGCACAGCCAGTTGGATGCACGCCCATCGCGCACCTGCTTGATGGTGACGCGCAACGGCTCATCTTGCAGCGGGGTGCTGGACAGCGAGTAACACCGCGGTAACCAGCCACCCTCAAAGGGCACGCGCAGGGTTAAAAACTGCCCGGATTTATAGGCAAACTGTTCACGCAAGGCCTGGGGAACGTCGAATACAAGGGACCTGGAGTCCGATGTTTCAGCCACGATCTGCGCCACGCGCAGGGAGAAATAGGAAGGCTGGGTCATTGGGTTGTCCCATGTAATTTCTGTGGGAGCGAGCCTGCTCGCGATGGCAGCGCCGCGTTAGCTGCATCGCGAGCAGGCTCGCTCCCACAGGTTGTAGAAAAGGCCGCACGCCCGGCCCGGCGGCCCGAAAACACGCAGTCGGCCAGTGACAAACCACTGATGTACAGGTGTGATGCAACACCAATCGCGGTGCGCCCGGCACTGAACAGGCCGGCAATCGGCCGGCCCTGGTCATTGAGGACCGCGCCGTTGCTTTCATCGACTTTAAGCCCGCCCAGGGTCAGCGCCCCCAGTGGGAAAATCGGGTTGCCTACGCTGATGTCGCAGGCATAAAACGGCCCTTTGTCCAGCACCTGACGGCTGCCTTCAGACTTGCCAAAAGCATCCGGTGCTTCGCCCCGGGCCCCTGCGTTGTAGGCGCGCAGCGCGCCACTCAATTCGCCGGCCTGCATGCCGCAGGCGTTGGCCAACCGGTCAGGGTTTTCACCCTTGCGCACTTTGAGCAGCATCAGTGCCAGTGCAGGCAGTGTCTGGAACCACCAATAGCCGCCAAACAGCGCCTGACGTATCGCCTGTTTGCGCAAGCGCGCATCCAGCACCAGCCAGGCCTGGCCGCCCTGTTCTTCGCACAGTGGCTGGCCGAGGGTGGCGCCGTAGACTTCTTCATTGCAAAAACGCTGACCGTTGCTATTGACCACAATCCCCTTGGGCCAGCAGTGCGGCGGGTTGATAAAGCGCCATGCCGACACCCTGCTCAGTCGCTCGCTTTTGGCGCCTACCGACTGCCCCAGCAGCAGGCCGCTGCCATCGCAGCCGGTGGCACCGACCTTGAAGTTGCGGCGAAATTTGGGGGCATGGTCGCGGATCAGTTCGCGGTTAAAGATAAAACCGCCGGTGCTCAGGATCACACCGCGTCGCGCCCGGATCAGAACCGGTTGCCCATGGTCACGCTCAAGCTTGCTGACTTTTTGCCGCAGGCGGTCACAGTAACCGGGGGCAAAGTTTTGCAGGCGCTCGGCCCGTGCCGCCAGCCGTGCGTGCTGACGCGCCTGGGGGCTGCCCGCCGGCAGGCTCCAGAATTCGGCGCCGATCACCCGCCCGCTGTCGTCCACCACCAGTCGCCGCGCGGCAGATTGCAGCAACGGTTGCACCCCGGCGCGCAGGCAAGCGTCTTTGAGGTGGCCGTACAGCACGGCGCCGCACTGGCCCTTGCCCACGGTGCGATGCCCGCGCGGCGCGGGCGGTTCAGCACCAGCATGGGATGGCACCAGTTCGTTGCCGGAGTAATACAGAAAATAGCCATCGGACGGGTATGACGTCTTGCCCCCCGGCGGCAGGCTGTGACCGTAGCTCGCACCGTGACCTTCGAGCCAGCTGAGGTTGGCGATGCTGTCGTCGCAGAATTTTTGCAGTGTATGGTCGCTGACCACGCCCTGGGTTTCGTGTTTGAGATAATCAAACATCGCCTGGGGGCTGTCGCTGAAACCGGCCGCCTGCTGGTGCCGGGTACCGCCGCCGGCATACACCACCCCGCCACTTTTGGCACTGGCCCCACCGCCGGTGAAGCGGTCGGCAACGATCACGTCTGCGCCGGTGCTGCGCGCTTCCAGCGCAGCACAGGCGCCGGCCGCGCCCCAACCGATCACCAGCACATCGCAGGTGTCGTGCCAGTCCCGGCTACCCAGCCGGTCCGCCTGCAACGGGGCGAGAATCTTGCTGTTGCTGCTGACGTATCGGGCTCGACTCATGACAGGGCCCGTACCTTGGCGCTGGCTGTCACAGACACACCGCTGGCGATATGGTTGGCCGCAATGTAGCCGAAGGTCATCGCCGGGCCCAGAGTGCCGCCGGCACCGGGGTAGCTGATCCCCATCACCGAGGCCGAGCAGTTGCCAATGGCATACAGCCCGGGGATCGGCTGACCGTCTTCGCGCACGACCTGGGCGTGCTGGTTGGTCAGCAGGCCACCTTTGGTGCCAATGTCCCCGGCATCCAGGCGCATGGCGTAATACGGGCCTTTGCGCAGCGGTGCCAGGCACGGGTTGGGCTTGATATTGCTGTCGCCGTAGTAGCGGTCAAACACGTTGCCGCCGCGATCGAAGTCCAGATCCACGCCTATTTGTGCATAGCCGTTGATCGTTTGCACGGTGCTGTTCAACCCGTTGGCATCGACGCCGATTTGCATCGCCAGCGCCTCCAGGCTGTCGGCCTTCCAGTAGACGGTGTTGAGCCATTCCTTGCGCAGACGGCTGTCGGGCACCACTTGGGCCGGCATCAGCGGACCCATGGCGTAGGTGTAACGGAAGTGGCCATCGAAGATCACCCAGGACGGCACCGAACGGCCGCCGGTTTTCTGGTTGTCCCGGTACATGGCATCGACAAATTCCAGGTACGGCGCCGCTTCGTTGACAAATCGGTGCCCCAGGCTGTTGACCACGATGGCCCCCGGGAACGCCCGTTCGGCAAAGACGCCACGGGGTTTTTCTTCGCCGGGTACGGCAATGGTCGGCGCCCACCAGGCCCAGTCCATCAAGGCCGTGGCGGCACCGATACCGAGCCCCGCCTCAAGCGCAGCCCCGGTGTTGTTGCCCGGTGGCGTGGCGCTCCAGCTGGCACGGGTGGGTTGCGGCAGGTATTTCTCGCGCAGGGTCTGGTTTTGCTCAAAACCGCCCGAGCCAAATATCACCGCGCGGCGGGCCTTGAGTTCCAGGGTCTTGCCGCCGGTCTCCACCTTGATGCCGCACACCCGGTCGCCGTCCAGCAACACGTCCTTGAAGTCGGTGTTGAGCCACAGCGGCACGTCGCGGTCCATCAGGGAGCGGCGCAGGGACGCTACCAGCGAACTGCCCAGCGCCGCGCGGCGGTCGTATTTGCTTTTGCGCCGCCATTTGAAGTCGAGCTTGTAGCGCGCCATCAATTTGAAAATCAGCCATTGCCAACCAAAGCTGCGGGCCATGGCTTTGTGGGCATCCCGTGCAGTCCAGGCGATGCGCCCCATCAGCAGGGTCGAGGGCGAAGGTTTGCGCAGGTTGGGCAGTTCTTCAGCCAGCAGGCTGGTGTCGAACAGCTCGGGGTCCAGGGTGCGACCGCCTGGCAAGGCGCCGGGCAGTTGCGGGTAGTAATCGGGATATTTGTCGGCCACTGCATAACGCACGCGGCTGTTGCCGGTGAGCTTTTTGATCATCGGTGCGGCGTTGTCCAGGTACGCCTGCAGGCGGACCGGGTCGCCGTGTTCACCGGTGGCGGCCTTGAGGTATTGCATCGACAGTTCAGGGCTGTCCTGCCCGCCTATGGCTGCAAAGTAATGGTTGTTCGGGATCCAGATGCCGCCGCCGGAAATCGCCGAGGTACCGCCGTATTTATCGCTTTTTTCGACAATCAGAACCGACAGGCCCTGATCAGCCGCAAACAGGGCCGAGGTCATGGCGCCGGCACCGGAGCCGACAACAATTACGTCATAGCTGGACTGAGACTGATCGTGAGCCGTCATTATTGTTATGCCTTGCGCTGAGGTCAGAGGTTTATTACGGGGTCAGGGGTGGCCCCGATCAAACAAAGGGGTCCGCGTTGGGCAGGCCCAGTTGCACAAGGCCGTAGCTGCGACGGTAAGCCGCCTCGTTATTGGCGATATGCCCACGAGCCTGGTGCAGGTCACGGAAGAAACGCGCCACCGGGTTGGTGTTGTACAAGCCCGACGCCGCCATGCAGCGCAGCAGGTCACTGACCCGGTCGGCACACACATTGGTGACGTGGGAAGACTGGTAGCGGTACAGCAAGCGGGTTTCCACATCCGGGTATTCCCCGCTTGCGGCCAGCGCCAGCAGGTGCCCGTAGTTGCGCATCAGCACCAGCTTGAGCGAGTCGACGGTGATGATGGCATCGGCAACGGCAGCTTGTGCGGCCGGGTCTTCGGCTGTTTTGGCGCCGTGCTTGCCGATGTGTTTTGCCGCGTTGTCGCGGAATTCGTTGATGGCCCCTTGCAGGGCGCCCAGGGCCGAGGTCGATACGGCGCGGGCAAACACCTGGGCAAACGGGATGGAGTACATCGGGTTGGTGTTGGTCAGGCGCCCTGGTGTGGCTTCGATGCTGTAGTTGTTGGTGCGCTGGACCCGATGGGCCGGGACAAACACGTCTTCGACAACGATGTCGTGGCTGCCGCTGCCGCGCAGGCCCAGCACGTCCCAGTTCTGCTCAATGCGGTAGTCGCTGGCCGGGATCAGAAAAGTGCCGTGTTCGGTAGGGCCGGTTTCGTCTTGCGGCACGATGCCGCCGAGCAGGCACCACTGTGCATGTTGGCTGCCGCTGGAGAACCCCCAACGCCCGCTGACCTGATAACCGCCCTTGACCGGCGTCACCTTGGCCACTGGCATATAGGTGGACGCCACAAGCACGGAGCTGTCTTCACCCCACACATCACGCTGGGCTTCAACCGGGTAACGCGCCAGTTGCCACGGATGCACACCCACCACGCCAAAGACCCAGGCGGTGGACATGCAGCCTTCGGCCAGGGTCATCTGGATTTCAAAAAAGGTGCGCAGGTCCACTTCATGCCCGCCCCAGATCTTGGGTTGCAGGGCGCGGAACAAGCCGGCTTCCTGCATGTCACGAACGGTTTCATCGGGCAGTTTGCAATCTTTGTCCGCCTGGGCCGAACGGCTTTTTAGCGCAGGTATCAGGTTGCGCGCGCGTTGCAGCAGCTCAAGCTCTATCGGACTTTTCTCTCGTATCTGATCCATCCGTGTGTTCTCCGTCAGTCTCGCGCTGCGCGAATGCGCGGGCGGTGTATGACGAATAATCCGGCCTGGCACGCTGTGGATCATCGTCAAAGCGGACTAGGCCTGGGCATCACACGGAACTTGTGCGCGTGCCGGGATAACTTCGCGAGCAGGCTCGCTCCTACAATGACCCTGCAAGCCCCAGGTTATGAGAGCGACATGGAACCTGGGGGAGCAGGCTTAGAGAACTGGCAGCCTGGCAAAAGGCCGATCCTGTTCAATCTGCGCACTCAAACGCAGCAACACGTCCTCGCCCCCCAACGGCCCGGTAAACATCATGCCAATCGGCAAGCCGCTGTCGCTCATGCCCACCGGCAAGGAAATGGCCGGCTGGCCGCTGACGTTCGCCAGTACGGTAAAGGCGGCACTGCCCATGGCGTTATGGGCGTAACTGTCCCAGGGCTGGTTGAGGCTCAGCAGACCAAGGTCCGGGGTAAGGTTGGCGGTGACCGGCGACAGGATCACGTCATAGGTATCGAACTGCTGCTCCATATAGCCGCCGATGGTTTCAAACGACTGGCGCGCCCGATACAAGCCCTCCCCGGTGACTTTCTGCGCGCGGTCCAGTACCACCTGGGTGATGCGCTCGTAATCGTCTGCCGTGGCGGCGCGACCCAGCACCTGCTCGCGGTCATGGACCATGGTCAGCAACGCGTCGCCAATCACCGAACCATGGGCACCGAACAACTGGCGCGGGTCGACATTCAGGCGCACTTCTTCGACGTTGTGCCCCAGCGCTGCCAGGCGTTTGGCCGTGTCGTCCAGCACCTTGGCCACGGCAGGGTCCAGCGGCGAGCCGGTCAGTGAGTCGCGCACCAGGCCGACACGCAGACGACCGGGGGCGGTGCGCAGTTCTTCTACATACGGGCGCACCAGGGGCTTGGCCCAATACGGGCTGCCGGCTTCATGGCCCTGACCGGCATCCATAAACAACGCCATGTCACGCACGTTACGCGACACCACGTTGGCCACGCTGGCACCAAACCAGCCTTCATATTTGCCCGGACCGCTGGGCGTGCGGTAGCGGGTCGGCTTGAGCCCGACCAGGCCGCAATAGGACGCCGGAATGCGAATCGAGCCGCCGCCGTCAGTGGCATGGGCCACCGGCACAATACCCGCCGCCACCGCTGAGGCCGCGCCACCGGACGATCCGCCAGCGCTTTTGGCCAGGTTCCACGGGTTGCGGGTTTGCCCCCACAGCAGCGACTCGGTGGTAGTGGTCAACCCGAATTCCGGGCAGGTGGTTTTGCCGAACGGCACGGCTCCAGCGGCCTGGTAGCGCGTGATCAGGGTGCTGGTGTGCGGGGCTGGCGGTGCATTTTTGTACAGCCGGCAGCCGTTTGAAGTTGAGGTGCCTTCCAGGTAGGTGTTGAGGTCCTTGATCAGGATGGGCACCCCGGCAAGCGTGCCCGTGGCGGGTGCGCCGCTGGCACGACGGGCCTTGAGCAGCGCAGTGGCGTACTCGTCATGGCGCATGTTGACGGCATTGACCTTGGGGTTGACCGCATCGCAACGGGCCATGGCCGCCGACAGCAGGTTTTCAGGGCTGATTTCACCTTTTTGCACGGCGTTGGCCATGTCCCAGGCATCCATTTGCAGATAGTCCCCAGGGGATATACCGCTGGAACCGGCCGCATTGGCAAAGCGCCCTAGCAGGCCTGCACCCACAGCCAGAGCACCGGCCTTGAGTACATGACGACGCTGCCAGCCGGGGGCAAGTTGCGTGTCTTCGGGGGTAGAGGCTGGGATTGGCAAAGTATCACTCCGATTTACATTTTATTTTTGTAAAAAATACATGCACCCCGTGGGAGCGAGCCTGCTCGCGAAGGGCGCGGCGCGCTTGAGGTCTTCGCGAGCAGGCTCGCTCCCACAGGGGGGGGCACAGCGTTTTTCAGTCGGCAGTGACCATCGACTGCATCGTGGGTAAAAAGTGCTCGCCATAGGGCGGCAGCAGGCCCCATTCGCGGCGCGGGTCATGGGCCGGTGCCTTGTACACGCTGCGCATATGGCTGAATTCGAGAAAACCTTCGCGCCCGTGGTAATGCCCCATGCCGGATGCCCCTACCCCGCCAAATGGCGCGTCGTGCAGGGCCGCGTGCATCATCACGTCGTTGATGCTCACACCACCGGAGATCGTGTTTTGCAGCACATGGCGCTGCTCTTCTTCGTTCTGGCCAAAGTAGTACAGGGCCAGCGGGCGTTCGCGGGAATGGATGTCGCTCAGCGCCTGATCAAGACGCTCATAGGGCAGCACCACCAGCGCCGGGCCGAAGATTTCTTCGTGCATGATCCGGCTGTCGCGGGCCGGGTCGATCACCACTTGCAGCGCGCGACGACGGGTGCGGGCATCGGTCTCAGGCGCCTGCGGGAAGCATTCAACCCGGGCACCCCGCTCGCGGGCGTCCTGCACATAGCCGTCGATACGTTGCGCATGCCGGGCATTGACCACCGCCACCACGTCCGGGTTGTCGTCCGTAGTGGGCAGCAACTCGCTGTAGGCCGCGCCCAGCAGGCCAATAAAGTCTTCCATCAGCGCGCGTGGCACGTACACCACGTCCGGGTTGATGCAGATTTGCCCGCCGTTGTTGGCTTTGGCCACCGCAATGCTGAAGGCCGCCTTGGCCAGGTCGGCGCTGCGGGAAATGATCACTGGTGATTTGCCCCCCAGCTCCAGGGTCAGGGGCACCAGGTTTTCAGCCGCATTGCGCATCACCGAGCGCGCCACGGCGGTGCTGCCGGTAAACACCAGATGATCGAAGGGTTGCGAGGTAAAGACCTGCGCCAGTTCGGCGTCGCCGGTCACTACACCGATTTCCAGCGGGTCGAACAGCTCGGCAAAGGCCTGGGCCAGCACCTGGGCGGTACGCGGCACCACTTCCGAAGGTTTGAGAATGGCCCGGTTGCCCGCTGCCAGTACGCAAGCCAGAGGGCTGAGCAAGGTAAACAGCGGCGCATTCCAGGTACCCAAAATGCCGATGGAGCCTTTGGGCTGGTGCATGACCCAGGCCTTGGCGCCCATCTGGTCATAGGGTGAAAACACGTGCCGCGGCTCGTCTTCAACCCAGTGGTCAAGGTGGTCGCGCGCATACTTGAGCGATGCCAGTGAGCCCAGTACGTCGTTCATCAACGAAAAGCCCTGGGGCCTGCCACCAAAATCCGCATCCATGGCTTCTACCAGCGGCTGCTGATAGCGCACCAGCAACTCTATCACCCGCTGAATCCGGTCCCGCCGCTGCTCTGCAGTGACGAGCCCTGCCTGGGTAAAGGCTTTTTTTTGCGCCGCCAACAGGCTGGACAGCTGTTCTGGAGCAGTGCTGCTGAACGTCATGGATGAGTCCTCTGATACACCGGTTCAATGAGCCGACGCTAGCGAATCCACCTCCTGAACGCCTCGTCCAATCGGACGATAATCGGCTGTATTCGTTAGTCCATTAAGACGATGTAGCGCCCCGCTGCCGGGGGAATACTGCCAGCACGAAAATTCAATCCATGGGGTTCGTCATGGCAATGCAAAGCAGTTTCGATCCGCAGGCATTCCGTACCGCGCTGGGCACCTTCACCACCGGGGTGACGATCATCACCACTCAGGCTGAAGACGGTTCGCCCATCGGCATTACGGCCAACAGTTTTAACTCGGTGTCACTCAACCCGCCGTTGGTGCTGTGGAGCCTGGCCAAGTCCGCCCGCAGCCTGCCGGTGTTCAGTTCCGGCAAACACTGGAACGTGCATGTGCTGTCCACCGAGCAGGAGCCGCTGTCCGGCCGCTTTGCGATGCAGGGCGAAAACAAGTTTGCCGAGATCGAACTCGACAACGGCATCAGCGAAGCGCCGCTGCTGCAGGACTGCACCGCCCGTTTTCAGTGCCGCACCGCCTTTCAGTATGAAGGGGGCGACCATGTGATCTTTGTCGGCGAAGTGCTTGCCTTTGATCACAGCGACCGCGCACCGCTGGCCTTCCAGAGCGGCCAGTACGCCCTGGCGACCCGCAAGCCACGCAGTGAACTGCGCCTGGCGACCACCCCGCCACCGCCTGAATGCAGCTACACCGAAGACTTGCTCGGGTACCTGCTGGGCCGCGCCCATTACCAGTTGCTCGATGCCCTGCATCGTCTGCTGAGCAACCAGAAACTGGATGAGCATGCGTTTTTCATCCTTTCGGTGCTGTGCATCCGTGACAACCTGACCCTGGACGAAATCAACACCTTCGTCGGTTACACCGGGCACGTGGTCACCGTAGCCAGCATGCGTTTCCTTGAAACTCAAAACCTGGTCGCCCTCGAAGGCAGCCAGCAGGCACCGCGCTATGTGCTGACCGCCACCGGTCGCGAGGCGTCGCTGCAGCAGTTGGCGCTGGCCAAGGCGGTGGAAGAGAACGTGTCGGCCAAGCTGGGCCCTGGCGATGCCCAGGCGCTCAAGGTCCTGCTCAAGCGCCTGATCGCCGCCAGCGACCCGGGCCTGCCTGACCTGTGGGCGCCGCGTTAACGCTTTACCTAAAAAGGACAAGGATCATTTATGAACATCATTGAGCGCTTCAACCTGACCGGTAGCGTGGCCGTGATTACGGGCGGCGGCCGCGGCATTGGCCGCGGGATCGCCCTTGCCTATGCCCAGGCGGGCGCCGACGTGGTACTGGCAGCCCGCACCCTGGGCGATGTTGAAGCGGTGGCCGAAGAAGTCCGTGCCCTGGGACGTCGCGCCCTGGCCGTGAGCTGCGACGTGAATGACACCGAACAGCGCAGCGCGCTGGTGGCCCAGGCCCGTGAGCAGATGGGCCGCATCACCCACCTGGTGAACAACGCCGGCGGCGCCGGCCCAAACGATCCGCTGACCCTGAGCGTTGAGCGCTTTGAAGAGATCATGCGGTTCAACGTGTCTTCGGCCTATCACCTGTGCCAGCTGTGCGTGCCGCACATGCGCGATGCGGGCAATGGCAACGTCATCAATATCACCTCGGGCGCAGCGCGTTATGCGCAAACCCAGTTCAGCGCCTACGGCACTGCCAAGGCCGCGCTGAGCCATATGACCCGTTTGCTGGCCCAGGATTTCGCGCCGCTGGTGCGGGTCAACGCCATTGCTCCGGGCCCGGTCCTGACCGACGCCCTGAACCGCGTCCTGCCGGTGGCGATGCGCGAAGGCATGATCAAGGCCACCCCGCTGCAAAGCCTGGGCGAAGTCGAAGACATTGCCGCCGCTGCGCTGTACCTCGCCACCCCGGCTTCGCGCTGGGTCACCGGCAAGATTCTGGAAGTGGATGGCGGCGCTGAATCGAGCGTGTGGCCGGGCTGAGCCAAGACTAAACCGTGGGAGCGAGCCTGCTCGCGAAGCTCGTTCGCGAGCTGGCTCGCTCCCACACGGGATTTTCTGCAGAGCCCTCACCGGGATCTGGCTTTAAGAGAGCGTATTAATGGACACACAGTTGATTGAAGCCATGGGCGACGAGCTGTTTCACGCGCTGCGCGAGCGCCGCAGTGTGCAGCCGCTGACCCAGCGTTACCCGGACCTGACCCTGGAAACGGCCTACCGGATCTCCCTGCGTTTTTTGCAGCGACGTGAAGCCCTGGGCGAACAGGTGATCGGCAAAAAGATCGGTGTCACCAGTCGTGCCGTGCAGGAAATGCTCGATGTGCATCAGCCCGATTTCGGTTTTTTGACCGACCGCATGCAGGTCGCCGACAACAGCGACGTGAGCTTCAGTGCCCACCAGTTGGTTCAGCCCCGCGCCGAGGGCGAGATCGCCTTCATTCTGGGCGAAGACTTGCACGGCCCCGGCATCACTGCCGAGGACGTCATGGCCGCCAGTCTTTGGGTGGTGCCGTGCTTCGAGATTGTCGACTCGCGTATCGCCGACTGGAAAATCCGCATTCAGGACACCGTGGCCGACAACGCTTCGTGTGGCGTGTTCGCGTTGGGTGAACAACGCATCAACCCCCGTGAACTGGACCTGGCCAAGGTCGAGTTGCACCTGCTCAAAAACGGCCAACCGGCCGGTAACGGCTTTGGCTCGGCCGTACAGGGCCATCCGTGTGAAGCCGTGGCCTGGCTGGCCAACACCCTGGGCAAGTTCGACATTCCGTTTCGCAAGGGTGAAATCATCCTTTCCGGTGCCCTGGCGCCGCTGGTGCCCGTGCAACCCGGTGATGAGGTCAGCCTGACCCTCAGCGGTCTGGGCTCGGCCCGGCTGCGCTTCGTGTCCTAAACCCCGTTCGAGACCTTTCCCATGAACAAAAAGATCAAATGCGCCGTCATCGGGCCGGGCAATATCGGCACCGACCTGCTCTATAAATTGCTGCGCAGCGACGTGCTGGAGCCGGTATGGATGGTGGGCATCGACGCCACGTCCGAAGGCCTTGGCCGCGCCCGCGAGATGGGCCTCAAGACCACCAGTGACGGGGTCGACGGGCTGTTGCCTCATGTGCTGGCGGACAACATCCAGATTGCTTTCGATGCCACGTCGGCTTACGTCCACGCCGAAAACAGCCGCAAGCTCAATGAGCTGGGCGTGCTGATGATCGACCTGACGCCCGCCGCCATCGGCCCGTACTGTGTACCGCCGGTTAACCTCAAGGCCAACCTCAAGCGCGGCGCGATGAACGTCAATATGGTCACCTGCGGTGGCCAGGCGACGATTCCGCTGGTGGCCGCCGTGTCCAGCGTGCAACCGGTGGCGTATGCCGAGATCGTTGCCACCGCCGCCTCCAAGTCGGTCGGCCCGGGTACGCGCAAGAATATCGACGAGTTCACCCGCACCACCGCCAGCGCCATCGAGCAGGTAGGCGGTGCTAAAAAAGGCAAGGCGATCATCATCGTCAACCCGGCCGAACCGCCGCTGATCATGCGCGACACCGTGCATTGCCTGACCGAAACCGAGCCGGATCAAGCCGCGATCACCCTGGCCATTGCCAACATGATCGAGCAGGTGCAGCAGTACGTGCCGGGCTACAAGCTGGTCAATGGCCCGGTGTTTGACGGCAACCGGGTATCGATCTTCATGGAAGTCGAAGGCCTGGGCGACTACCTGCCCAAGTACGCCGGCAATCTGGACATCATGACCGCTGCCGCTGCGCGCACCGCCGAGATGTTCGCCGAGGAAATCCTCAAGGGCGAACTGCAACTCAAGGCATCCGCCACTCAACCTGCCCTCGCTTAAGGAGCCGACCATGGATCTTCGCGGCAAAAAAATCACCGTGCATGACATGTGCCTGCGCGACGGCATGCACCCCAAGCGTCACCAGATCACCCTGCAACAGATGAAAGACATCGCCTGTGGCCTGGACGCTGCCGGCGTGCCATTGATTGAAGTCACCCACGGCGATGGCCTGGGCGGCAGCTCGGTGAACTACGGCTTCCCGGCGCACACCGATGAGCAATACCTGTCGGCGGTCATCCCGATGATGAAGCAAGCCAAGGTATCGGCCCTGCTGCTGCCCGGCATCGGCACCGTGGATCACCTGCAGATGGCGTATGAGCTGGGGGTCAACACGATCCGCGTCGCCACCCACTGCACCGAAGCCGACGTGTCGGAACAGCACATCTCCTATGCCCGCAAGCTGGGCATGGACACGGTGGGTTTCCTGATGATGGCCCACATGAACAGCCCTGAAGGGCTGGTCAAACAAGGCAAGCTGATGGAGAGCTTCGGCGCCAACTGCGTCTACCTCACTGACTCGGCCGGCTACATGCTGCCCCACGACATCAAGGCCCGGGTGGAGGCCTTGCGTGCGGCCCTGCACCCGGACACCGAGATCGGCTTTCACGGCCACCACAACCTGTCGATGGGCGTGTCCAACTCCATTGCGGCCATCGAAGCCGGGGCCACGCGAATCGATGCGGCGGCGGCCGGGCTGGGCGCAGGTGCGGGCAACACGCCGATGGAAATCCTGGTGGCGGTGTGTGACCGCATGGGCATCGAAACCGGGGTCAGCGTGTTCGGCATTCAAGACGTGGCCGAGGACCTGGTGGTGCCGATCATGGACTTCCCGATCCGCAGTGACCGCGATGCCCTGACCATGGGTTACGCCGGGGTGTATGGCTCGTTCCTGCTGTTCGCCAAGCGCGCCGAGAAGAAGTACGGCGTGCCGGCGCGCGAGATTCTGGTGGAAATGGGCCGACGCGGCATGGTCGGTGGTCAGGAAGACATGATCGAAGACACCGCCATGACCCTGGCCCGCCAGCGGGCCTGAGGCGTTGCTCCTTGCCAGAGGCGCTGACGGGGTCAGCGCCTTTGGCGTTTTTATCTGACAGGAAATCATCTATGTCCAACGCTCAGGTCGGCTGGCGCAGCCACGCTTTGCTGTTGTTGCTGGCGGCCGTATTTGCCGACAACTTTGTCGGGCGCCAGATTCTGGCGGTGATGATTGAGCCGATCAAAATTGAGTTCGGGGTCAGTGATACCGCAATGGGGCTGATTTCCGGCCTGGCGTTTGCCGGTGTCTACGCCCTGCTCGCCTTGCCCGCCGGGCGCCTGGCCGATCGCATGTCGCGCACCCGCCTGCTGGCAATGGCCTGCCTGTTATGGGCCGTGGCCACCATGCTCTGCGGCCTGGCCGTAAGTTTCTGGATGCTGGCCGTGGCGCGTATGGCGGTTGCGGTGAGCGAATCGCCGACCACCTCGGCGTCGATGTCGATCATTGCCGATCTGTACCCCCCGCACCGGCGCTCGTTTGCCATCAGCTGCTTCACGGCCGCACCGACTTTTTCGGCGGTGATCGGCCTCAGCCTGGGCGCCTGGGTGGTGGAACACTATGGCTGGCGCACGGCGTTTATCGTGATCGGCATGCCCGCGCTGCTGTTTTCCACGGTGCTGGCCTTTGTCGCGAAAGACCCGGCCCGGGGTCGCTGGGATCTGGCCAGCGCCCATGCGGCCCATCCATTGCAAAGCCTGGGCAGTGAAGCGCGCAAGCTCTGGGCCCTGCCCGCCTACCGCTGCCTGATCATGGCCGGCGGCCTGACCACTCTGAGCTCGTATGCGATCGGCATGTGGAACACCAGTTTTCTGGTGCGCTCCCACGGTTTGTCGCTGCAACATGCCGGGCTGTTGGCCGGGTTTATCTGCGGTGGTTTTGCCGGGATCGGCGCGTTGTTCAGCGGCTGGCTGAGCGACCACCTGACACCGCGCAACCCGCACTGGCAGGTGGGAATACCGGTGATCGGCCACGTGGCAGCCATCAGTGCGCTGTTCGCCTACTTGCTGTGGCCCAACACGGTGTGGGCGCAACTGGGCGGCGTGCCAATCCCCAGCTCGATGCTGTGGTGCGCGTTCTACAGTTTTTTTGTGGTGTGGTGGGTGGCGCCGTCGTACAACCTGGTCACGCAACTGGTCCCGGCCAACCGCCGGGGCACGGCAATGGCCTTGCAGACCATCATTTCAACCCTGCTGGGGGTTGGCGTCGGGCCGCTGCTGGCCGGTCTGTTCAGCGATGCGCTGCTCCCGGCCTTCGGCGTTGAGTCGCTGCGCTATGCGCTACTGCTGGTGAGCTTGCCGGTGCTGGGTGCGATCGTGCTACTGATCCGCACCTCCAGCCATGCCGCGCAAACCCGTTATGTGCATGCAGAACGCGCGGTGTAGTCATCGACAAATTTGCGGGTCAGTTCATAGGACGACAGGTTCGCCGTGCGTCCCGGGCTAAGGGGGAATGCCTGACCGGCCCACAGGTTGATGAAATCGCCGCTGCCCTCGGACTTGGCCTTCAAGGGCAGCAGCACCCCGCCCGCCAACGGAAAGGCCGGCGCCAAGGGGTTGATCGGGCCCAGTTCGCGCATCACCCGGTTGACGATGCCGCGGGCCGGGCGGCCAGTAAACAGGTTGGTCAACGCTGTTTGGCTGGCGCTGGCTTCACGCAGGGCCCGGTGGTGGGGCTGGGTGATGGTGGCCTCGGCACAAAACAGGTACGCGGTGCCGATTTGCACAGCACTGGCGCCCAGTGCAAACGCAGCGGCGATGCCCCGCGCATCGGCAATCCCGCCTGCGGCAATCACCGGCACGGATACCGCATCAACGATCTGTGGCACCAGGGCAAAGGTGCCGATCTGGGTAGTCAGTTCGCGGCTTAAAAACATTGCCCGATGCCCACCGGCCTCGTAGCCCATGGCGATGATTGCGTCACAGCCATTGCGTTCCAGCCACCGGGCTTCTTCCACGGTGGTGGCAGAACTGAGCACCTTGGCACCGCAGGCCTTGACCCGCGCCACCAGCTCGGGGGCCGGCAGGGCGAAGTGAAAACTGACCACTTCGGGGCGCAATTCTTCGACCAGCGCGCAGGTGGCCTCATCAAAAGGTGCACGGCTTGACACCGGGGTCGGCGCGTCATAATCGGCGCCAAGCTCGGTGTAATAGGGTTTGAACAGCGACTTCCACTGCAAGGCTGCGGCTTCGTCGTACTCGGGAGGTTGATGGCAGAAGAAGTTCAGATTCAGGGGTTGATCGCACGCGGCACGAAATACCGCCACTTCGGTGCGGATCGATTCCAGAGTCAGCGTGGCACACGCCAATGAGCCCAGACCTCCGGCATTCGCCACACCGATCATGACCTCTGCTCCGGCACCCAGCATGGGCGCCTGGATGATGGGGTGAGTGATATTCAACAAATCGATAAAACGAGAATCGGGCCAGCAGGTCATGAGGACTCTCACGGTCAATAATCGAGGGGTGGATACTAAACCGTTTCTGTCGCCGCCAAGGAGCGCATTGAGCCTGTGATCGGCTGCGCGCCTTGACGGCGACAACGATTGCAGGCGCCCAGGGTTATTTTTTACTGGCCAGTGCCGCGATCAATGCCGGGTCATGGTCGTAGATATCCGGCGCATACGTTACTTTGCCGTCCTTGTTCGCCTGCGCCGTCCAGTAGGTCATCAGGATCGGCGTCGGGCTGGACAGCCTGAACTCGTGGGTCAGCCCTGTACCCAGCAACTCCTCGGTACGCGCTTTCTCGGCCGGGGTCACCAGCAAGTCCCTCAGCTCGAACACCGACTCGACCCGCACGCAGCCCGAGCTGAAAGCACGCGGGCCTTTGCTGAACAAGGCCTGGCTAGGGGTGTCGTGCAGGTACACCGAAAACGGGTTGGGGAAGCGGATGGCGATCCGGCCAAGGGGGTTTTTCGGCCCGGCCCCCTGACGCAGCAAAATATTGCCCGGGCGGTCCCAGTCGATGTCCTGGGCCGCCAGGGGCTGGCCGTTGCTGTCCAGAACCTGCAGGTTCTGCCGGCTCAGGTAGGACTGGTCACGACGGATCTGCGGCAGTTTATCTTCGCGAAAAATGGTCGGCGGGATGGTCCAGGTCGGGTTGAGCGTCAGCCGGTTGACCCGGGATTTGAGCAACGGGGTCTGGCGTTCGGCGCGCCCCACCTGGGTGCGGGTCTGCCATACCGGCACGCCGTTCTTGTAAACGGTCAGCTGCGCGGCCGGTACATTAACCAGCAAACTGGTGGGCTCAAGGTCCCGGGCCATCCAGCGAAAACGCTCCAGGTTGATGCGCAGTTGTTCACGTCGCTGCGCCGGGGTGACGTTCAGCTCTTTCAAGGTGCCCGGCCCGATCACGCCATCGGCCTGCAACGAGTGATCGAGCTGAAAACTCTTCACCGCTGCCGCCAGCTCATTGCTGTAGTGGTGATCGACGATCGCCGGCTGATGGCTCAGGTAGCCCTCGCTGGCCAACCGCTTGGCCAGTTCGGGAACCCGCGCATCCTGCATCCCGGGACGCAGCAAGGGGCCGCTGGCCAGCGGTTGCCATTGAGGCAACGGCTGCTGACGCTGGTGCGCGTACACCCGGCGCAGGTTTTGATACAGCTCATTTTGCGGACGCGCCCTTTCGAAGGCCCGCGCCACGTCCTGCAGCCCCGGGCCAGCAAAGGCCAGGACCTCGGCCTGACGGTCTTGCGGCACCTCGCTGGCATGCCAGACCGGCTCGAAGCGTGACTGTTGCAGGCGACCGTAATGCAGGTCCTGCAGCGCTTGCAGGTACTGCTGGCTGATCTGGATGTCGGCACACAGGTCACGGGCTGAAGGCAACGTATAGTCGCGAGGGTCAAGACCGTCATCAGCCAGTTGCGCCAGCGCCGTTTGCAAGGCGCTCAAGCGCCCGTTGACCGACCATACCGGCTGATTGCCCTGCTCCTGATAAAAACCCTGCAGCAATCGAAGCGCGGGCTCATTGACCCCGGGGGCCAGGCCAGGGCAGGTCTGGGGCAGTTGCGTGAGTGCCTGTTGCACCGGGTTTACGGCATCGACCTGTAAGGAATCGGCTACAGCGACCAGTGGCGCAGTCAGTAAGGCAATGCTCAAGTAAAATGCGCGTTTTTTGAACAACTGCTTAACTCCAATCAATGGCCGTCACCTGGAAGGTCAACTGAATCAGCAGTCACGGCAAACCCACAGGCTAGCATCTAAAACAGGACCGCCAAGTTATCGGCGCTGGATTGCTGGTCTGACAACACGAGAAACCGCTCCTCATGCTTAAATTTTTACGCCGCTTTTGCCTGGCAGCCATCGCACTGAGTGCAACCTGTAGCACTGCTTACGCCGCCAACCCGTTACTGCTCAACACGCTCGGCCATGCCGCCCCCGAACTCAACCCCCAAGCCCTCAAAGGCGCCCTGAGCGCCATGCAGTGCGCGGTCAACAACGGAGTAAAACCCGCCCGGCATCTGGCTGTAATCGATTACTCGCTGCCGTCAACTGCTCGCCGTCTCTGGATCTTTGACCTGCGCCAGCAGACGTTGGTTCTGCGCGATCTGGTGGCCCACGGTAAAAAATCCGGTGAAAACTTTGCCACCAGTTTTTCCAACAGCGAAGGCAGCAACCAGTCCAGCCTGGGTCTGTTCAGCACCCAGGAAAGCTACGAGGGCGCCCATGGCTACTCGTTGCGCATGGACGGCCTGGAACCGGGCATCAATGACCAGGCGCGCGAACGTGCGATCGTGATCCACGCCGCCGATTACGTGAACCCGCAATGGAGCAAGAGCCAGGGCCGTATCGGTCGCAGCCTCGGCTGCCCGGCCGTACGCCCGCAAGTGGCGCGCCAGGTGGTCGATAAACTCAAGGACGGCCAGTTCATGTTCGCCTGGTACCCCGATAAACGCTGGCTGCAATCCTCGGCTTACCTGAACTGCCAGCCACGGCAGGTAGCGAGCATCGTATCGGCCAAGCGCAGCTGATGCACCGTAGGGCTTGAAAGTGCAGGCGCAATACCGGTAGAAAGCGCACACATGTTCAGGGAGATTCACCATGTCTGCGCAGCACCCGATTGCCTGTATTTATCGCCCGATGACCCCCGCTGATTTACCCGCCGCCCACGAGCTGTCGATGCGACTGAAGTGGCCCCATCGCCTGGAAGACTGGGCCCTGATGCAACGCTCATTTAAAGGGTTTGTGGCATTGGAGGGGGAGCAACTGATCGGTACGTCATTTGCCTGCCCTCAGGGTGCGTTCGCGACCATTGGCCTGGTGATTGTCGACCCTGACTATCAGGGCCAGGGAATTGGCCGCGCGTTGATGGAGCTCACATTGTCGGCGTGCGCGGCCTCTACCCCGATACTCAATGCCACTGTCGCCGGGGCTCTGCTCTACACCACTCAAGGCTTTGTCGAATTCGGCACGGTTGAACAGCGCCAGGGCCTTGCCGGGGCCGTAGCCCTGGAACCGCTGGCACCGGATGAAGAGTGCCGCACCCTTGGCGCAGCGGATTTCCCCCGGCAGATCGCACTGGCCAACGCTGGCAGCGGCATGGACCGCCACGCCATACTCTCCCACCTGCAAGACACGGTTGTGCATTCGGCGGGCATCGTGCGCGATGGACAATTGCAAGCGTTTGCCCTGCTACGCACCGCAGGTCGCGGCCACTGTATCGGCCCGGTCATTGCCCAAAACCCGGAACAGGCCAAGCACCTGATAGCCGCTCTGCTCGCCCGGATCCCGGGCCAGTTCGTACGCATCGACGTGTCGGTGGACAGCGGCCTGTGTGAATGGCTGGGCCTGGCAGGGCTTGAATGCGTGATCAGCGTGACCCAGATGGCACTCGGCACGCCCCCACAACCCCGCGGGGATGTGCGTCAGTTCGCGCTGATTTCCCAGGCGATGGGTTGACCGTGTAAAGGGATGTTCAGGCTCCTGTTGAGGAGCCCTCTCCGCTCGGGCAAACTCCGCTGTTGCATTGACCGATAACAGGAGTTCAGGGATGCCGTTTTCACAGACAGAACACAATGCCTTGCTGGCCCTCAAGGGCGTAGGCCCGACCGTGATCGCCCGTCTTGAGCAGATGGGCATTGACTCGCTGGCCGTGCTCAGCCAGGCGAGTACAAGCGACATCCTGGCTCAGGCATCGGCAGCAACGGGATCGACGTGCTGGAAGAACAGCCCTCAGGCCAGGGCTGCGATTAACACGGCCATTGAGTTTGCAAAGGACGCTCATCTGAGCACAACCGGCTAGAAGTACGGGCAGGCGTGATCGCTCAATCTGTCGATAGAAAGCAGTCAGGGATGTCATCGGTGGGATGGGCGAGTGACGCAGATGGCGTCATGCCTGGTGAAGCGAGTTGAAACTGGAAAATGGCAGGGGCGGCTGGATTCGAACCAACGCATGGCAGGATCAAAACCTGCTGCCTTACCGCTTGGCGACGCCCCTGTATCTGTTGCGATGAGTGCCTGGCACTCTGTACTGCTGCTTGCAGCCTGCGAATGTTGCCATTCGCTGCGAGCCGGTTAGGGTTCGCTGCAAGAACGGGCGCAAATATACCAACACTCTTTGGATTGGGGAAGCACTTTTTAAATAAATTTATTCAAAAACAGCTACTTAGTGCTGATCATAAGTATTTGCGCCCATCAGGCCCTCGCCGAGGACCTGATGCTGGCCTTCAGTAACACGGTGCTCAAATAAACCAGCGGTACTCGCGGGCGCTGATCTCTTGCATAAATGCCAGATGGTCCTGACGCTTGTTCTCGCAGTACACGTCGACAAACTCGGCACCCAGGCCTTCGCGCAGTTCTGGCTGATGCTGCATTGCCAGAACCGCCTGCAGCATGTCCAGCGGGAAGCCGATGCCACTGTTGCGGTCTTCGTTCAGTGGCAGGATCGGCTCCTTGCCCGCCTCAAGCCCGTGCTCCAGCCCCACCAGAATCGCCGCCAGCACCAGATAAGGGTTGGCATCGGCGCCCGCCAGGCGATATTCGATGCGCAGGTTTTTTGCGTCCGAATCAGGAATGCGCAGACAGGCATCCCGATCCTCATAACCCCAGCTCGCCTGGGTGGCGATATTGGTCGTGCCCCCCAATCGGCGAAACGAATTGTGGTTAGGGGCAAAAATCGGCATGCACGCCGGCAGCAACTCCAGGCAACCCGCAATGGCGTGTCGCAGCGGTTGTTGCTGTTGCGCCGCCAACAGATTGTTGCCAGCCCCGTCGTACAGGCTGACATGCACATGCATGCCGCTGCCCGGGTGCTGCAGGTAAGGCTTGGCCATAAAGCTGGCGCGATAACCATGCTTGAGGGCAACCCCGCGGGTGCTGCGGCAGAACAGGGCCGCCCAGTCAGCGGCACGCAAACCGTCGTCGAGATGACCAAAATTGATTTCAAACTGACCGGGGCCGAGCTCCGCGGTGATTACCGTGGCGTCGATCCCCTGGGTTTGAGCCGCGTCGACCATGTCATCGAGCACCGGTGAGAATCGTGACAAACGCTCGATATGCATATTGGGCTGGTCGTCAGCATCGTCGCTCAGCGGGTCACGGGGGAACTGCGGCAAACCCTCACGCAACTGTTTATCAAACAGATAGAACTCCAGCTCGAACGCCACCACCGGGTGAATGCCTTTGCGCGCCAGGCGGGCCAGCACCTGGGCCAGGACTTCACGGGGCTCAAACACAATCGGCTGTTCGGTGCCGTCCGACGTAATCAGCATTTGGCCCAGCGGCTTGTCTTCCCAGGTCACCGGCTTGAGCGTACCCGCCACCAGACGCCTTACGGCATCGGGGTCGCCGTCGTTGAAGCAATAATCGCCAATCTTGAACAGCCCGCCCTGCACACCCAGCAGCACACAGTTTTGCGGCAACTTGAGCACGCTGCCCGCCGCCACTTTTTCCAGCATGTCGATGGGGTAGCGCTTGCCATAAAAATGCCCGGGGATGTCCAAGGATATCAGGTCGACATAACGCACCTCGGGGTTGCGTTGGCGAAAGGCACGCACTTCGGCCAGCAAATCAGAGCAGACGGCATCCATCATGTGATTCCTTTTTTGTTATTCAGGTGTAGACCCAGAGCACTCGCGTGAGCTGCTCTGTCTGGTTGGCGTAACGGCAGCGGGTGTGGCTGTCAAACTGGAAACTGTCCCCGGCGCTCAAAGTGACCGGCTCATCGTCGTCACCCAGCCACAGCGTCAATTGGCCTTCGAGCACATACCCGCCCTGCTCCGAGCTATCGGTCATGTGCCGGTCGCCACTGCTGGCACCCGCCTCCAGCAGGCTTTCGAGCATGGAGAACGAAGCCCGGATTTTCGGCGATACCAGAATGTCGGTAATCCCGTTGGCGAAGTACAACGTGCGGCGCTCGTCCGGGCGCGTCACCCAGGGCAACTGTTTGGGTTTGGGCAGGTTGTAGAAGTAGGTGGTCGGCACATCCAGGGTTTCGCTGATGGCCGTCAAATCAGCCACGGTAGGCTGTGACAGGCCACGCTCAACCTGGGACAGAAACCCCACCGAGCGGCCGATTTTGTCGGCCAGCTCTTTCAAGGTGTATTTCTTGTGCTTGCGCAGGTCGTGAATAAGGATCGCCAGGGCGGCGATTTCTTCTTGCTTGTTCATGGCGCGAAATCCGAAAAATGACTGTTCAAATGCTGACACGCAGCCCCTGGTCTTCCCTGACTGCCAGCGTCGGAGAGCGGCGAAGGTATACCGGCACACGGGGGGTATCGGTTGTGAACTGCGTGAACATCCGGGGCGCCATGAAATTATTAATTTATAATTTCATGAAAAACTACATCTTAAATTTCACGGCCGCAAGGTTAATTTTCATTCCCCGCCCATCAACACCCCGGTGTTCCAGTAGCGACGGATGACTCCGCCAGCCGTTTAACGGCGTGCAGCCCAGAGCATTGTCTGGACCATGATGTGGGGATGGCTTTGCAAAGGTTCCCACTCATCCACGAAGTTGAAGCCCTGCTTCAGATAGAAGCTGGCGGCCCGCGCGTTGTCCGGGGCTACGTCCAGATATACCTGCTCGTAGCCTTGCTCCAACGCACAGGACTTCACCGCGCCCACCAGTCGGCTGGCCACGCCAGAGCCTCGCAAGGCCGGGGCAACCCACATGCCGATCAAGTTGAATCGATTAGCCCCGCTCACCCCGGCACCGATCATGCCCAGCGGCAGACCGTCCTTGATGGCCAGCCAGAACCGGGTCCCTGTCTCTGACGCAGCGCGCTGCATCCATTGCGCGTCCGTGTAGTCAGCGGCCGCTTGGTAACTGACACCAAACGCTGTCGGCGCGTCCAGCAGCGCAGCCAGGCGGACCTGCTTCAACAGCATCCAGTCCTGTTCTTGAGCGAGTCTGATATCCATATGCGTCCTGATTAATAGTGAACACGAGCACGCCTGGCCCCTATAACTGGCCCTGCAAAACCGGCACAATTGCCGGCTTTTTTCTCGACTGGAAAGTCTACATGCAACGGATTGTAATTCTGGGCAATGCCGGTAGCGGCAAATCCACCCTCGCCCGGGCCATCGGCAAACGCCTGAACCTGCCCGTGGTGCACCTGGACACCCTATTCTGGGAGCCCGGCTGGGTCGAGCCCGAGGCGGAGCAATTTCGCTCGAGGGTCAGCGAAGCAATCACGGCGGATGCCTGGGTGTGTGAAGGCAACTATGCCCGCCGCACCTTCGACCTTCGCCTGCCACGTGCCGACCTGGTTATCTGGCTCGATACGCCCCGGCTCACCTGCTTCACCCGGGTGCTCAAGCGCCACGTAATGAACCGCACTCGCCCGGATATGGCGGCGGGCTGTGCAAACAAGCTCGACCGGGAGTTCCTGAGCTTCGTGTGGAACTTCGACCGCGGCTATCGCCCCGGCATCGAAGCAGCACGCCTGGCCATAGGCCCGCAGGTACCGACAGTGCACCTGCGGCGCACCCGGCAGGTTGCTGCATTTGTCGAAAGTTTGGCTGTACGGCCTGAAACTGGCCTTCAGGCCAGCTCGTGATTCTGAATTTTCAGGGGTAGCACGGGTTGCTCATGGCACCTCCTGAGTGGCCTCAGTTCAAGGCAAAGAGGTATCTGCGAAACCCGGGGCGATTCAGGGCAGACATTGGATGTTGGGTGGGCACTTCTGACTGTGGATTCAACCGGTCACAAAATCCAAAGCGGCCATGGATATGTAACAGCTGCTGAAGGCTGCCCTCGCCTGTAAGGCCCCGCGGGCCTCAGTGCAGGAGTGCTCTTCAGCAGCGAACCGATCCGGGTAGATCCATCAGCTCAATTGGCCGTTGATCATCGTGCGGTCAAAATTCAGTCGCTCCATGATTGGTGCGTCCGAAAAGCTGAACAGGTCGAATTGGCTTTCAGCCTGCAGCGACCAACTGATCCAGGATGGAATGACGAACAGGTCACCTTTTTCCAGGATGCGGCTTACACCATCCAGTACGACACACCCCTTGCCCTCGAAAACCTGAAAGACCCGCGAGCCCACTTCTCGACGCTCTGCTGACACCGCGCCAGCGCGCAGACGATGAAACTCGGCGCGTAGGGTGGACATGATGTCGCCCCCGGTGGTCGGGTTGACGAAGCGCACTGCCGCATGACCTTTTTCCAGGACACCGGGATAGCCCTCCTCTTCAAGTTTCAATTGCTCAGCGAGGGCGCGATCAGTGTGCTCCCAACGATAGGCTCCAATGGGCGAGCTGACGGTGTTCGCAAGGCCGGACAACGGTCGCAGGCCCGGATGACACCACAGGCGTTCGCCTCGCGAGTATTGCGGCGTGGTGATATCGGTAAGCTTTTCCGAGCCAAATTCAAAGAAACCGACATCGTTCTGGTAAGAGAACGGGATGTCCAAGCCGTCTATCCAGGCCATGGGTTTGTCGGTCACATTCTGATGGCCGTGAAAGTTCCAGCCCGGCGTCAACAACAAGTCGCCACGGCTCATGCGTACCGGGTCGCCATTGACCACGGTCCAGACACCCTCACCTTCGATCACGAAGCGGAATGCATTCTGCGCGTGGCGATGTTCGGGGGCTGTTTCCCGCGGGCCCAAGTACTGGATGGCACACCACAAGGTCGGGCTGATGTAGGGGCGACCCTCGAGACCCGGATTGCCAAGGCCAATGGCCCGGCGCTCACCGCCACGACCGACCGGCACCAGATCACCGGAGCGCTTGGCCAAGGGATACAGATCGGACCATTTCCAGATATGTGGTACGGCGCGCGGCATGGGATGTTTGGGCATCAGGTTACCGATCTGCGTCCACAACGGCATCATGTGTCCCGCTTCGAAATCGGCATAGAGTTGGCGCAACTCCGGGGTCTCATCTGGGTTCATGGCGTTGTGAACGGTGGCCGGCTCAACTGCGTCAGGTTTGGACATGACTGCGAATTCTCATTCAATTAGGTGGCGATGCGGGGACCCGGTTCAAGGCCAAAAGTCCACGCGGATGGCAAGCGAAGCAATGACCGGATCAGTGCTTCATGCAGTTGTTCAAACTCCAGCCATACAACCACTGGAGCGAATCGTAAAACTGCTCTTGCGTACGACCGTCCCACAGTTGATTGCGCACTTGACGCTCGACACCTTTGGCGTGGTAAAGGCGCCCCATCTCGCGGGCCGACCAGAGGATTCGGGCCGTGCGCGGAATGCGGATGGTTTCATACAAGTGGAAGGCTTGCGCCAAGTCAAAATTGCAGTGTTTGATCGCCTGCCCCAGTACTACGGCGTCCTCCAGTGCACTGCACGCCCCCTGAGCCAGATATTGAGTCATCGGGTGAGCCGCGTCGCCAAGAATTGTGACTCGGCCTTCGCTCCATTTGTCCACGGGTTCGCGATCTGCCGTGGCCCAGCGGCGCCATGAAGTCGGCCGATCAAGCATCTGGCGTGGGCGCGGATGAATACCCTCGAAGTAGCTAAGTACTTCTTCCTTGCTGCCCTCGGTAACACCCCACTCTTCCTGTTGATTGCTATGGAAAGTAACCACCAGGTTGTATTGCTTGCCACCGCGCAACGGGTAATGCACCAAGTGACAACGCGGGCCTGCCCAGAGCATTGGGGCGTTGACGCGCAAGTCCTCTGGCATGTCTTTTTCATCCACGACTGCGCGATACACCACATGCCCGGTCACGCGCGGCAACTCGCCATGCAAGGCATCGCGCACCACGGAGCGAACGCCGTCGCAGCCGATCACCGCATCGGCGTGGTAGACGTTGCCATTTTGGTCGACCAGGGTTACGCCATCGGCGTCCTGCTCAAGGCTTTTAATGCAGACCGAAGTCTTGAACTGGATCAGCGGATTGTTTTGTACTGCCTCCAGGATCGACAGGTGAATGTCTGCACGGTGGATCACACCATAGGGGTTGCCGAAGCGCTCGCGAAACGCTTGGCCGACCTCGATGCGAGCGACTTCGTGGGCATCGACTGCATCCATCATGATCAGATGATCGGTGAACACCGAGCGACTGCGGGCCGCAGGCCCCGCGCCCAGCGCGTCTAGCGCTGCATAAGCATTCGGTCCCAGCTGGATGCCTGCGCCGATCTCGCCAATATGATCAGCCTGTTCCAGCAGCAATACAGCGATACCTTGCTGAGTCAACGCCTGTGCAGCAGCGAGGCCGCCAATGCCCCCGCCAACGACAATAATCGACTGTTCTTGGTTTTGTGCAGTCATTATTCGAGTCTCCAGTATGTTGCAGCGCAGGCTTCAAACATGGACAGCGAAGCCTGCGGATCAGTCATAAAATGAAATCAGGTTGACGTGCAGGTGCTGCGGCCTCGAAGGCTGGCAGTTCCAGGCAATGGCGATAGACGGCCATGATCCGCGGGTAACCGGACAAGTCGCAGCCCATACGCTCGGCATTTGCCACCTGAGGCACCAGGCAGCACTCAGCCAGACCTGGTTTGTCACCCACGCAGTAGTTACCGCTGTCATTACGTTGCAGTAACGCTTCAACAGCACTCAGGCCTTCGGCGATCCAGTGCTTGTACCAGGCTGACTTTTGCTCGGCAGTGATCGCCAAAACCTTCTGCAGGTAATTGAGCACTCGTACGTTGTTCAGCGGATGGATATCGCAGCCAATCAGGTTGGCGATTTCCAGCACACGGGCACGATGCAGGGCATCAATCGGGATCAGACGCGGCTCGGGGTGCAGAGTCTCGAGGTAGTCGATGATGGCCAGAGATTGAGTCAACACGGCACCGTCAGTTTCAAGCACCGGTACCCCGCCAATCGGGCTCAGCTCGCGATGAGCAGGACTGCACTGCTGGCCCTCACGCAGGTTGATGCCTTGGTAGTCGTAAGGTAGCCCCTTCAGTGCGAGCGCGATGCGCACCCGGTAGGAGGTGGAGCTATTGAAGAAACTGTAGAGCTTCATGGTCATGTTTCCTGTGGTGTATCAATGAACGGCGAGTGACGGCTGCGCCTGAGATCGGCTGTAGCGCAGGCTCATCAGGAAAATCGCGGCGCTGGCCAGCACAGCGGGAACCATCAGGAGGGTGAAGACGCCGCTAAAGCCCATGCCCATGCCTAACATCCAGCCACCGCCAAGGGTGCCAAGCACTGCGCCGATGCGGCCCACACCGTGAGCCCAACTGACTCCGGTGGCGCGCATTGCGGTCGGGTAGAAGCCGGCCGCCAGCGCATTAGCCCCAACCTGAGAGCCGCTGATGCAAAAGCCCATGCTGAAAACCCCGAGAACCAACAGGGTGAATTGATCATGGAACAGAGCGATGAGCATCAGGGAGAAAGCGCCCGCGATGTAGGCGCAGACCAATACCCGGAATGGGTTGAAGCGATCCATGGCCCCGCCCAGGAAAATGGCCCCCAGGGTCCCGCCGACCTGAAACATGGCGCTGACCCGCGCCGCCTGGCTGAGTGACAGGCCTGTGTCCTTGACCAGGATCGGTAACCAACTGGTCATCATGTAGATGATCAGCAGGCTCATGAAAAATGAGCTCCACAACAGCAGGGTGCCTGCACGATGGCTGCCACTTAGAATCTGGCGGATAGGCGACTGACGCGGGCTCGATTCACCGATGCCATCGTGAATGTCAAAACTGACATTACTCGGCAGCGGTTGCCCCGAAAGTCGCTGCAAAATAGCGCTGATCCGTGCAGCAGGCGCCGAGCGCTGTACCAGAAAGCGCACCGACTCAGGCAAAAACACGTAGAGAAATGGAAGGCACAACAGGGGTAATACACCGCCGAGAAACAGCACGCTGCGCCAACCGAACGCCGGCACCATCTGAGCGGCGACAACCCCTCCGAGTGCTGATCCCAGGGTGAAGCCGCAAAACATGGTGGTGACCATCAACGAGCGACGGCGTTGCGGGCAGTATTCGGACGTCAGGGTGATCGCATTGGGCATGGCGCCACCCAAGCCAAGTCCGGTCAGGAAACGCATGATGGTCAGGCTGAAGACATCTTGTGAGGCACAGGAAGCAAGGCTCCAACCGCCGAAGAATAAAACGGAAACCAGCAAGATGGTTTTGCGACCGAAACGGTCAGCCAGCGGACCGGCGATGAAAGCACCGAGCATCAGACCCAGCAGTGAAGCGCCGAGCACCGGATTGAGTTGCGCAGGCGTCAAACCCCACTCGTCGCGCAAGGCGGGGGCGATGAACCCGACGGCGGCAGTGTCCAGGCCATCAATTGCCGTCACTAAAAAACACAAACCCAGAATCATCCACTGGTAGCGGCTGACCGGTCTGCTGTCGATGAAGTCTTGTACATCCACACTGTTATTTTTATCAGTGGAAGACATGAGTGAACCCTCCGGGCCAGCGCAGTGCGGGCCACGTATTGGTACTTCAATCCGGGGCCGACGGCGTGGAGCCGACCCCGGAACGTGTTAAACGATGTCGACCTGTATCTCGCCCAACCCTTCAACGCCACCGGTCATGCGCTCGCCGACCACCACTGGGCCCACACCTTCAGGTGTGCCGGTCATAATCAAGTCGCCAGGCTGCAGTTCGAAGAAGCGCGAGAGGTAGCTGATGGTTTCCGGTACCGACCAGATTAACTTGTCAATATCACTGCGCTGCTTGTCCGTGCCGTTCACCTGCAGCCACAGTCCAGCCTTGCTTGGGTGACCAATTTGGCTGGCCGGGTGCACAGGGCCGATCGGCGCCGAGGCATCGAATGCCTTGCCGATTTCCCACGGGCGGCCCATTTCGCGCATTTTCATCTGCAAGTCACGGCGGGTCATGTCCAGGCCAACGGCATAGCCATAGACATAGTCATTCGCCTGCTCCAGCGAAATATCCCGACCCGCCTTACCAATGGCTACAACGAGCTCGATTTCGTAGTGGTAGTTGCTGGTTTCGGCCGGATAAGACAGTTCCAGTGGCTGGAAATAGGCGACCGGAATCACCGCGTCGGCAGGTTTGCAAAAGAAAAATGGTGGTTCACGGTCAGGATCGAAGCCCATTTCACGGGCGTGAGCGGCATAGTTACGGCCTACGCAATAAACGCGGCGTACCGGAAATTTTTGCTCACTACCAACGACCTCCAAGGTCACAGGGGCTTGAGGCTCGAATACGTAGCTCATTGAAGGGCTCCAGGCAAAGGGTAGGTCAAGCTGACCACGGCAAGCAGGTTGCGCTGGCATGCAGCTACCACCGGCGTTGGCCCATTAAAAACCTGCCAGCCTTAAGCGAATAATGATATTTTCCGATGCATCCATACTTTTTTACGTATATGAGCACCATGACCTGGACAACCCGTTTGCGCCTGCGACACCTGCAACTGCTGATCAGCCTCGCCGAAACCGGCAGCGTCAGCGACGCCGCCCGTATCGCCAATACGACACAGCCAGGGCTGTCAAAATGGCTCAAAGACTTGGAGGAAGATGCCGGTACCATACTGTTCGAGCGCCATGCTCGCGGGTTGCGCCCAACGGCCCAGGGAGACTTGCTGATCAACCACGTGCGACGCATCCTGAGCGAGATGGAGCGGGCCCAGAGCAATATGGATGCGCTCAATGAAGGCAGCGCACCGAACATTGCCATCGGTACATCGCCTGCATCGGCGCCCAGCCTGGTACCCGATGCCATCGCTCATTTTTTGGCCATGCACCCTCGGGCACATATCTCTCTACAAGAGAGCACCATGAACGTACTGCTCGAAAGGTTGGAGCGTGGTCAACTGGACCTGGTCGTCGGGCATTTAGACAGCTATCAGCCGCGCGAGACGCTGAACAGCGAGATGTTGTTTCGCGAACCTATTCAGGTCATAGCCCGCCCGGGGCATCCATTGACCTTGAAATCGGACCTTACCTGGGATGATCTTCAGGCTTTCAAGTGGATACTCTGGCCTGAGAGTACGCCCATTCGCCAGCGACTCGACTCAGCCTTGAGCAATGCGGGGCTCAAGCCCTTACCTTGTCAGATCGAGTCATCATCACTGATGGCCAACCTGTGGCTGTTACAAACCAGCGATATGCTCTCAGTGGCCTCTGGCCGGGTCGCAAAGCATTTCACTCATCGCGGCCTGGTCAAAGCTCTGGATTTTGAAATGGACGCTGAAGGCTGCATCGGTGTCTGTTGGCGCGATGAGCCCTACATCGACAACGCAGTTCTGGATTTTCGCGAATGCTTGCTTAAAGCTTCTCGCGTGGGGGCCAAACTTTAGGCTACCACCTTGGCAAAAGCCTGACTGGGCTTGCAGGAGATACCTGTGGAAGGCGTTTACATGGCCGAGCTTCTGACCGATGTCATTGAGACGACTTGCAAAGCGCTGCTGGCCAAGAGCAATTTCTTACTCCGCCGCGACACGACTGCGTGATACCTGAAAACGTGTCGCGGAAACTTGAGTTGGCTTGGCAACGCGAGTCGCTGCGAGTCTGTCGCGACGATTAAACGGATCGGATATGGCTACGATTATTTTCACAGTGTGAAGACCAGCGCCCAGCTGCAGCACTCGCCTCACTCTGCAGGTCGCAAAGCTTTTTATAGGCTTCGTCGTCTGCCAGGTCGGGGGCAGTATTCATATAGTCGTCGACTGCCTTGGCCCTAGCTGCAAAATCATCAGAAAGACGTTCGGCCTCCAAAAAATAGGCTTGCCTGTTCATTAATCTGCTCCTTGATCCGACCCGGTGCCGGAGCAAAATAAATACTCCATCTAACTGCAAATTGCCACCATCTCACTGCCGTATCCGGTCACGGAGGGCGGCGCTATTCTGAGGTAAAGCCCATGCCTACATTAATCGCCCCTGATTTCCTGGACGCCTTAGACTGGATCCTTTTGGCCTATTTCTGCCTGTCGTGACTGGCAGAAATCGGCCGGTATTGTCGGTGAAATATAACGGGTGAAGCGGCGGATCCTATGTTCATCCGTGATTTAACGGTATGTTGAAACCATCAACTTAAGGACGACCCATGGCCATCCACGCACCTGCCCCTACGCAAAAACACTTGGCAGTGTTAATCGACGCCGACAATGCACCAGCAGCCATTATCGGAGGCTTATTCGAAGAAATCGCCAAGTACGGTGTCGCCAACGTCAAGCGGATCTATGGCGACTGGACCGGTCCTCAGTTGGGCGGATGGAAAAAGGTGCTACTCGAGCACTCGATTCAGCCTATCCAACAGTTCGCGTACACCAAAGGCAAGAACGCTACAGACAGCGCCTTGATCATCGACGCAATGGACCTGTTGTACACCCGGCGCTTCGACGGCTTCTGCCTGGTTTCGAGCGACAGTGACTTCACCCGCCTCGCTTCGCGATTACGAGAAGAGGGTTTGACCGTCTACGGGTTTGGTGAAGAGAAAACCCCTAGACCGTTCGTCTCGGCCTGTGACAAGTTCATCTATACCGAATTGTTGCGCAGTGAGGTGCTTGTTGCTGCGAATAACGGACATGATCGACCCGATCCCGAGCCATCCGCAGAAGTCGAGCCCGTCAAAGTCGCCAGTACGCCTATGGTTAAAAGGCTGCCCAAGGCCCCCGTAAGTTTCATCGCAAAGATCCTCGATGACATTGCCGACGAGGACGGCTGGGCTCACTTGGGTGCACTGGGCACCAACATCAGCAAATTGAGACCCGAATTCGACCCTCGCACCCATGGTTATAAGAAGCTCAGTGAGTTGATCAAGGGCTATCCGGATACGTTTGAACTGCAAACGAGAGGAACAACGGGAGTGGGAGGTTCAATACTCTATGCTCGGCGCCGACAGGCAAGTTCGTAGCACCTGCCACCAACGACCGCACTTTGGTGGGAGCTGCCCCTCGTAACGGGTTGATATCGGCCAAAAAAGGCTGCTTAAACTTTGCATCGGTGCAGATCTTTTCAAGATAAGCGAGAACCTGTTGCTTATGCAGCTTCGCCAAAATGTGCGGCTGATCGGTCTGGCCGCTGTACTCGGCTGAAGCATTGATAAATGCGCACATTTTTCTATCCCCACTTCAGCAAGGCTCATCATCAACACCAGGGTGAGTAATCACACTAATAACTCGTGCTCGAATTCAGCCGCACTAAGTGTGTTAACCGCTGACAAAAGCAGCCGAGACTGCCATTTCTGATGCGCCCGCCACATCAGCCCACGCGCTGCACCTTGTTCGATACAGACTTGTTTGACCACATCCCACGTGCGGTACACGTACCGCACCAGCTCTGTGAGCTCACTCTGGGGCCACTGGCAACCATGCTTTCTCAGCAACTTCAGCATACAGTCGAGCTGAAAAGCTTCATGCTCGACTTCCAGCTCACGCAACGCCGGAATCACATCCATGGCCTGCCAAAGCGCGCCATAGCCGGAAAACTCCTGCTCGACCAAGTCGATCATGTCATCCAGCGCGCTCCAGGTTTCAATCAGGCCTGACTCACCCTCGAAAATTACCTTTTCCCGACCGCGGATAGCATCCAGCCATTGCTTTCCAAGGCGATAAACAATCGCCTCTTTGTTCGGAAAAAAACGATAGAGCGAACTGATGTCGATGCCGGAGCGCTCCGCAATGGCATTGGTGTTGAGCATGGTAATACCACCCTCCTTGAGTAATTCCAGCGTCGCTTGCTCGATCTTCTTGATGATTTCAAGGGTCCTTTGCTGGCGCGGCTCTCGGCGCATTTTCAAGTCTTGCGGAATCATCCCGTGCCCAGCCCCTTAGCTTTCATTGGTACGCATTTCACATCGACTTGTCCGGCAGAGTCAAACCGTAGCAATTGACGCCTGGAAAGAACGCTGGTAAAAATTTAAATTACAGCAATTGCTGTAATTTAATCGGAGATTTTATGCGGCTTAAATCAAAACAACACCTGACGCCTTCCTCCCTCGTTTTGCTCTCTGCTCTCGCTGGATGCAGTCAAGCATCAGCCGTCGACAACAACAGCAACACGGTGTACGTCAACGGCCAGATTTATACTCAGGATGCCCAGCGCCGCAAGGTCGAAGCCATCGCCGTTTCGAATGACAAATTTGTCTACTCCGGTAACCGGGAAGGTGCAGAAGGCTTTATCAGTCAGGGCTATCGGGTGGTGGACCTTGGCGGCAAGATGGTTTTGCCAGGGCTGCACGACAATCACATTCACGCACTAGGCACCGTCCCGCTGGATGCATGCGACCTCGAAGGCAAGAGTGTGAATCTTGAGCAACTGGCCAACAAAGTGAAGGAATGCTTGCCTCGCTATGCCAGTGAACCCGGTGCCTGGCTGAAAATAGACCAATGGGTTCCCTATGAAAACAATGAACCCGCCGGCACCTACAAAACCATCCGCCAAACGCTGGACGCGGTCGCTGATGGCCATCCGATCATCCTTTCCGGCGTAGATGGCCACGCCAGTGCCTACAACTCGAAAGCCTTGAGCATGGCTCAAGACGATAACGGCAATACCGTTGGCTTCAATGCCAAGACCCTGAGCAAAGGGGGAGTATTTGCCGACCTGGCACCCTACGTTAGCTTGGACAGCGGTGTGGTTCGTGACGCGGCCAAGGAAAAAATTCCAGTAGGTAACTTCGACATGTTTGCCCAAGAGGTGGGCGATCCACGCGGCGAAGCCATTTATGGTGCCATTCTGCCGAAAGTCGCACGCGTCATGGCGCAAAGCGGCATCACTAGTATTCAAGATGCCTGCTCTAACGATTTTATCCGCGAACAGTTTGTGAAAATGCAAGAGCAGGACTTGCTGAACATGAGGGTAACTGCCGCCACCTGCTTCATTGCTGACGACTACAAAGGCAAGGTAGATATAGCCGGACACCTGAAAAAGGCTCAAGAAGTGCGTGCCGCATTTGCCAACAACCCGCTGATCAAAGCGGATGCGGTGAAAATCTTTGCCGATGGCGTGCTCGAAGGTGACCCCTTCAGCAAACCACCGTTCTCACCCAACGCCGGCATGCTGCACAACTATCAGACACCACACCTCAAACAGAACGAAGAGACTGGCATCGTCACGGTCACAAAGAACAGTGACGACTCGAAGAAAAACGGCATCGTCAATTACAAGGCTGAAGACTTCAAGAATTACGCCACTGCACTCGATGCGGACGGCTTCAGCATCCATGTCCACAGCGTTGGCGATCGCGCCACCCGCGTTGCGATTGATGCACTGGAAGCAGCTCGTCAGCGCAATGGCGATCACCCTATTCCGCACACCATTGCCCACTTGCAAATGGTCCACCCGGACGACCAAAAACGGCTCGGCGAACTGGGTGTTTATCTCACTTACACCTACGCCTGGATCAACGAGCAACCTGAATATGACATGCTGATCACCCCGTTCCTTGAGCAAAGTAAAAAGGGCCAGGACATCAACGACGTGCTCTACAACCCAAAAAGTTACACCTGGGGAGCCGTCTACCCGGTAGGTAGCACAGCTAAAGCCGGCGCCGTACTGGTGGCGGGCAGCGATGCGCCTGTCGACTCTCGCGATCCACGGCCCTTCATGAACATCGCAGCAGGTATCACTCGCGCCCTCCCGGGGAAGCCCGCCTACAACGCCAAGCAGAGCGCTACGCTAGAGCAGATGCTGGATGCCTACACAATCAATGGCGCCCGGGCTGTACGTCAGGAGAAAATCATCGGTTCGATTGAGCCGGGCAAGTCAGCCGACTTTATTGTCCTGGATCGAAACCTGTTCGACTTGGTCCAACAGAATAAACCTGAACAAATCGCCGACACCCAAGTCATGCAGACTGTGTTTCGTGGCAAAACGGTCTATAGCCAATAAATAGACACAGCCTAAGATGGAAGGCGTCTTGTGCGGCAAATGCCTGCCCGTTAAGGCGATATGCCTCGCCTTTTGCCGCAAGCATAAAAAACCGATGCCTGAGCCGGCATCGGTTTTTTATGCGCCTTACTCCGGCACTTGAAATGACCTTGTAGTGGTCAGAGACTGATACGCCTGCCACATAGGTTTCACAAGCATGCAACGCGATCGCCCTGGATTGCCGCAGGGCCGCTCTTCAAGTTCACCCCGCTCCCCTGCGCCCATTGATACCCTCCCATTCGGCATCTTCCCCCTAGCCTGCGAACGACCGTTCTTTGGCCGAAAGCAGCCGATCGTTGCGAACAGCTAACGATCGGGTTCCTGTCATACGAGCGCTAAAACATAGTCATTGAATCGCCGCTTTTAGAAATGGGCAGAGTCACATGAGAGTCAATGCCCAGCTCGAATAAAGTTTAGGCCGGCTTGAAGCAGTACGCGGCTAGTTTGTTACCGTCTAAATCTCGGGCATAGGCGGCATAAGCGTCAGGAGCCCAGCCCCGTACCCCCGGGGCACCTTCGTCGGTGCCGCCACAGGCCAGCGCAACAGCGTGGAAGGCATCAATTGCGGCGCGACTCGGTGCTTCAAAGCTGATAGTTACACCGTTGCCGACGCTCGCAGGAGCGCCGTTTGCCGGTTTTAGTACAAAAAACGACGGGGCATCCTCACCCCAAATCGATCCATTTTCTTCCAGATCAGCAATACGTTTCTGGCCGAGTGCGCCGAGCACATTGTCGTAAAAAATGCGGGCCTTATGCAGATCGTTGGTACCAACGGTGACGTGTGTGAAGATACTCATTTTGATGCTCTCCTTATTGAAACAAGATGTCGGACATTTCGGGTTGTTCGTGCGCGAGACGTCTAATACTCAACGCCTGGACGAGTCAATCAGCGATCGAAGTGGATAACGGTACGAATGCTCTTGCCTGCATGCATCAACTCGAAGGCCTTATTAATGTCTTCAAGCTCCATCGTGTGGGTTATGAAGGTGCTGAGCGGGATTTCGCCGGCCTGGGCCTTCTCGACATAAGTGGGCAATTCACTGCGGCCTTTTACACCGCCGAAAGCCGAGCCACGCCAAACGCGGCCGGTCACGAGCTGGAACGGTCGAGTACTGATTTCCTGGCCCGCGCCAGCGACTCCGATAATCACTGACTCTCCCCACCCCTTGTGACAGCACTCCAGGGCTGCGCGCATGAGATGAACGTTACCAATGCATTCGAAGGAGTAATCCACGCCACCCTGCGTCATCTCAACGATGACTTCCTGGATTGGCGCTTTGTAGTCTTTGGGGTTGATGAAGTCGGTAGCTCCCAGCTGCTTGGCAATATCGAATTTGGCCGGATTGATGTCGATCGCAATTATTCGACTGGCCTTGGCCATGACAGCGCCTATTATCGCGGCCAGGCCGATACCGCCCAGACCGAAGATCGCCACGCTGGCGCCCTCTTCTACTTTTGCCGTGTTGAGTACCGCACCAATGCCGGTCGTCACTGCGCAACCAAGAAGGCAAACCTGCTCCAACGGAGCCTGCTTCGGAATCTTGGCCAGCGAGATTTCCGGCAACACTGTGTATTCGGAAAAGGTCGAGGTACCCATATAGTGAAATAAGGGCTGGCCTTCGTAGGAGAAGCGAGTGGTGCCATCGGGCATCAGCCCCTTACCCTGAGTTGCACGGATCTTCTGGCAGAGGTTGGTCTTCCCGGATTTGCAGAATTTGCAGTCGCCACATTCCGGCGTGTAAAGCGGAATCACATGATCACCAACCGCCAGAGAAGTCACCCCCTCACCTACCGCCTCGACAATACCCGCGCCTTCATGGCCAAGAATGACGGGAAAGATCCCTTCGGGATCGGCACCGGACAAGGTAAACGCATCGGTATGACAGACGCCTGTCGCAACAATTCGTACCAGCACCTCACCGGCTTGCGGCGGCGCCACATCGATTTCCACAATTTGCAGTGGCTCGTTCGCCGCGAAGGCGACAGCCGCTCGTGATTTGATCATATTCGTAATTCCCGGACGCGAAGAGGAGCCGCCTCTGTGTCGAAGCAGTCAATATCAGTGATTAATTTGTGTTCTGGGAGACGTTACAAAGAGAGGGCATCCTTGCCCTCTAGACCGGTCAGAGCGATGCCTCGATCTTTTTTGCCGCTGTTTCATCGACCCAGGCGTGCCAGACTTCCGGGTGCTCCTTGAGAAACATTCTGGCCAACTTCGGAGAAGCGATACGCTCCTGGGTCATCCTCGCCAGGTTCTGATTCAACAGATCAATCGGAATATTGACCTTCTCCAGAACCGCGACCAATTCAGGAGCCTGCTCATGGAAAGCCTTGGAAATGCCGACCATAGTGATGACGTTTTTATTGGCCCCGGTCTTTTCTTCCAGTCTGATCGCGTCAATCTGACCCATAAGCGGCGTCGGTGACCAATAGTAGAACAGCACCGGCTCACCGCGTTTATAGCTGGACAGAACCGTCACATCCAGTGCCGCACCGGTTCCAGGCCGGAAGTTGGTAAAGCTGTTTTCAAGACCGTACTCTTTCAACATCTCGGTATTATCTTGCTCACAAATCCACCCCGCAGGACAGTTGTAGAAGCGGCCTTTGGACGGTTCCTCCGGGTCTCGAAAAACCTCTGGATATTTGCTCAGATCGGCAACCGTTTTGAGATCTGGCGCTCGAGCCGGTTTATTACGCTTAGTGTCCCCCTCCACGACATAACGCGGCACGTACCAACCCTGAGTCGCACCAATAATCGGAGCACCTATCCCAACAACCGTCCCGGCAGCTGAAGCTTTTTTCCAGACTTCGCTACGCTCCATCCACTCTTCGCCAAATACTTGAATGTCGTTGCTGGCCAGAGCGGTTTCAAGAATGATGGTATTACCCACCAGTTGGTCGGTTACACAACCGTAGCCATCCCTGAGCACGATCATCATGATGTCGGTAAGGAGCATCCCGCTCTCCCAACTCAGGCCGGCAAATTTCACCGGCTTGCCCGACTCACACCATCCTGAAGCCTGGCTTGAAGTACTGCCAACGAGCAAACCGAGAGTGAGCAACGAGGCCAGCAAGCTCTTCCTGTTTTTCATGATCAGACGCTCCAAATCATTATTATTGTGGGCAGCGAACTGTTGAGTGCGTCACAGGAACAAACGAGGCCATCAGGTCTGGTATGTTCATGTGCGCATACACGTAAAGCGAAGACGTGAATCAATTGCTCTTATTGCTATTGGCCAAACTTAAACTGGATCTACGCAGGTGCGTCCGTAAAACAACTGGCGAGCGTATGCACTGAACTCAACATTGGGCTGATCAACGTACGCAAACACAGCATTAAGCCTCAACCGATCCCCTTGCACCGGCGTTACTCTGTGCAATGAATAGCGCCCTCGGAACAATGTCAGGGTGCCGGGCACTTGAGGCAAAACCTCTATCTGCTGTGTTTTCGGGTCATCAAGGAACTGCCTGACTGCTTCATAACAATCGTCGTTTTCATTGCGCAACATGCGCACGTACTCAAAGTCCCCACCGGCGCTCGCCGCCTGGAGGGAGAGCGTTACGCTGAAGTCGGAACGATCAAAGTGCCATCCCAACTGCTGCCCTGCGGTGAAGCCCTGCAAGTTAAGGGCGGCTAACGAATCAGCGTGGCGATAGAGCACGTCTAGAGCCAACACATCTTTGATGAAAGCCAGGACTTCGTCCGACTCATAGATCTTTCTGATTAAATGTTCGGCCGGAATATCGGCATAAGCCACTGTGTCTTTGGCCGTGCTCATCAATCGGCGTAGCGGATGTTCCGGGTCAACGCTTTCATCTTGCGGCTTGAAGTAAACCGTGTGACTTTCCCGAAAATGAAACATGCCCGAGTGCATGGCAAGCGTCTGCTCAGCCATTGCGACAACCGATTGGTTGCGAACAAACCCGGGGAAGATCGCAACGCCATCTTCTCCCAGCAACGACTGACTTTGAGCAACCAGTGCACGATAAGTGGAACTGGTGCGATCCGTAATGGGGTAAAGCTCGAGGTCGATGATATCGCCCAGAGTTAATGCCGGTGTGTTAGGTAGGGTATTCATTATTGTTGGTCTCCAGTGGCTCTGCTGGATTCAGATTGCATCGACACTAAAAACAAGTCACGCTCGTAATTTTACGTAATTTTGTGAATTATTTTCAGGTCGCTCACCATGAGACTCACCCTGGATCACCTTGTGATGCTGCAAACCTTGTCGGAGGTTGACTCGATAACCGCCGTTGCAGAGCGTTTATGGCTGACGCCCTCGGCAGTCAGTCACCGCCTGCGTGAAGCCGAACGGCGGCTAGGTGTGAGCCTAACGGAAAGAACTGGGGGAAAGCTCAGACTCAGCCCTGCTGGCGCGCGTCTGGAACGTGCTGCCAAAGACATCATCGCGATACTCAATGAAGCCGAGTCTGAAGCCAGATCCATGGCGAGTGGCGTCACAGCATTTGTACGCATGGGTGTAACCTCATACGGCCCGTTCCGCTGGATTCCAAAATTCATCAAGCATTACTCAAGTCTGCGGCCAGACATAGAAATCACACTGGTGACCGTACCCCGCAATGACGTTTACGCGAGCCTGATGCAAGGAAGACTCGATGTATCCATCATCGATGACGGCATGGTTCCTAGCGGTGTCGCCAAGTTGCCACTTTTTCGGGATGACTTGATTGCGATAATGGCAACCGATCATCCCCTTGCGGGAAGAAAAAGTATCTACGCGCAAGACTTCAAGACCTACAACCTAGTGACGTACTCGACCGATCGCGCTAGCGGCTGGGAATATGACCGCTTCTTCGCCCCCGCCAGTATTTTGCCGCGCCGCATGATCACAGTGGAGTTGATTGAAGCTATCGTCGAGTTGGTACGATCAGGTTACGGAATCAGCATCTTGCAACGTGACTTAGTGACCCCCAGCCTTGAGCGCGGTGAACTTACGTGGGCGGCCCTGAATGACGGTTTGGATATCGCCTGGAACGCAATCATCCGCCCCTCGGAACGAGAGAATAGTGAAGTAAATCAAATGGTTACAGAACTTAGTTCCTGGATTAAAAGTGTAGGACTACCAGGGCACAGCTAATCACTGGTCAGCGTCGAGTTGGACTGACAGCCGAAGGTCAGCAGTAGCAAGGCGATCACGCAGACGGGCTGGTTTGGTTTTTTTTTCATCAGTAAGAGCTCGGTAATGGGCTTGGGCTTACTCCAGATAATAAAAAACCCGCACTCGGCGGGTTTCTTCGAATCGGCGTGGGTAATTATTGCGGCTGTATGCCTTTGATTTTCTCCAGGCGCATTGGATAGCCATTGGCTGGCTGAACCACAGTCTCGCTTTCAACAGTTTGAATGATCTTGCCATCGGCATCTCTAGTTACTGCCACTGTCTTGCTGTAAGTGCTCTGTACAACGCAGCCATTCATCAACAATGCCGCGCCGACTACAGCCAAAAACTGGATGCCTTTCACTTTGTATTTCCTTACCTGGATAATTTCGGCGCCGACTTTAGCAGGCTTTATGCCACTATTGCCAACACCATGGGCTGGGAACTCCCTTGTTGAAGGCATGCCTTCTTCCGGGTAAAAAAATACCCGCACCTGGCGGGGTTATGTATTGCTGCACGGGTAACTTGGCCGTACTGGCCGCAGACTTGAAACGAGATAGCCTTCGGCGTCCAGCTTCCAGGCTCGCACCTGGGTTCGATAATCACGACATTGGCGCTCCGTGCCCGCTACCTTCTACCCATCCTCGATGGCTTCCAATTGCTCAGCCACGAACTTGGACGATCTGCCTTAGTGCACTTTGCATCGATGCCCGCGGCGACCGGTACAGCAAGTCAGTGGAGATTGCGCCCAATAGCGTCTACCTCTCTGAGCATCTGGAAAACATGACCGAGCATTTTTACAAGGAGCTGCGCGACTCAGCCAATCAAAAGCAGATGGTGGCTTCAGGATGGATCGCCACTCCCGAAACGATGTCGCTGGACGAAGCGCATGCCGCACGGGTCTTCGAAGCAAGAAAACGAGCTCTGATGGACGCCGAAACGGCGGCAGCTGGAGAGAACGGGGCGGCACTCAGAACCGTATATCGTCGCAGTAGAGCTATCTGCGACTACGTTTTAAAAAGGGCAGCCGGAAATTGCGAGAGCTGTGAGAAGCCGGCACCCTTCATGAAGACAAACGGATCACCATATCTAGAGCCGCACCACATCAATCGATTATCAGATGGCGGCCTGGATCATCCACGTTACATAGGCGCTATCTGTCCGGCCTGCCACCGCGAAATTCACTATGGATTGCACGGCAGGGTAAAAAACGAAGCGTTAAAAGCGTACGTCGCGAGTATCGAGCCGAAGTCTTAGCTGCTTCCAAATCAGTTGTGCTGCAGCCTGGAACACCTGAGTGGCACTCTCATAACCCTGGATCGCTGGCCTTGGTCACCGTAACCATCAAAGGCACGCCGCCGATGGCTGCACTAGCTCGAGCAAATGATCCGTGGCACGAAATCAAACACCGAGCAGCCGTCACATAACTCAAAACCATGGAGGCTGTGATGCGTGAAGGGATATGGAGGGGTTAAGCCTGCATCGCCCTTGGGAGGAAAAACTGCTGAGCTGCCCGCACTGGAAACCGTCGAGCAGTCGAAATAGATGTGATCAATGAACTAAAGCTTTGAGTCTTTGGCCTAGATTGGCAGGGAGTAGATTAACTCGAAGCTCAATACTTAAGCCCATTGATCACTGCCCATTACTAAGGGCGGGTCCCAACAAGCAATCCGGGACTCCTGCTCGCTACACGTTCTCAAATTCAGCTCCTGAAATACGCTCAACGAACACCCTACTTTTACCAAAGACATTTGCTCCCGTCTAAGACCGCTTCTGCATATGCGCCATTCCTTTAAGGCCAGCCGCTATAGCTGCAAGGACGAAGTCGTGCCTTATCTTAAGTGTCATCACGGTTGTTCGATGCGCGTCGGAACGGGCAAGTGGATCTCCACCCTTACCATCGACCAAATGCGTTACGCCCGTGAGGCAATGGACAAAAAGATCAAGGCTGCCGAGGAGTCGCCAAAACGTCCCGTATGGCGGGTGTGTCGTGGCGGGCTCTGCGAGGAGAACTGCCGCGAAGAGGATAGTGATTTCCATATCCTCCAGCTTGCCTAGTCAGATCTCACTAATGGGCTGAGCCGTGTGCGCTTTGTTTTGCCAAGCGGTCTCAATCTCTCGTATTCCAAAAGGCAGCGTTCGATCAGTTCCTTGACCGTCGCCCTGATATGGTTTGCCCGCTCGATGCCACCGGGCTGGTCAAGCGCCACTTCCCGCTTCCGAACCCAGGCTTAGGGTTTGGCGGCCTGTTTACGGGCGAAGGTCTGGCTCTCTTGGTAGACTTGCACCCCATCACGAAACAGGCGTATTTGTGCCGTGTAACTGATGCTGCCGTCGGTGCGCTTGCGTGCTCGGATAGTGGCCATGATCGACTGGTACAATTGTTGTTTGGATTGGTAATTTGTACCAATAAACTCCAAAACACGCCCTTTTACCCCCTAAAACACGCCTTGAACACGTAGAGCAAAATGCTAGAAAAAACAGCTACAACCCACGTAAACAAAGGCTCTGCGGTGTCCAGGCGCTTTAGCGTGGCCCCTATGATGGATCGAAACCACTGACTTGAAAAAAACCTATTAATCAATAACTTATCTTTGACAAAGGTGTTGCTGTAGCAAAATTAGAGCAACCAGTGAGACCTGATTAAAACCGCTACTTAAGCGCTCTCCCCCGATCCGTCCAATTAAAGACAGTACGAGTTCTTGTCTTTTCCTACAGCGTTCTGCTGACTGATAATTTCTCCTAGCACTCCATAACTGACAGTGCTGTATAAGGATCTGCTTTCGGCCACCAGCGGTCATTCAGATGTGTTACGAATTCAAGGGCGATTCACAGGCCTTGTGTAGCAGATAAAATTGGTGATGACTCGTGAAGGTTGTCCAACTCTATGATTGCTGTCGCCCACAGGGACCTGCTTTGATGACAAATAAAGAGCCAAAAAGCCTGTACAAATATCTCGGCTTCAGTGATCGCATGGTGGAGCAGCTTTACCACGGTAAGGTTTACTTTGCAGATCCTGGAACATTCAATGATCCGCTAGATTGTCGACCTGTTGTGGTAGCAGGGACTCAAACCATAGATGGGTTACAGTTGCTTCTAAAATTGATGGTTCTCCGACGGGTTGAAAAAGAGACGTCAGCATCCTTGAAGCGCCTGAGGTTGCGAGGAGAGAAATTAGACGTTCATCGTGCCAAGCTTGGGAATAGTGAAGTCAATGAGGTTATACGAGGTATCGAGTACTATATTACCGACCCCGAAGTTCGTGATCCCGCTGCGTATTTCAAACAAGCACTGTTAAACCTCATTCAAGATGAAGTTAAGAAAACGCACGCGACTGGCGTTCTATGCCTAAGTGAAAAAGTCGATAGTCCTCTGATGTGGTCACACTACGGCCAACAGCACCGTGGCGTGTGCATTGAATACGATGTTACTAAGCTGGAGTTTTCATCTATTAGACGGGTTGTATATGGTGGAGACCGCCAGATTTCCGCAGACTGCTTGCTCAGGTGGATAGAAGGCGGAGATTTGATTTCGCAACATGAAGTCGAACGAGCATCATTGCTAACGAAATCTAGCGAGTGGCGGTACGAAAAAGAATGGAGACTGCTAGGGCCAATCGGTTTGGACCGCAGTCCTGCACCGGTCAAATCCGTTACATTCGGCATGAACTGCCCGCGTGCTATTACTGAATCAATCATGTCAATGTTCGGAGGGGAGACGTCAGCTGTGAGATTTTGGCAAATTATGGAACCGAGCTCCAATTTCAAGTTGAGACGTCAGAGAATTCACTTCGATGATTCGATGAAGCCAATTCAACATGACTACTCAGAAATGCTTGATGATCTGGATGCCCTCTTAGGTGAGGCGTCCCTGCATATCTGACCCCCAACCTCAACTCCGTTTGGTCGACTTGAACGGCCAAAAGTAGCTACTTATTGACCGTTTTTTGCCGCCGTTAAAGGCCCGATATCGGCCAACAGCGGTCATATCGTGTCTGAAAAAGCTGGGGCAACTCCCCCCTCCGCGCGGATGAGCCTAAGAATGTTTTCTCACTTTACTCATCTACAAGGGCGAAAATTACCGTGAAAGCACAAGTCTGAGGTCCGGCAATTGCCCAGTCGACAGACTTTGCTTTTCCCATATAACCACTGTTATTTGAAAAGCGGGCATCTGTATTGGGGGACACTTGTATTGGCGAGCCATCCGCAATTAATCGCACGTACGAACTCAATGGATCTTTGCAATCTTCGGGGCGTTTGTCCGGGGTGCCAATATTCTCAACGGTAAACGCAAACGATCGTGGAGAGTCCAATCTCGCCAAAGGAAAGACTGCTGGTTGTAATCCTTGCTTGGAAGAGGAATAAGGGATATTCGTCTTTAATGCAGGAGCCCGTTGAATTGTTCCAGTTGACGCGATGCCAGTAGAAAATCTTGTCAAAAGAAAAATTTCTTTACCAACAAGAAGAACTGTAGATGGCCCCACAATATTCTCAATTGAGTTGCCATCTACGTTCAGCGAAACTTTCCCTTTGCTAATAAAAAACAGGTAATTCGCTTTCTCACCTCGCACAAGTGGGAGAGCGTCGTTATCACCTATTGACCATTCGACACCATTTGGAATAATTATTCCTGTTGGTGCAGGCTCATCTGTAGAGTATGCAGTGAAGGGCAATAGCACTGTGGCAAAAATGGCGCAAATAGATACTCTCATCTTTTCACCCTAAGTTTGATCTGCAGTACAAATGAAAAAACTATTTACTTAGCATAGCCTAACTTCAAATAGACACCAGGCGGTGTATAGCTGCTCCTCACGAGGGGCAGCTATTGGCAGAAAGCTGGCCTCCGTGAGCGACTGCTTTCGGCCAAAAGCCGCCGGTCGGGTCCGGCGGTTTCCGACCCGCGTCCGTCATTCAGAACTGGCTAATTGTCAAAAGTCAGACAATTTGTTCTTGCCGATGCCGATTTGATCCAGTTGCCGAAATGCCACTGATCCAGTCTGACTCCTCTCGACCCTTCGCCTACGCTAGATTTATACCAATTTGGAGGTGGGGCTGTCTTGCGTCGGCACGTGGGTCAATTCTACGTTGGCGTCAACAATCATGGTTAGGCCCGGTCACTTACCGGGGCGAACTCCGCTCTGACGAAGTATGTTTTTTCTTCGGATTCCAGATTTGAAAGTCCAGCCTGCGCGCCAGCCTCAACCAGCTTCACTTTGACTGACAGCTCGAAGTTTTTGTCTGTCGAGAACGAGGTACTTTCTTTAATTTCAAGGGACGCTGTCAGGCAACCACCCACTTCGCGGGCGAACACGACTGCTTTCCAGGATGGCTCATAGGAGAGCCAAAAAAAACTTTCACGATCTACTTTGCTATCTGCTTTCCAAGGCCGGCCGGCTAACGAGAATTCACGAGTATTCAGCGTATCGGTATCGCGTTCGGTTTTACCGGTGTAACCGACGTCGCCGCCACCCATAGGGCCGACTTGCACCGAAGCTTCGGCAGTGACGACGCTACGGTTTTTGTCCGAGGCTTTTTTGGTGATGCTGATTTTGGTCGCGCCGAGATGAACCAAAAGCTTGATCAACTCCGATTCACGCTCCTCCAGCAGGATTGCGTCGTAGCTGTCGCTTGGGATGTAAAGGTTGCCGTTATCCGGGGTCGAGTAGTCGGACAATGGGTGTTTACGGTATGTCTTGCCAACGACTGGGTGCCCGGGCTGAAAACGGTAGCCTTCCTCATTTGCTTGGCTGCGAGACAGCGAATGGTGTTGTACGTACAAGGTGAGTAATCGAGCCTCCTCAAGCTTAGCATCATCCAGGTCATCACTTTTTAAGGCGCGATCCTTTGTGAAACCAGTCAACAAACTTGGAACCCCAAGTAATGCGGAGGCCATTAAAGCCGTCGGTAGGAGTGGTGCAGCGAATAGACTCGCACCTCTGCCAAGTACTGCCGCGCCTGCAATGCTTGCAAGCGCGGCACCTGTTATAGCTCCTTGATGTTCGTCACGGTCTGGCATAGTGAAATTTACTGAGGAGCTGTTGCCGCTGCCTTGTGCTGGGTCGCAGATAATTGGTTCTTCGACAATGTAGATCAGGTCTAGCATTGGGTAACGCTCCTTGTCGTGCCTATTCGGGGTTTCATTGAGCTGTTGCGTCATGATCATTTGCAATGACAGACCTGCACATCTCAATCCTTTTGTGTCGGCCACATTTGGGTCACCTTGAGAGTTCTTTCCAACGCTGGATGCGGAGTCTCTGCGGAGGTTACGTGAGGTGTTGGGGTTGAGCTAATTTATAAAGCCTTTATGACGGGCATTAGCCGGCTGAGGCGACTTACTGCTGCGCCCAAATCATGACAGCGTAGAACCCCTCACAGAGGCGAGCATTGCAGTGCCCCCGCAGCTTGGAATTAGAGGCGGTAACGGCGTTAGTTGTATCACTCGGATTGAAGCGCACCGCGGAGCTTGGACCCTCTAGCTTTTATGCGATCGAATGCATTAGCCGCCTGACTGCCCCAGAGTTGTAATCTCTTGTTCTGCTGTTCTTGTGTCCTACGAATCTCGGTGACCATCAACTGATTCACGTTGAAAAGCGTATCCGAAGAAGGTAACAGCATGTGGGCGGCCTTTGACAAACATGTGATGCTGCACGCCAACTGTAATCGTCCTGCCTCAGAACTACCGTTCCAATTGAATCGAGGGGAACACATTAGTGCGGCCATGAGCTCAAGCAGGGCTAAGTGCTTCGCTTGGGCGCTTTTTACGGGGCTTTGTGGCAAGTTTTGGAGGTACCAGCGGAATTCGTCGGCACTTTCTCCGCTCAATGGATTTAGGAGCTCCGCAAAAGAGTCTTCTGCAAATCTTTCGCTCCGCGGACCAGTACCAGTCAATTTGAGGACTAACTCAGGATGGGTGAATAGCCGGCAGCCTTTGCCTTTGCCCTCACACTCCACCGCCATTGTCACTGCTTCGCCCAGCACGAATTGTCCTATAGATTTTGCGACGCTGTCTGGCTCAATAATTTCACCGTAAGCGATACCGCCACGACAAAGAACGCCAACCCTTGTTAGAGCCCACATAAGATCTTGAGCCGCTTTGGCCACTGCGGCTGCGTCTTTCGACCAAATAAATGCGCAATCAGATAGCTGGGTAACCTTGATATTTTCGTATCTTTGTTTTACGTCTTCTAAACAGGTACGAAAGGCCACCAGCAATTTTGCGCAAAAAAAGTGCTCGTTCCATTCTGAGATCTTCTTAACTCCCCAAGCCTCATAGTCTTCAGGGGTGAGCTTGACCTTTTTCTTGGTCAGATTGCTGATCCCCAGGATATCGAGGTAGAGAACTGCACCTTGGTAATGAACCATATTTATCCTTAAGGGCGCGCGTCATTGGAATAGTGCGTTTGAACACGTTGATAGCTGATGAGGGCTGAATCACAAGTTACGGACATTTTCGTTCGCTTTAAGCAAGAACTCAAATCCTATACCGGCAACCTTCACAACTCGGTCACTCGGCTAATAGACTGAATCGCCCCGAAGTGTCTAGACACATCGAAGGGCTGCTTTTGGCCGAAAACAGCCTTTCGCGAAGTGATGTTATGGGTCGAATTTGGATATTGGGCTCTAGGAACCGCTGGCTCTGACACTAGCACCCCATGCTGGAGACTGTAACCACCTAAAAATTTGTTTCAAAAAGATAATAGTGCATTCAGACGGTGAGAATACATCCTCTTTTCTGTACTTATGCAAACGTTAAGCAATGGCCTGTAGTGGAAGTGGAGGTTTTGCGCAAATTCGAGGCCGCTCTAACCATACTTAGTTTCTGGGCAGTGTGGTACTTTTATGGGCCATATAAACCCGATCAGGATCGATCCATGCTAAAGGACAAAGTTAAACTCAACCCAGGTGAAGAGCTGAAGCTCGATAGCTCTCGCACCAAAGGCTTCATGGGAGAAGAGGATATCGATGAATATTCTGTCGTAGACCCTGAAGGGAACATCGTAGGGAGGGTTACATACACCAGTCACATGGCAGTGAAGGGTTTCAAGGTGACCAAAACGGTATGCCAGATCGATAACGCCGGGAAGGTGATTGTCGACGTGCGCTGGTAGTTCGAACTGATCGTGCCGGACCGATCCTCGGCGATTGCCCGGCACGCAAGCCCAGTACTATGTCAAATTTGAGCGTTGAACACATGTAACCTATTGAAATATTGAGAAATTACCAGATCGTCATGAAGCCAGAAATTGAGCTTATTGTCCTATAAGAATCAATAAGTCAGCGCTGTATTTTGCTATAGACAAATGCCTTATCGATGATACAAAACCTGAACTGAATAGCACATTTGCGCCTCTTATTTTTGACATGGATCTCCTAACGAGTGGCTGCTAGTAGATCTAGATCGAAAGGTAAAACGGCTGGCAGCAAAGGACCAATAGCTAATCATAGGTTCATCACCCTAGCAAGCTAGGGCTTCACGCCGTCGCCCTGCTTTTGAAGCATTGCAGAAAGGCGATCCGTCTGTTCTTTGATCTTAACTCTGCTGTCGTGGCCTTTCGAGATTAGTCCAGTAATTTCCAGGATGGCCCAGGCAGCCCACTTGCTGACTTTGGTGATATCACTATCTGATACGTGGCTATGCCTTGCGTCGTGCACTGCTCTGGAGCGTAAGTCGTAAAGTGCCTCAATCTCTTTCTCAAGGTCCCTCCAAGTCTCTAAGCTGGAAAAACCGAAGTCTCCAAGCGTGAGTAATGCGGTCAACCCACGTTTAATTTTGCTGGTGGTTTCCCCCGAATTTTCAAATGAAAAGAAGCATTCAATACAGCTCCAAAATTTCACCAACTGCATCTCTGCAGATGTATCAGCCTGTGCATCGAAGAACCAATAAATGGCGCGTCGGACTGCATGCTCTGCGTCACTATCACTATCCCCTTGGATGATTTTAGTTAACTCAGAGAACCACTCGGATGTCTGTAACCCCTCGACATGACTAGCATCGAGGGTTATTGATTGAAATCCTTTCATAGATGAACTCGTGCATAGCTCATTTGACAGTGTCTCAATTGAAAACCACGTCGCCGCACTAGGCCTGACTCGACCATCCATACTAGGTGTCAATCGGACAGCGCAGCCACCTCTCTCCAAAACGGTTGTCAACGAGACTGCAAGTAAACCGCATGCAGCTTTTACATCTTCGAAAAAACGCCGCTCCGCATATCCCCTACTCCCTGTAATTTCAGCGGAAATCCAGAGGCCTCGTTTCATTCGCGCCCAAGTCCCACTAATCATGGCTTCGTTAGCAACGCAACTCTCAAGTATTGCTAAGTCAGGAGTTTGCACATTTAATCTACCGATTCTCATCTGATCCACACCGCAGAGACTTAATCCGTCGAGTGTTGTGTAGAACCTATGCATCATTATTTTTCTCTGCATGGCAGCCTCCAGTGAGGTAAGAAAGGGGGCGATTGTTTTTTGAGGTGCCTCCTGTTCGTACATACGGCCTAACTCCATTTTACATGCCTGATAAATATCGTCAGATAAAACGAAGTCACGACTTGGCAGATTCGCACCTACCGTTTCCACCAAGCGCAGAAAGCTTTCATTCGCTTTATCAGAAAGGTAAATCACACCGCCGCTGGGAGTTTTGATCTCTCGATACAACCTCTCCCACTGCTCTAACTCCTTGAGTGCTTTGGGCGCCGACATCAACTCCTTCGCCCGAAACAATGTGGCAAGATCGTTTTCAGCTGCTCTTCGTATTTTAGAAAGCATATCCATTAATACAACCTACGAGTCCATTAGGGGAGTGCAATTATAGTGCATGGCCCAGTCCAGGGCCGCAACACAATAAACGCTTGAGTCCGTAATTCAATTAACTCAACGTATTAATATCAGTAACCGGAGGTCTTTCACCTCAAGCTTGTCCCATAGTGATTTTTTTCAGTTCTATCTGTCGTATATAACGCCACTCAAACCTCGACTACGCTCTAGACTCATCTACCGAGAATCTTTTAGTACAAGAGTAATCTAAAATCTAAACAATCAGGGGAGCATTCAACTTCACAGGATTATTAAACGTACTGCAGTCTTAAGTTAAGCTCAGACATAAGCTGTACTCTGTAGTGCACGTAATATGCGCCCCTACTTTTCGGAAATCGATGCCCCTCCTCTCCAGCATCCTGTCGAACAAACACAAACCAAAATCACGCGATAAATCCTCATTGAATACCAATGGTTAGCGACTTACCGCACGCCTGCGTATATTTACGTAGCGTCTCCCGCGAGGGTGAGTGCTTGCGGCTGGCCAACGACATTTCAATTCGGGCCAGCGCCTTAGGTTTGACAGCCATGCGTTCCTGTGTGAGCCAGGTGAATTTCCGCGCTTACAACAGCACGTCTAGAGCGGTAATTTCGTCTTGCAGGCCAGAATAGGCATCCGCAAATGCAGCGTCTTCCTGACTGCGTCAAGCTGCATAGTCTTGTGGGTTGAACACTACTGGTGAGTATCCGTCAGCTTTTAGCGTATTCATAAAGTAACATCCTTGATTCGAGCCCGGGTGAACCTCAAATCAACCGCAGGGATTTGCTGCGCATTTTTGATAAAACCGTGCAAGATTACAATGCGCTGCCCAATCAACGTGAAAAACAGCGCTCTTCCGATCCCCCGCATCTTTGGCGCTAATCTCAAACAGCATATCGCCTAACGTTACAAGTTAGACTAGCACTCAGCAACTGAAGACACAAAACTTAATTTTCCTTATAACACCAGACCTCTTCTTCGAGCAACTTCAACTAACCAAGCAGGAAGTCGCCCCTGGCACTGATCTCGGTAACATTTAAACTCTTCGCGCCAATTAACAGCTGATTCACTGGGGCTATTATTTTGTTCGGAAGCTGCAGCCATTATAAAAAATGCACCTTTATGAGACTGCCTCTGAGAAACATCTAATGTTCCCCATTGAACCAAAGCACATTGAACTGCTTCTTGACTTCCGGTCAAACAAGCCACTACAAAAAAATGACTAAAGTTTAAACTACGCTGTTTTCGCTCATCACCTATCTCAGGTACGCCATCATTTAACAGTGGAGCTGTTAGTATGCCAGAGGCTAACCAACTCCAGAAAAAAACCATTATTCGAGCATTTTCCTGCTCAAACTTATATCGCTCAAGCTTATACTTTGAAAGATCCATAAATATAGTAAAAACATCATTTGCTTTAGACGCCGCCTCTTCAAATTCGCCATATGCAGCCAAATGTACAATGTGGTTAGCTATAGAGCTAGCAAGCATAGGCCTATATCTTTCAGGCTTATTTTTTTCCAAATCAAAGGCAATCTTTAATCCTTGCCTAGAAACTTTCACTGCATCTTCAGCAAGCCCCATACCTACCAAGTAAGTCGCTTGATTACTTAGTGATACTGCCATGTCATACATTAGTTTTTTTGACTTTGGCTCTGGAAATTCTTGATAAATAGCTAATGCCTTCTTCGCTGCCTTCAGCGCCTCTTCCGAGTAACCAAGATCGTCCGAGAAATTAGCAAAATTACCTAGAGCGGTTGCCATTTCATGTTTAACCCCCTCAGGATCAGACAGCATTAACTCTTGGTACACACTTAAAGACTGCTCATTAATAGCTAATGCATCTTCTGTTAGACCCAGTGCAGCTAGGCGATTAGCATGATTATTGAGTGCAGTAGCTAGATCCACTTTGAATACATGAGGCTTTATTAACGCAAGTTCGCGGGAAATATCTAAACATTGCTTGGATGCTTGTAACGCATCCATATTATTGCCTTGACGCATTAAAGCAAGAGCTAAAGCTGCCAGGGCCTCCGCATGCATTCTTGCTTCATCCAGCGTTGGCTTTTTGCTCCTTTGCTCTGCTCGCTTAGTTACGATACTTTGAGCCACGAGTACAGCCAGCCCAGCCAAGGGAAAAAGCCCATATCTAAAGCGAGAACTAAGAATCCCAGCCACTTGCCACTGACGCGCAATTGGCAATCTTAAAAATGCACGCTCGATAATTTGCGGCAGTGGACTCGGTGTTTCTACGCATACTGAAACGAGGTCGTCTGCACAGCTTAGAAAGTTATTTACCAGCGCGTCTTCAACCAATGCTGAAACATCTGTTCGGTTACGCAATAATCTAGCAAGCACGGTTAAGCACGACTGTCGTACGCGACTTCCTCCCAAGTTGAGCAATATGCTGAGTAACTCTGGACCATTGAAACCAAGTAGTGTCTGCGCTACTAAAGCCTCGCCGATTAAGTCTGGACGCAAGCCTTGCAATCCCTGACGATCGGGATAAAGCGGGGATAAAGTTCTAAATAGGTACTTTAGGGATACTTTATCCTCGCCTATTTTTTTCCAGACGTCCTCTAGTGACCGTACGGTAGCGATACCATTACTCAAAGTGGCCAGCGTCATCAAATAGCCCGCTTGTCGGTCAAGATTACTACCTTCGCGACTTAATTCTGCTAAAGCCCTACTCCAGTAACGTTTCTCATGATTAACAAGAGCTCGGGGAAGTGCTTCTGCAGACTTTGGCCGCTCTCCACGAAGGGCCATTAATGCAGCCATTTGAATATAAAGAGGGAGAGAAAAGTGCGCTCCCTTAAGATCCGGATGATGCTCAGGCGGATTGATTTGCAAAACACGGGAAAAAGTATGTATAGCAAGACGGTAAGCTTTTTGGCGCTCAAGCTCATTATCATGCAACTGCGGCATGGGAAACGGACCACTGCTGGCAGGACCATCTAGTAGAGATTCACAGAGTGGCTCTTTCGATGATAATGCCCCCCACCATTCGCCACCGTCACGTGCAAGCAACAATATTCGGACCTTTAGTGCATCCTTACTAGCTAGCAACAACTTAAGCAGTGTCAGCAGTAGAGGCTGACGAGTTTCAGCGTAGTCAATTACAATACAGCATGGCTGACCTGACAGAGTGAGTAGATTGATAGGCTGCGAAATCTGGCTAGGTGTGCAATCTCCGGTCAAAAATCCAGCTTGCCACCCTTTACCTATCATTCGTCTACAAAGTTCTAGAGCAAGCCTAGTTTTACCGCACCCACCCGCCCCAGTTACAAGTCTGACACATATGGGATGTTGGACAGACGTTGCCCATTCAAGTTGCGATTCCAAGAAAGGTTCTGCCTTGGGATCAAATGGCACGATCGCTTCTTCTGCACGTAATAATCGGCTGTCACTCAATCCACTGCCGGGTCGCCAATACGGGCTAGGAAGCTCGAGAAAATTAATATTTTGTTTTGGAAGCAAGGGCGAAGGGATATGTGAATCAGTGGTGCTAGGTAAGACTTCCTGCTCTATCTCAATCGTCCAGCCGAGCGCGTTGAGCACCTGTCTAGCACAATTTGCCCAAGTGAATTTGCTGCTCATAACCTCACGTAACCGAGCTGCTTTTTGACGAGCCTCTGGTGAGTTCTTGGCAACACTAATTATAGCCTGAGCCAACTTACTAACATCTTTTGGGAGAAAATATGGCTCGCTACTACTACCAGCCACATCTATATGCATGACACATGACAGGTAAACGCCATCCTCGAACTCCTTAAGCATCCTGAATGCGCCACTCTTGTTACTGATGATTAGCGGTACCCCTGCCGCGATAGCTTCCCACGCAACCAATCCAAAACCTTCATGCCAGGAAGGCATCATCGCTACACTAGCACTCCGAAGATCATCAAATAACTCCTGTCTATCTGTCGTGAACGGCAAAGCATGTAAATTAAAAGCGCGTCCTGCATATTCTTCAGCGAACTTAATTAAAGCTATTTCTGCTTCCGCATGTTGCCCACAATAGCTTTTTTCAAAATCTACACCGCGCAGCGTAAGCATAGGTTCATTTTCACCACGCAATACATCAGGCAGCCCCATATTTTCATCAGCTTGACGAATCGCACTTGCAAAAGCTGCAACACCTAGATGCGCCTGTTTTATTCGCTTCGCATCTTCGCTAAGTCTACCACTGATAAAACCTTTAAAATTTCTTGGTGCAGTTTTAACGATGATGTCCGGCAAACCAGGAATTAAAACGGGCACGCTCAAAGCATCCCGTATATCTGCGAGTGCATCGCCTAAAAGTGGGCCTACTGCCAAGACTACGTCTGCACTTAGGAATAGCTGTTTTTGCTCAACTTCTTTCTTTTTAGCAATAGCGCTACTCTCAGCAAATGCCTCGTATCGACTGTAGCTCATATGATGAATCAAGGCGGATCTTCCACCGCGCGCTTTGCTAGCAGCGCATGCGATTGCACCCGTTATACGGTCATGTCCCAACCACACTGTTTGATCAATTAACGTGGGGACTTTATGTACTTGCAACGCTTGCCAGATAGCAGCTTCCAAATCAGGCGAAAACGTATGCTCACTCTCACGACCAAGTGAGACAAGAAGCACTTGCTCAGCAAGAGCACTTTTTATCTCAACATCGGTTGCATATAAAACCACGCAAACCGTTACTATTCGCTGATAAAAAGCCGATGCAAACGCACCGATCAAGTCCTGATTAAAACTATTGATCCCCCCGAACTGGCTGCCCCATCGAGTAGAGAAAGCAATCATAGTTTTTTCAGGGAGATTCATAGGTTACCGAAGGGGAGATTTTGTGGAAGGCAAAGATTACAGGGATTCGCTCTATGTATAAACCAAATTAAGCGCGCCTAGCTTTGCTCAGAGCAGGAGCCTTAACTGACTAGCAAGATGGCTGGATCAAGGCGCAGATTGAAGCCGGGCACTACACCAATGACAGCGAGTACATACGAGATTTAATCCGCCGAGAGCAAGAGCGCAACGCCGAAATTTAAGGCAGCAGGCTATCATCGTGCCTTCGCCCCTGAAGCGTTAAAACTGAGCATATTGAGCAAACATTGCTGAGTATCGTCTTACTCCGGCAACCGATCTGATCTGGCGATACGCAAGCAGGCCCGTCGGTATATCGACATGCTGACAATTGCTTTTGCAGTGCTGGCAGAGCAGCCGAAATAAGCTCCAGACTGTAAGAGCATTCGACCTGACTATCGCCGCCGTTGTGTTGAGCAGCACATGATCTACTTCCGGATTACCGCCTATGGGATTTCTATCATTCGTGTTCTGCTCGAGCAGATAGATTCATTGCGGCGCTGTAAACTAACCCGCTACTCCCCGTACATACTCCTGACATGCTGCCAAGGCGATCAGTCCCTCATCACCTTCGCCGACGATGCCGATAATTCGTTGAGCATGCGCTCGGTCAAGTTGGGCTCTCTGAGCTCCATGAACCACACTGCCGGGGCCGGCGGCGGCTGGCACTCCACTGCAACGGTTTGTATCCGTTGCGGCGAGTAAGGCTGACAGCCGCAGGTCAGCAGTAGCAAGGCGATCACGCAGATGTATTTGTTTGGTTTTTTCATCAGTAAGGGCTCGGTAATGGGCTTGGTCGCTGGCTGCCAGCAACTGCTCCAGGGCGAGACGCTTGCCCTGCTCCGCGATGATTAGCGCTGAGTTGGCATTGGCCAGATGGGTCAGGGTTGTTTGATGGGAGGTTTCTTGTTTGGCCAGTTGCTGGCCGTAGGCGTTGGCCTGCCACGCCCATGCAGCCCATGCACTGCCACCCATAAGGCCAAGCGTTAGCAGCAATGCCCCGCCCCACTTCAACGCATCGAGGTTCACGCCAACACCTTGAGCGCCCGGGCATAGAGTGCCTGCCGATCGGCCGCGCCATTCTGGCCACCGTTGATGCGATGGGTGATCTTGTCGAACTGGCCTGCGTCAGCCAAGGTGCTCAGGCCCTTGGTCGCCCAGAACCATGCTGCCGACATGCAGGCGTGCTTTGGCTTTTCCAGCAGCTCGGGCTGTTTGATCAGGTCAAGGCCCAGCCCTTCGCCGCAGGCCATGTAGTTGGCCCGGCCGGTGATCTGGATCAGGCCACGCCCCCGGTACTTGGAGCCGTCGCCGGCCACGGTGTTGCCCAGATCTTTGCGGCCTTCGTATTTGGCTTGGGCAACCGTTGGGCCCCAGATTTCCTTAACGTATTTGAGCTGGCCGGACTCGTGCCCAATCTGCGCGATAAACGCGGCCACGCGCTTGGGGCCAATGATCTGGTAATGCACCATCGCGGCGTTGAGTACCGGCACAAAAACGCCGGCAACTGGGCCGGCGTTGGGGAGAATCTGCAGGAGTTGTTGCTGGGTAATCGACATAAGTTGCCCTTACGAAAAAGCCCGCACAAGGCGGGCCGGGGGTGGGGATTTTCGGGTTAGAGTTGAACGATTTTCAGGGTTTTCTCGGGCTTCTTGCCTTTGACCTTGGCCTTTCCCTTCTTGCCGGCGTTGCACTCGATCGTCGTCGACCAGCCAGACTGGGTGAATACCTGTTCCCGGGATTCCACCAGGTACTCGCCATTGAGCCCATCCTTGAACCCCTGTGCATTGATCATCCGTTCTGCGAACAGATCAGAGCGCCCGGGCATTTCCAGTCGCACACCTGCAGTCGAGCGGTTGAATGCGGCCAAACGCGCCTTGGCGGCCTGTTCGGCGGCGGTCTTGTTCGGGTGGATATGCCGATCTGTATGCACCGGCGGCAGTCCGTCCGGGGCGTCGTCGTTGTTCAGATTCACCACCGCCAGTTTGCCGGTGGCTTTGTCCTGGTACTTGGTGCTCACAGCCTTGTGGGTCGAGCGATCGCCCAGCCGAAAGCTGTAGCGGCTGACGTCCGCTTTGTTGATGGTCACGACGCCCAGCGTCTTGCCGCTGGCCGTGACACCGCCCTGACGCAGCATAACGATCAACTTGCCGTCAGCGACCTTGGCCGTGCAGTCGTGCTGCCGGGCCAGCCGGGTAATGAAATTGAAGTCTGATTCCCCCAACTGGTCAGCCCGGGGCACGATCGTGGCCACCGTACAGGCTGGCTCCCAGCCGTTACGCCGCGCCACGGTGCTGACGATGGTGGCCAAGCTATCGCCCTCCCAGCTACCGCTACGGGTGGTCTTGCCGCTGCCGCGCATATCGCTAGCCTTGCCACGTATCACCAGCGTGTCCGGAGGGCCGGAGACTTCGACCTCATCGACCACATAGCGGCCCTCCCGGGACAAGGTCGACCCGGCATAGCCCAGATAGATTTCGATGCAGGCACCGCGAGACGGCAACGTCACGGCGCTGTCGCGGTCGTCAATGCGCAACTCAAACTCGTCCGATTCCATCCCGGGCTTGTCCGAGGTACGCAGCAGCAACAGCCGGTCGTTGATCATGCGGGTGATGTCGCTGCCATCGGCGACGATGCGAAAAACGGGCGTCATATCCAGCTCCAACAAAAAGCCCCGCACAAAGGCGGGGCTCAGGTTTTAAGTCGCGTTACGCGTAACGATCAGCTCCAGAGCTGGACGGCCTGCTCATCGCTGGCCAACGCCAAGTCCGGCAACACGATCAGCAAGCCGCCGCGATACGGCTCAGGCTCGGCGGCCAACCCGGGGTTGGCTTCCAGCACAGCCTCCACGCTGCCGTTGAGGTGCCCATAGGCGTTGTGACAAATGGTGTAGAGCTTGTCGCCGTCAAGCGTTCTGCAGGTCCTCGCCATATCGGACGAACTCCAAACTAAAGCCCTGCTTGCGGGGAATTCCGCCCTGCAGGAACGCGCTCTGATCCTCGGTGATCGAGGTCAGGCACCAATCTCCCAGGACGTAGCCATAGCCCGTGGTCAGGCCCAGCGGCACCAACATCCCGCCGATGCTGCGCAGGGTGTCCAGTTGCTTGAGGCCGCCCCGGTGCCCGGGAAAGATAGAACCCTTGAGGGTGACTTTGTCGTCACCCATACCCACCGCCTGCTGTGCCGGCCGACGCATCAAGCGCTCTTGCGAGGCCCAGCGGAAACCGCTCTGCCGGTTCAGTTCCTCAAAGGCTGCCGTATCCAGATTGAAGTAATACGGCGGTGCTTCGTGCTTGTGCGGCTGCAGGATCAGCAAGTGGGGGAACGGCTTCACCGCTTCCACCGCCGGGGTGGTGTCGGTGGCAAAGATGCTGGTCGGCAGGATGTTGCCCAACGCAGGATTGATCTTGCCGGCAATCTGGTTGATCGCGCTCTTTGCCCGGGTTGCCTGATCACCCAGAACCTCCAGCCGCTGCTCGATCTGCGAGGCGGCGCGGGTGGCTTGGTTGTAGACCGCAACCACCGCGCCCACTTTGGCCTGTGCGGCACTGATACCGCGCATAACCCGCTGCAGCTTTTCCCCAACCATTGGACCAATGACCGGCAGGGTCTCCAATTCCGAGGCCGCACCGGACATTTCACTGATTGCCCCGTTTACCGGCCCCATCATCCCGTCAAGACTTCGCCGCCCTGCCTCACCGGCCGTGGCCAAGTAACTGACCGTGCTTTGCATCTGCTCCATATAGGGCATATCACCTCCTTACCCGATGTGTGGGGCGTCGTATAACGTGCGGTCATTGGCCAGGCGGGCGTTGTCTTCCATCTGCCGGGCGAAGTCATTCAAATGGCCCTGCATCATGGGTTGCAGCTTGCGCATCAGCTCGTCGGGGTCTTTCACATCACCCTGCACCGTAATGGGCATATGCGGGGCAAAAGTGAACTGCTGATCGATCGGCGCAGGCTTGGATTCAGACTTGAACACCAAAGGCGACGGGGCTTGTGACCGACCGGACTGCGCGCTCATCGAACGCACCACATCACCCGGCTCTGCATCGCTGCCAAACAGCGACTTGGCAAACGACGTTTTGCCGAACATACCGCCCACGGTGTCGCCACCCATGCCCCCCAGGAACGCGCCAACCAGCCCGCCCATCGCCGTGCCAATGATCGGAACAACGGAGCCGATCGCCGCACCGGCCGCTGCACCCGCCACCGACCCGGCCAAGCCACCGGCAGCACCGCCGTAGCCTTCGGCTTTCTCTTGGGCGGTCTTGGCTGTGGTGTAGGTGTCAAAGGCCTTGATGCCCGCCTCAAATAGCGAGCCGGCAGGGATGGCTTTCCCCGCCTTGCTGATAGTGCCAACGGCGTTCATCAATCGAGCGCCCAAACGCGGCGGTACGGGTAGCGGTACCGGCGGGCGTGGCGGACCCCGGCGCCGCGATCGACGCCCACCGCGACCGCCACCCGAACCACCTCCACCGATTTCCCGGGCGTTGACCACAAAGACCTTCTGCGTGTGGTCAGGCCCGGCCTCATCGTCTCCGCCCTTCGCCTCCCGGATGACATCGAGCAGCTTCAGGCCGGTTTCGACCGGGTCCAGTTTGGTATCGGAGGCGCCCTCACCTTCCTTATCCTCGTCCTTGCGGCCAATCAGTGCATTGAGGCCTGCCGAGACCAACGACTTGACCGCATCCCCCTTCTCGTCGTCGCCCCCGTCACCCAGTGCGTCCTTGGCGTTGGTGACAAAGACCGACTGCACACCGGCACGATCTGCACCACCGCCACCCAGTCCGCCCCGGGCCAGATTGACCAGTCCCCGGCCGATCTTGAGCGCACCCAACAAACTGGTCACCACACTGGCCCCGGTGGCCAGCGCCGTCAGCCCCATCACCAGCTTGGGCGACTCGTCCGACAGTTTGGTGATGCCCTTGACCACCGTAGTCAGTCCGGTGGCCACCGCATCCGTAACGGGCTGAATGGCATCCCCCACGCTGCGCATGGCGTCGTTGCCCGCCTGAATCGTCTCGGCCCATTTTTGCGACGAGGTGTCGCGCCGTTCCGACAGGTTTTTGTCCAAGATCCCAGAGGCTCCGGACGCCTCGTTTTTAAGCTGCTCGTACAGCGCCTTGTTCTGCACATAAGCCGTCAGTGCTGACTTGACCTGCATGTCGGCAAAGATATCGCCGGTGCGCAGGGCCTGCTCCAGACTGCTGAGCATGGCCTTGGCTTTTTCCGGGTTCGCCTCTTTACTGATCTGGGCCGTGGCCTCGGCCATCTTCGCGGCTTTCTTCGGGTCGGTGGCTTCGATGTACCGCTTGGCCAACCCAAAACTGGCCTCCAGCGTGGACATGCCACCCTGAATGCCGGTGTTGAGCGAGCCCTGGTAATCAATGCCCGCCTTTGAATAGGCTTCCACCACTTCACCGGAACCGATCTTCTCCATCCAGTTTTTGAGGTTGTTGGCCGCTTCGTCGGAGGTGCCGGCAGTTTTCATCTGAACTTGGAGCATTGCCCCCAGCTGCGTCACCGCGTCCATACCGGTGATGCCCTGTTTCTGCATGCTTGCGAGCAGTTGCGGGAACCAGCGCGCCATGTCGCTGGCTTCAAAGCTGCCCGCCTGCCCTTGGAATGCCACCGCCTCCAGCGCCTTTTCCAGCACCTTAGGGTCGGTGATATTGGCGTTACTCTGCAGTGCTTGGATCATCTTGGCGGTGTCGACACCAGACGAGCCCTGCCCCACGACGAACTTGGCCGCCACCGGCGCAAACTCCATCGCCTGCTTAAGGTCCATCCCTGCGCCGACCAACTGGTTAACCACATCGGCCACTTCGTTGCGGCCCATGCCGATATCGTTCGACGTCGCGATGATGCTGCGCGACATATCGGCCTCTTGCGCCGATCGGGCCACGCCGGCCTTGATCGCAATGTCACGGATGATCGCCTGATAATCGGCGCTGACCTTACTTGTCGCGGCCACCAACCCTGTCGCAACAACGCCCTGGGCTACGCCGGCTTTGACTTGCTGTTTGCCCTGACTGATTTGGTTATGGCCTTTAACCTTCAGTTCAGCGCTACGCCCGGCACGACCCAGGCGGTCGTATTCCTTAGCCAGCCGGCCGACTTCCACGCCTTCCTTGCGCAGTACGCCGAGGTTTCGCTCCAGCCGGTTCAGCAGCGCTTGCGCACCCTTCTCACCTGCAGCGTGAGCCTTTCGCCACTCGTCACGCAGGCGCATGGTTTCGCCAATCGTGCTCTGCAGTACCCGGGCTTTCTTGCCTTGCTCACTGAGCTTTTTGACGCGGCTTTCCACATCCTTAAATGCAACGCCCACGGTCGAGCTCACCGCTCCGCCGATCACCAAGCCGAGCGACATGTTGTTTGCCATAGGAGTGCCCTGTTACGTGTAGCGGAGGAAGCAGCTCAGTCCGTGAGCCACCACAGCATGCGGTTAAACGGCATGGCCTCGATCTCGCTGGCCGAGAAGTGAAACTCCCGGGCCAGGTACTTGGCCGCCGCTTTAATCGTGGTAGGCGTAAGGTTCATCATCTTCGACCAGGCGAAAATAACCGGCCTGCAGGCGGTTGTAGTCGACGATGGTCATGGCGCTAATGTCCTTGTCGCCGGACCCCGTGAGGGATGCGAACAAGATCAGCTCGCGCTTTTCAGCATCACCGCAGGACTGGACGGTGGCTTGCTGTACATCCTTGACGGTGGGTGCGCGTAGGCTGATCCGATCGACTTGGATTTGGTTGATCTCGGTCGGTTTGCGCAAGGTGATGGTGGCACCTTCGGCCGTCAGTTCGAGCCAGCTTGGCAGTTTTTTAGTAGCAGTCATGTTCATTGTTCCTTAGAGGCCCAGGGCGTTTCGCACGTCAGCCAGTTGGTCCACGCCATCAATGACGCGCACGCAGTTGATCGGATCGATTTCAAACATCACGCGCCCGTCGATTTCGAGCTTGTAGTAGGTGACGTCCACGGCGTACTTGAACTCGGCCTTGGAACCGGCCGACCACTCACCCGGGTCGACTTCACGCAGGCCGCCACGCAAGGTGGCCACCACCGCCGTTGTGGCACCTTTCTGGCCCTTGAAGGCACCGCGAAACGACGCGTCAAAACCGGTCTGGTCAAAGGTGCCGAAGTACTTCAGCACCTCACGGCGGATACCGTTGGTGGCAAAGCTGGCCTCCAGCTTTTCCAAGCCCATGTCCATTGCCACCGAGGCATCCATACCGCCGCCGCGATACTCCTCGGTCTTTACCGTGACCTTGGGCAGGCTCAGGCTGGGGACGTCGCCCTGCAGGCTCATGCCTGCGACAAACATGTTGGTGTTAAACAGGGTTTGCGGAATCATTGAACGCCTCCTTAGGCTTCCAGAACTTCAGTCAGCCACTGGTTCGTGACTTCAATTTGGAAAATCGGGTTTTCCGCCGGCGGCACATCGGTAAAGCGGATGGTCCAGTACACCTTGCCCTGCTCGATCTGCGTAGCTGTGGTCTTTTCAAGGTCGGGGTAGACTTCGAAATTGATCACCGCGCCCTGGGCTTTCAGGTCGCGCATAAAGGCATTGATCGTCTCCGTTACGTCCTTGACGTAGGTCTTGGTGATGCCCCGGTCGACCGCCCATTTCATGCCCGCCTGAATCGCGTCCATCACCATGTCGGTGGTGCGCACACGGGTAACAAAGGCCCACTTCGCATCCGAGGACAAGGTGCGGTTGCCCCACAGGCGATAGCCCCCGTCACGGATGATGGTGGTGATATTGGCGCCGTTGAGCAGGTTAGCGCGGCAGGTCTTGTCACCGTCCAGGTACTCGACTGGGCGCACCGTGCTGGTGATGCCGGCAATCTCTTTGTTCGACGGCGACGACCAGAAACCAAAGCGCGAATCGGTCTGCGCAAACAGGCCTGCAGCGATCGCAGAACCCGGCACCGACACGTCGCCGTTGAGCGCTGTGCTCCACTGCTTGACCGCCGGATCAACCATAAACAGGCGCTTGGAACCGAAGTTCTCGGCGTAGGCGATCGCCGCCTCATCGGTGGTATTGGGCCCATCGATGATGCCGATCGCCTTCAGCTTGCCGGCCAATACGTCCATCGCGGTGGCCACCGCTTCCGTGGCGCTGTGCTTGGGCGCAATGACTAGCCGCGGCTGCAGGTTGAACAGGCTTTTGCCATCGAGCAGCGCCTGCAGGCCGGTACGCGTGCCGTCCGCCGAGACACCACCGATGATCGCACTGGTCAGCACGGCCGCCTCGGTATCCGCTGGCACACCGACCGCCACGATGGCAGCTGCCGACTGATTGAAAATCGCCTTGCACGCCCGGGTGATTGCCGAGTCAGCGCCGAACGCGGCCACCGCTTCACTCTCACGGGTCAGCAAGGTGGGCACGTTGGTCTCCACCAGACCCAGCCCGGGGGTGAAGGTATCGACCAGGCCGATGATCGAGGACGAAGGCAACGCGATTACACGGGCGCCGGTCTCGACCAGCGACACGGTAATGCCGTGAAAGAAGTCGGTAGAACTCATGGTTTTCTCCATAGAAACGAAAAAACCGCCCTATAGGCGGTTGCAGTACAGCGCTGGAACTGGTGTTTACATCGGTGTGACGCGATAGCCGACAGCGATCCAGCGAAAGCCGAATTGCTGAATCTGGCCCACATATTCTGTAAAGCTGAACAGGCACTCCGAAGCGGTAGTGTTTTGTTCGTTCAGCGCACAAGTGACCGTAGCAGCCGAAACAATGCCGCCGGGATACTGTGTAATGACCGGAATAACGATAAAAGGCTTGGTATCAAACGGATAAGTAAAAACAACCTTTGTCGTAACCATGCCGCCGGGCAAATCGCCCATCGCCCGGCTTCCCCACTGCACAAAAAAACCGGTGTCCTTATCCCACCAGTAACCCGCCGGGTCGTGGTAGAAACTGGATGGCACACCGGCGCCGATACCTGCCCGGGCTTCAGCCGGTGTGCCGCCACCAGTTCCCCCGCGAGCGACGGGCAAAATGCCACTGGTCAATTTGCCAGCATCCAGCGCAGCCAGAGCTAGCTGGATGTTGACGTCGCCGCTACCGTCGAACCAGCCCATACCGGTGGCAGCGCCGCCAAAGGTCAGCGCCCGGCCGGTCTGCAGCTTGGTCGCGGTACCGGCGTTAGCCGAGGTCGGACGGCTCAAGGTGCCAGTGGTGATCTTGGCGGCATCGAGCGACGGAATATCCGCTGCCAGTAAGGATTCGGCCTTAACAACCAAGCCCTTCGCAGTCACGGTCACCTTGGAGTAGGTGCCTGCCTTGATGCCCGTATCAGCCAATGTCAGGGCGATTTGAGCATTGTCCGACCCATCAAATTGAGCCTCGCCCGTCGCTGCACCTGATACCGAAATAGTGCGCGCCGTTTTGAGTTTGACGGCACTCCCCGCCTCGCCCTTTCCGATCTCTTCGCGCACGGTCGAGAGGGTCGCTGTCACCAGCGTCGGGTCATCCTGAATCGTGATATTCGCCGTGCTGCTGACGAGGATCTGCAGCCGAATACCTTGGGTGCGCCCGGTGCCCTGAGCCAGTGTCGGCTTGTAGGTCGGCGGATAGCTGGCCACCGCCACCAGTGCACCGGTCGAGTCATACAAACCAACCTCACGCACCCACCAGCCGCCCACATTTGACGGCAGGATCAGCTCGGCACTGATCACCGGCCGGTCGGCGCGCACTGTCAGGCGGTTCAGTTTGAGGCGCAAATTTTCGTTAACCAGGTTCTTTTGCAGCTTCGACGGAATCGGGGTAATACCGTTACCGTCCCCAACGCCCATGTGGGTGATGTTCCAGGGCGTGCCGTTTGCGATCGCTTTGGCCTGCTGAGCCGCGCCAACATCCGTCAGCATGGCGATGTACAACGTGTTTTGCTCTGCCATGAGTGTGCCTAATTGAGTGGTTTACGTTGGCATGGGAGCGCCGTAGATATTCGCTCCGGGGCCAAGGTTGCGGTACAGGATGTACAGGCCCAGGCCGCGCAGAATCTCGCCGGCCCAAAAGCCGAAGAACATGCCGTTGTCCGTGCCCAGCCGTACTGCCGGCGACCAACTGCCGTTCATGGGCTGACCCGGTACCGGCGTCACCACATAGTTGTTCTGCAGCTCGGTCACACAGGCTTCGATCAGATCATCCAGTCCCGCCACCTGACAGCCTGCCAACCCCGCCAGACATGCACCGGCCAACCACAGCCCGGTCACATGGCCGGTGAAACCATCCGGTTCAGGCTGCGGCACACTGGTCATCGGAAAGTCAGTGGGCAGGATGCCGCCTGAGGCTTTTACAAACTGGACCAGCCAGCCCAGCCAGTTTTCCGCGTAGGCCTTGAGCTTTGGCGGTACCGCCCTGCCCTGACTGACCAGCTCGTACCACCCCCGGCAAGCGCCCATCATTGCCCGGGGCTGATAACCGCTCCACGCCGTGCCGTAGCCCCAGTGGTACATGGTCCAAGAATCCGGATCCCCGTACTTGTAGTTGTCCCAACGGTTCCACACATAGGCCGACGCGCCCGGCCCAAGCTGGCCGAATTTCTGCGCGTACCACTGCTGCGAGTCATACAGAAACTCGACCATCTGATTGAGCTTCGGCCCGTACTCATCGAGAGGGTCGATACAGTAAATCAGCGGGTACTGATAACCCGGGTACGGCATGCCATGCCAAGCCCCGATCTGGTCCGTGCCCTCGGCGTAGATGTTGGAAAACGGAATCACACCCGGGCAGTACGCCAGTGAGTCATCTCGGTAATTTACGATCGTGCAGTCGCCCACCAACGCCCGGAATTTGGCTTGCCCCTTGATCGTCAGCCGGTAGTTGAGGGTGTAGCCATCCTCGGCCGCAAAGGCCGGGGGGACGTCATTGATGCAGTAATACGAGAACGTCAGATTGGTGTCTGAACTTTCATCCATCAGGACTGAAAAGCCGTCCAGCTCCGTATAGACCGGCGCATTTGGCTCTGGACGATCTGCCGCACCGGGCTGGTAGCCCGACAGCGTGGCGTCTTCGGGCCGGATCACCAGCGTGACCCAGGCACCTGCCGTTGCCGGCAACATCCACCACCAACGCCACCCGTCATCATCGACAATGCGCAGATTGAAATTGCCGTCAGCGCGGTAGGTGATGCTCTGCAGTGGCGCCTTTTCGGTGGGCAACAGCCAGTGTCCGACGCTGTACCAGCCGTCATCGGTGGGGAAAAACGAGCTGACCACGTTGCCGCCGCGCCCCTCGAAAATCCCAGGCTCGTAGCCTTCTTCGGACACGATATCGTCCGAGTGCGAGACGGCGCGCAAGTCGGCCATGATGTACTCGGAACCGTCATCCTTGCTCAGCCGGGTAAAGCTGCTGAGCGGGATATCGTGGGTGACCACCTCAATGTTCGACACCGACTTGGGCAGCGCACAGCTGTACTTGATCCCGCTTCCCTCGGCCTTGCTGGACGAAACCACCAGGTCGACCTTGGCATTAAGCGGCGCATTGAAGGTGTCGACACCGCCGTAACAGGTGCGCACCAGTGAGTCCTTGCTGATACGAAACCACACCGCCTGCTGCTCCAGCGAGACTTGCGCCGACTGATCACAATCTACGGTGATATAGCCCATCGAATCGCGGCTGATCACGGGCGCCGCATCACTTGGGTAGCTGAACTGGTAGGCGATACCGTCTGTGTAAGGCGTCAGTTCGGTGCGGCTTTGGCGAAAAAATCGGTCGCTGGAGTCAATCTGCGTGTACTCATGGGCGGTGAAACGGCAGGCGTCCATCGCCTTCTTGTAGCGGGTTTCACCAGTGATACGCCACAGCATGTAGCAGGCATCCATGTACCACTGCTCGCCGTCCGCCGCGTTGCCCATTTGGTTGACGCTGCCCGGCAACGGCACGTGCAACGGCCGGTTGTGCTGCACCGCGTTACGCGGAATCAGGTAGCCGCCATGCTCAACCGGTTGGCGGGTGGCATAGTTCAGCTTGTGCTCCCCGTTCACCGCCGTGTTTTTGAGTTGGACCTGACCGCGTTCTTCCAGCGGGTGGCCATCAGAAAGCACGTCGCCATCGGCATTAATCTTTTGCCCGGTCCAGGCAATGATCCAGTCCACATCGAACTGATTACCCGCCTTATCCCAATCAATCGAGCCGTCTTCTTTAACCGCCTGCACTGTGGCGTTGACCGCCTCCCAGGCCAACGCGCCGTCAAATGCAAAGGTGGCTTTGTCCAGGTACTCACCCCAATGCGGTTCGCCGTGGGGGATGCTCAAAGCGCCGCTGGTGAATTCAAAAGGAACGCCCTTGAAACCGCTGTGCGTGGGGTCAGCTGCATCAATCGGCCAGTTGGCCAACACCGGTTCTTTTGAGTTGACGATCCAGTTGGCAATGCGCCGCTGGGGGACTTCGGGGATCGGCTGACCCGCGTAGAAAAACGCCTCGTATGCCTCCCAGTGCCACACTGCAGCATCCAGAAAGTGCTGATCTTTGGTCGCAAGATACGCATGGGCATAGCCGAGAATATGCAGCGCCTGCCCCTCGGTGGTGCCGTCACCGTTGGGTTGATACTCCATTTGCGAGTGGGCAATAAAGTGCCGGTTGTTGGCCAGCACGCCCTGCAGGTTTTGCGCGAAGTGCTGCAGCGTGGCGTCGTCGGTGTCGCCAGTGTTATTGCGCAGAAAACGGTGATGGCCTTCGATCATGCTGAGTGCATTGTTCAGGCCGGTTTGCTGGCTGACCGGGCGACGACTGTTAAGCGGGGACAGATGCATCGAACCAACTCCCATCATGAAAGCCCAACCAACCGTTACCGTCTGACATAAATGTCAGTACGTCCGCGGCGCCTGCCTCGTAGGCCAGCACCGGTGGACGCTTGCTCGACCAGTGAACGCTGGCAGGGAATGTGACTTTGTTCGCCCCGGTGCCCTGACGCAGGCGCACGGTGAATGACCAGGTGTAGCCCGGTGGCACATCGGTATTGAGAAAGCTAAGTGCGCATTGCGGCTTATCCAGTGTCACGTCGAAGAACGACACGCCGTTGGTGTAAGCCACGTCCAGAGCCAGCGCTGCGCCGGCGGACTGGATCGCCTGCTTACGCGGCAGCAACAGGCCACCGGTCAAGTCGGTGATCATCTTGGCCAGTGCCAGGAACGTGGGTGAAGGCCCGGAACCCGTCTCGACGACCACTTCTGCAGGCTGGTGAACAATGTCATGAGCCGTTCGCGCGGCTGTTTCCAGCATCTCGATAGCCGCCCGTTGGCGGTCTGAAAGTTCGGTCATGTAACCCTCATCAGGCCCGGTAAGGCGAAGTTGGCGAAGTAATAGAGATCATTGGCCGACAGCTCCAAGTTGATCAGGTCGAGATCGTCAGACCACAGTTCAGGTGAGGAAATAGTCACCTCGTCACCCGAAGAAATACCGGCGCCGATGTAGTAACTGCCGTTCGGGCTATAGGTGATGCTCAGGCCCACCAGATGCCGACTGAGCGGCTTGGTGTCGTTGATCATCCGCTCCAGCTCGGCAATGCCCGTGTCGCTCAGGCCGCTGTCAAACAGGGCCAGGCTCATGGTGAAGGTGCCCGGTTCACCCATCGGCTCCAGCTCGTACCACTCGACGATCTCCAGAATGTCCGCAAACGGCTCGACCACCCGGCGCAGCGCGCCTACGGTGCCCTTGCGCTTGTGAACCTCAAACGCATCCGTGACAACCTTGCGCTTGATGGGCTCGGACCACTCTGGGTCCCAGCGATCGACACTGCGCTGGATGGCCAGCCAAGGCAGCAGAGCCGCCGGGCAGTTCTCGACCGAGTGCATCTGGCGCAGCACGTTGGCTAGGGTTCGGTCACCGGAAGAAAGCTGCGCAAGCGCCTGTTCCAATGGCGTGCGATTGAACGGCAACAGGCTGGAATCACTCATCAGTGCCACCGATTCTGACGCTGGCATTGGTGCAGTTGGCCGCTTGATGATCGAGCACCACCACATCCGCCGCCGGGTGAATCAGCTCGACCCGTTGTACCCGGGACACATGCAGCGCGGCATGAATGGCCGAATGACGGATATCCCGGCCCAGACGGCGCTGCGTGTTTACATAACGTTCGAGTGAAGCGTTGGCCTCGGCCAGACTCAGTTCCATTTCCGGGCCCGGATAGAGGTACAACACCGCCTCAATTTGATAGTCGATCAGCTCGGCCGACTGCACCAGGAGCCGATCGCCAACCGGGCGCACGTCCTCATCGCTGAGGGCCACTCGGACCTTTTCCAAGAGATCCGCCGAGGCCTGACCATTGCCCAAACGGCTCAAGATGCTGACCAGCACCGTGGCCGGGCTCGGGCTACTGGCCCTGGCATCGGCCACCCGACCGTCTGCCGACAGTGCGTGAAATACATAAGCATCCCGGGGGCCCGCGATCGACATCCCCTCAAATGCCAGCAAGGTCCGCTCGACCAGCGAATCGTCCGACTCGTATTGCGCCTCGATCGGCGGCACGGCAATGGGATCAGCCTCGACCACGATCAGGCGTTTGACGTTGTAATTGGCCGCCAAATGATCCACATCGCTGCCCCGGGCAAACGCCAACAGCAGCGCCTTGGCCGCGTCATTGATCCGCGCCCGTTCCATCATCTTGTCGTAGGCGCGCTTTTCCAGCAGCTTAACCACCGGTTCAGACTCCAGCGGGGCCGACCAGTTGTTACCCATCAAAGCGCGAAAGTCAGTCAGCGCCTCCTGATACAACGCCTCAAAATTCAGCGGCTCCAGCACAAGCGGTGCCGGCAAGCGGGACAGGTCCAATGTGCTCATACAGTCACGTCCAATAGCTTGCTGTCGCCCAGATAAGTGCCCGACAGGCGAAAGGTGATACGCCCGCTCAGCACGGACACGACTTGAACCCGGGTCAGTTCCAGACGCGGCTCCCAGCGCTTCAGGGCGCGGGCGGCTTCGGCCTGGACCGCACTCTTCCAACCCTCTGAAATGGGCAAGTCGACAAAGCGGCGGATCGTGCTGCCGTACTCGGGACGCATCAGCCGAGACCCCAGAGGCGTGGTCAAAATGTCTTCAATGGACTGCAGCAAGTGATCAAGGCCCGAGATAGGCAGCCCAGTGTGGCGGTCCATTCCGATCATGGGGCTACTCCGGCAGGCGCTCTAAGTCTGGGTGTTTATCGAGAAAGGCCTGCGCTTCGGCGTCCAATCCCTCGACGCGGTGAGCGCTGACCTGCAGCGTCCGCCCCTTGGGCATCACCAGGACGCGAGAAATAAAGGCCCGGTCTCGGTAATTGACCGGGCTTACAGGCTTGTCGATCGAGACGGGTTTGCTCGTCATCGTTTTCTCCAGGTAGAAAAAAGCCCGCATAGAGCGGGCTAGTTGAAGGTTGGTCTTAATGCTTGTGGTTTGGCGTGTTGCCACTGGTGTCGATGATTGCTCCACCACCGTTGATATCGCCCGTTACGCGCAACCCGCCGTTGATCAACACTTCGCCGTAAATTGTGACGTCACCATCGAGCGCGATCGTCCCGGACGTGACCACCACAGCGCTATCCGTAACGTTCGCGGATGAGCCACCCACCTTGATATCCACCGAGCCGGTCGGCAGCACAATGCTGTAACTGTGGGCCTGCCAGTCATAAGTCAGCGACCCGCCATCGTCGAACAACCAGCGCTCGACGTGATCACGGTTATCCGGCGCTGGTCCGGCATCGCCAAACAAGCCTGGCACAAAGGTGCCTTGTGAAACGTCACCGCTCGGACTGAGCAAAGCGCCCTGCTCGCCCATGCTGGGCACCCGCCAGTGCCGCGCCTTGCCCGCCGCCTGACTGTGCCAGCGCACCCAGGCACTGACCCACTCGCCATCAGACACCCGACACACGGGAGGCCTGACCGTCAGATCCAGAGCAACCACATAGCAACTCTTGACCACCCCGGCGATCATGCGGTCATGTTCGGCAAGGGCGTGGCTCACGGGTCCACCTCATCGCCCACGCTGAACACCAGTGAACCGGGTTTCTCATCCGGCCACGGCCATTCCGTTTCACCCAGGTAAATCGTCTGGGTCCACTCAACCAGCCACACGGTGTACCCATCCAGCTCCGGACGGGTCCAGTCCTGCGTTGAACGCTTGAACTCGGCAGGCTCAACCGCCAGGCCCCACGTCTGAGTGCGCAACAACACCGCCAGTTGCGTGGCCAAGTGAATGGCCTGCTGGTAATGCTGGTCGCGGATCACATCGACAATTACCCGGGCTTCAAAGGTTACGTTCAGGGTGCTTTCGCCGGTGCCGATATCGGTACCGGGCTCAATCTCGGCGATGTCGAGAAACACGGCAGGCAGCGGGATATGCTGCTCGATGTCAGGCCAGAAGCGGACCAACTGGACACCTAACAGTTTCTCCTGCAAATGCTGTTCAATGGTTTGATACAACAGGTCGAGGCTAAACGGCTGCTCAGACACGGCGCGTCCCCTTCAGGTATTTCTGCAATTCAAAATTCATTTCTTGCCGGAGGATCTGCAGCAGGCGCTCGTCGGCCTTGCGGCTCCAGGCTTCGAAGTGAGGTCGCACCGAGTCGAGCGAGATCTTGGCCTTGGCCAACGGAAAGCGGTCGCTATTCTCCCCGACAAAACCGGAGCTGGCCCCGGTCTGCGAAGTGACTTCGCTGTCGGGGTAGTCGGCCCGGGCGAAGTGTTTACTGGCGGTACGAATCCAGATATCGGCCTGATTGCCGTACACCTTTTTGTAGAAGGCGCCGCGATAGCGACGACTGCCCACCGACACACCGGCCTTGGTCTGCCGTGGTCGCCCTGCCCGGCTGGCCTCCAGCGGGTTGATGCCGAACCAGAGCTTGCCGCGCATCGCACCGCCCGCGATCGGGTAGCTGCGCAAACGCTGCCGCACCGCCTTGACCGCGATCCGCTCCTGCTTGCCCACGGCCCGGGCGATATGTGTAGCAAGCCAGCCCAGGGTTTTGTTGATCGCACGGCGTTGCGCATTGGCAGCGGCTTTGGGTACCAGCGTGGCAAGTGCTGCAAACGCTTTCAGGTCCTCGGACGAGACCTGAATATTGAACATCCCGCTGCTGGCCCTGTTCTCACTAAAGCTGCCAATGCTCATGCGCGCTTCCTCAAGATCAGCGATACCAGCCCATCACCGCTGGGCTCCAGCTGCAGCAGGTCGTAGTCGCCACCACCGTCCAGATCGGGCAAGTCGATGGTGACCAGTAGCCCTTTGCTCAGACCATCCGAGTCCGCGACCCGCACCACAAAGTGCGGCTCGCGAAGGCCGGTATTGAGACGACCGATCTGCGGCTGTTTCCACGGTGCCGAGAACATCCCCAGCACCGGTTCGGCGCGACCTTCGATGCGCGCGGTATCGCCCAGTACGTCGAAGATCACGCTGTCGATATCGGCCACTAGATCACGAATGCCCACGGTTACAGCTCCAGCAGGATCTGCGCCAGGGGACGCGTGCACATGTGCAACGGGTTAGACTGAGCTTCGCCGGCCATACCCTTGTTGAACGGCAGCGGCTCGATCTTGCTGTAGTACGGGATGCCTTGGGTGTTGACCGTTTCCATGTAGTCCGCCGGGGCGAACACGGAGATGTACAGATCAGGGACGCCTTCAGGGATCAACAGCGCCTTGTCGTCATGGATGAACGAAACGCCCGCGACCTTGCCGCGATAGCGTTCCCAGACAATCCCACCGAACTCGAAGCTTTCCCGGGCATCGCCGCGCAGAGACGCGGCCTGCATGGTGTTGAGGTAGGTTTCCTTGACCGATGTGTGGGAGACCAACTTGTTCCAGAAATTCTTGCCGCAGAATGCGCGAGAGCCAGTGCTGGTGATGCTACCCAGTGCATCCTCCTGCAAGTCCAGAGCCTCAGAGCAGCGCACACGCAAATCAGTCGCTTGGTCGTTCAGACCCATAGACTGTTTTTTACGTGTCACGCCAAAAGTCTTGTAGAGATCGAGCAGGACCGTGGTGCCATCGGCATCCAGGATCTGACCGTTCAAAGCCCCCATGCGCTGGAATTCGTGGGTCGCATCCAACTGACGGCGGGCCTTGGACAGACGCCGGTTAACCACATCCTGCACGGCTTGCAGCTCGCTGCGGGTACCGAAGGCACGGATGCCCTGAATCTCGTCCGCCTTGATGGTGAAACGTTCCGGCAAGTGCACGGTGTTGAAAGGGATCATGTGACGCTTGGTACCAGCGACCACCAGGCCGGAAGTGCCACGTTCACCCGCTGGCACCAATGCCAGGGTGTCACCGTCTTTTTCGATCTGCACGGTCAGGGTGGTGATGCCCTCTTCACGGAACAGGCCGAGGCTGCTGATACGACCCGGCAAATACTCCTGATCATTGAGTGCAGCAGTCAACGACGAAACACTAAATGCATCGTCTTCAAAAATGGCGATATCGGCCATGAGGTACTCTCCATAAACGAAAAATCCCGCACTTGGCGGGACGGGTAAACAGGGATGCTCGCCTTAGCGGACGATCAGGAAGTGGGCAGCCAACGCCTTTTCAGCTGCAGGATCAAGACCGGTCAGGTGCACTTCGCTGATCTCGGCCAGACGCACCACGGCACGACCGCGACGCACGACATCCGACTCACCCAGCGGGCCGTAGAGAATGGCGACAGCGTTTTCCGTGCCGTCCTCCGCAGTCGGCTGATACGGCGCAAACTCGCCGGTGGCGGTGATCAGGCCCAGAATCTGGCCGGGTTCAAGCGCAGCCCCGGCCGCAACGTTGATAGCTTCACGCGAGATGTTGCCGGCCCCCTCGGACAAGAGGAATTCACCGGCGTGGCGCTGTTCGTATTGGATCGTCATGTTCTCGTACCTTTTGCAGATTTAGATTGACCACTTTGCGCCGACTGACGCGCCGCCCAGATTGAGGGTGGATCAGGTTGTTTGGCCTGAATTTTCGGTACCGGGTCATCGCTGATCGGCAGGCTGTTGTCGATTTCAAAGCCACCTCCACTGACCAGCTTGTCGAACAGGCGCCCGCGTACCGCTTCAGCACTGAGCCCAGCCGCGACAAACTCCTGGGTGAACTCCGGCAAACGCGCCGCAACGCATAGGTCGCGCACAGCCTTAGCGTTGGTCAGCGCGGCATTAACTGTGGCCTCGTCGGCCAATTTGGTATTACTGATCAACGACTCGATCAGGTTGCTGATCCCGGCGGCAGTGCAGCTTTGCGTGATCAACAAGGCCAGCTTGGTCGAGTCCACGATGGGAGGCTTTTCGGGTTCAGGTGGAATGGGGGCCGGAGTTGGTTCTGGGCCTGGCTCCGGCGGTTCATCCAGCTGGGCCAGCAATGCCTGCGGGGCGTGCTGATAACGCTGCAATGCACCACCTTGGCCAAGGCAGGCTTTGACAGAGACGCCCTCGCCTACTTCATCGGCCAAGCCCAGGGCTACCGCTTCGCTGGCCGTGAGCCAGGTTTCAGCATTCACCATACGCCGGAGTTCAACTTCGTCGATGTCGGGTGCCTTGGCTTTATAGGCCGCGATGATGGCTTCCATCGCCTGATCCAGTGCCGTAGCGACCTTGCGCAAGTCTTCTGCATCGCCTGCGGCGTAGGTCCACGGGTTGTGGATCATCAACATGGCGTTGGACGCGATCACAACCTTGTACGCGCCACACACCGCGACACTGGCCGCGCTGGCTGCTAGGGCATCAACCCGGCCGGTGCAACGCTCGCCCAGACGCGACAGCGCATTGTGAATGGCCAGACCGTCAAACAGGTCACCGCCGACGCTGTTGAATGCCACTACGATAGGCGACACTCCGTCATCCAATGCGGCCAAGTCGCGGACAAACTGGTTGGCAGTGATACCCCAGGTGCCGATCTCGCCGTAGACGTAGACCTCAATGCTTCGGGTCTCGGCCTCGCCGCTGGCTTTCAGGCTGTACCAGTGTTTGTTCTGCGGCGCCGGAGGGTCACCGGCCTTGTTGAAAATCCGTATCGGATGCTGCTTGATCATGGTGTCTCCTTGTCAGCGGCCGGTTCAGGCTGGTCGACGAGCGTTTTGTAATTGAGGCCGAGCTTTTGGGCGCGAGCCTGATCGGCGGCGTTTTCAGCATCGACGGTTTCGGCGTCATAGCCCGAACGCAGGACCATTTCGCTGCGGGAGTTGAAGCCCGCGTTGACCTCCATCATTCGCGCCTGAATGTCCTGCACCGGCTGGATATAGGCCCAGCCCTGCGGTACCCAGCGGGTGCGCAGGTATTCGCGGCGCCGTTGCGCGTAGTTGTCCAGCTTGAGGCGACCGGCCAACACGGCCATGTCCATCCAGGCTGCGCGAACCGGGCGGCACAACTGGTGCACGTACACGCCGAATTGAAGTTGTTCCAGGCGACGGCGGAATTCGTTGAGTACGACCCGCAGAGCTCGGTCGTTCACCTCGCGCATATCACCGGTGAGAATTTCGTAAGGCGTGCCTGTACCGGCGGCAGCGGCCATCAGTTGTTGGCGCATAAAGTCCGGGTAGTTGTTGCCCGCGTCCGGCGGTTTGGAAAACTCCACCTCCTCGCCCGGACCCAGTTCCTGCATGGTTCCTGGCTCCAGCGCGACCATCGGCGTGAAGCCATCGCGGTCTTCGGTCAACAATTGGCCGGTGACCGGATCGCGGGGTTGCTGTGTGGCCTCGGGTGGCGGCCGAGAGATAAACCCGGCAAACAGGTTGGCTACCTCCTGACGAAACAGCACCGCATCGTCGTAGTTGTCCAGGCTGCGCAAGCGCTTGAGCACCGGCGCCAATCGCGGCACACCGCGCAACTGCCCGGATTCAACTGGCTCAAAGATATGCAGCACCTGCTCGGCTGGTATCCGCACCAACTGGTTGTAACCGGCGTTTAACGACGACGCATCGCGGGGATGCACCCGGTACATGTGATACGCCACGCGCTGGTGAGCCGGGTTGAACTCAATCCCGGCGCGGATGCTGTTGCCGTTTTTGGCAGGCTCAAACTTGTCGTGTGGCACAAACTCGGGGGCCAGCACCTGGAGCTGTAGCGGTACCGCCAGATTTTCGTCCTGGCCCCGTGGTCGCAGGCGCACAAAGCATTCACCGGCGGTTTCGACGGTGCGGGCAATCAATGCTTGCTGCCCGTAGAAGTCGGTCAGGCCATCAGCATCCGACTCATCCACCCAGTCCTCCCACAGCTCCTGCTGCACTTTGCGCAGGGTGTCGTCCTCGATCTTGGGTCGTGGGGTGATGCCGGTGCCGATCAAGTTGCTGACGCGCTTGTCGATGACGTTGAAGGCATACGGATCATTACGCACCGCCGCCCGCGATCGAGCGCGCAGATTGCGCAAGGCCGGGGTGTTGATGCTGTTGATACTGACATCGGGGGCGTCCCAACTGGCCGAGCGCCTGCCCTCTCCAGCTCCTTCGTAGCTGGCTTTGATCCGCTCCGGCAGCAAAAAACCATTGCGGGTCAGGGTTGGATATTGGCGTGGCATTAGAGTCCCTTGCCTCCGTGGTAGAGCCGTATGACCCGCGAGCGTGGCCCTGCCGAGGCGACCAGCGAAGTGCGGATCTGATAGCGGGCCTTAAGCAGCTCATCCACCGTGCGGTACTCCACGGTGCGATCGGCATAGCGCACAGTTTTCTCACCGCGAGCGATGGCCGCCTCAACCGCGTCGAGGTGCTTCTGGGTAAAGGACATAATCAGCGTCTCTTGAGATAGCCGCTACTGGAGCTGCGACGTTGAGGGGGTCGTGCAACCGGCTGCGGTGGTGCGGCCGGGGTTGGGGTTGGAGCACGTTCAGACGGTTGCTCAACTGGTAACGTCTGTGTTGCAGCTGGCAGTGCAACGCGTTCGACTGGCGGGGGCTTTTCGTCGAACAACCCGGCCTGTGCCAAAGCCTGTCGAATGCGCTCCCAGTCGTGTTCCTTGTAGCGGTTCAGGCCGAGGTAGTGCGCCATTGCCAGGTTGTACACCATCAGGTCGAGCGCTTCGTTGCGCTCGGCTTTACCTTTGACCCACTCGATACGTTTGTAGCCTTTGACGTAGCGCGCGACCTTACGCTCGGCCACACACTGATCAAAAAAGTCGTCCGGCAAGTCATTTGCAAAGTGCAGCGCCCCAGGCCCGTCTTCAAACGGGTAGCGGTTGTAGATCCAGTCCTTGGCGGTGTCAGTACCGACAAACCACAACTCGGCACCGTTGCGCTCGGTCTGGCCTTTCCAGGTCACGTCTACCATCGAGGGGCGTTGCGCGATCACCGGCCTGCCCGGTTTGCTCGCCCCCTTGATGGCAAAGATGTTGCGCCACCGGCGAAGGCGGCAGAACTGGTACACCTCGTCTGTGTGGCGACCACCAGAGTCGACGGCCGTGGCCAGAATGCCGAGGCTGACGCCACACGGATGCGGGTAACGCAGCTTGAGCTTGTCATCGAGCACAGCCCAGGTGCGTTCGTCCGCCGGGTCACCCCAGATCACCTGGTAGTCGATGACCCAGCGCTCCATACCAACGCCCCAGCCCATGACCATCAGCTCCAGCCGGTTGGCCTGTACGTCGACCGATGCGGTGAGCATCAGCACCCGATAGGCCATAGAGCCCAGGCCGTAGGTTTCACGGCCGGCACGCTCTTTCAGTACTTCGGCTTTGGTCTGCTCCTGAGCGCTGTCCCATACCTTCGCCAAACGGGTGTTGTAAAACACCTGCATGGGCTCAAGGTCGCCACGATTTTGTGCCTTCTTGGCCTTTTCAAACTGCTTGGCCAGCGAGCGCCAATCCGTCCAACCGAGTGGTGCATACAGTGCGTTGAGATGAAAGCCGATGGTTTCGCCATCACCCGGTGCGTGCGATCGCCATTCACCCCGAGCCAGCATCTGCCCCTTGTGGTGTTCCTCGATCAGCACATCACACTCCGACCCAGCGCACTGGTAATGCACCAGGTTGAAGTCGGCCGAGTAATGCAGGTTTTCCCATTCAAGAACCTGCATGTGGCCGCAGTGCGGGCATGGCACGTAGTAATAACGCTGATCGCTGGTCTCAAACAGATCGGCGATGCGCGAAGCGCCCTTGATCGTGGGCGAGCTGGAGAAGTAAAACTTGGCGTTGCGCCCGAACGTACTGCCCCGGGTTTCGGCCAGTTCGATCGGATCGCCCTCCTCACCCACGTCCACATCCCAACGATCGATCTCATCGCCGTAGATATAGCGGGCCGACAGTTCGGCCAAGTTGGCCGCCGAGCCTGCAGTGGTGACGTACAGCGAGCCGCCCTCAAACTCCTTGGTGTCCATCGTGTTGCGCGAGTCACGCGATCGGTTGGCCGCGACACGCTCAGACAGGACCGGTGTGGCCTTGATGGTCTTGCTGATCCGCGATGACACACGCTTGGCCAAGCTAAGGCTGGGCAGCAAAGTCAGGATGTTGGACGGCACCATGTGGATCAGGCCGCCGATCCAGTTCAACGCGATCTGGGTTTTCATCAGCTGCGAGGCCACCATTGTGACCACGCGTTTACAGGGGTGAGCCGGTGACAAACAGCGCATGGGCTCGCGAGCATAAGGCGTCCGCGAGGTGCGATATTTACCAGGCTCTGCGGCACCGGTGTCACGCGGGATACGCATGTACTCGTCGGCCCACTGGTCGACCCACAATGAAGGGTCAGGCCGTAGCCCACGGAAATACGCCTCGCGATACACCTCTGCACCGTTCGGGATTTCCGTGTGCATGGGTTAGCTCTTGTTGTTAAGGGCCGTGATTAGGTCAGCCGTGGACATGCGCTCGGCGTCCTCCAGCGAGGCGCGGATGGCGTCAGTTAAACGGCGTTCGATTTCCCAAGGATCAGTCATGGCGGCCAGCTCCGGCGCCAGTTGTGGGGGCATGCCCAGCAACTGATCGCGAAGCAGACGCCCCGCGTTGAAGGCTCCGGTTTTGACAGCCTCCAATTGGACCTGCGAACCCTGGACCTTATGGAATTCAGCCTCGGCCAGTTGCGCTAGGTAATACTCACGGTGAGCGCGGGCCTTCTGGAAGTCAGGCAATTTGCTTGCCGGACTGATCGCGGGCTGCGGCGCAGCCATAGAAGTCGGCTCGACCTCGGGCGATAGTTGGCTTTTGACGCCGCGTTGAATCCGATCCTGTTGGTGCCGGGCTGTGACGGCGGCCTTGCTGGGGTCGGAAGACTCAGCCAACAGTGCTTCGGTGGCTTCCAGATCCACCTTGCCAGCCTCGGTCAACACCAGCCGATCCTGATTGGCCAATTTTGAAACGTACGATTTGGCCCAGCCGCGTCTCGCCGCAAACTCGGTTTTACTGATTACCGTCATGATGAAGTGTCCTGTTCACCTAATGAATACGGGGTTCACCTGTTCACCCCAGTTCACTAAGCTGGTGAACTGTTCGCTAACGCTTTCCCGCGGGTTTCCTGCCCCGTACCCGTGGAAAATGCCCAGGGTCCCCGGCAGGATTTGAGAGACGAGAATTATTCTGATTGGCCAGAACGGGGAGGAATTTCACAGGGCCTGAGAGCTTGGCTGCTGATGTTTACGCGAACTCCCGCAGCGCCTCTTGCAAGCGCTTGGCTTTGGTGATTGCTTCAGCATTGCTCTCCCGCTCAGACTCAACCGACAGGGCAACCTCTTCGATGCGGCTAGCCAACACCTTCATGCGCTTGCTGAACTCATCAGACAGACTCACCACCTCACCCGACAGGGCAGCCAGAACATCTAGTGCACCTTCAGGTTTCTTGATCGATACAACGGTCTGCTTGGCAGCCTGAGGCATGGAGGTCTCCTTCTTGGGTTTAGGGGTGGCTACATCGCGCTGAAACTTTCCGCCTATTGGCTCTCTGATAAGCCCAGCATCTTTTAGCTCACCGAGTGCCCGGCGAACGGCATAGGCCGATGCGCCACTGGCGTTGGCAGCCAGTACTGCGCCGTGGATATCGCGAGCGCTCCAGCGCGCTTGAATGGGGACATGGCCAAAGACTTTTTGAGCAATAGACGATTGTCCTGCAAGCATCTGCTGCTCCCTGGATTCATTCATGTCTGGAGTCCTGTTCAACAAGTGGATGTGAAAGCGTTATTCAGAGCGATCCGATTGAGGAGGCACATCGCAAACACCGAGGCGTCGGGCAGCCCAGCGTTCGTAAAGACCAATGGCGACGTCCGCCCCGGCCATTGCCGTGAGGCATCCCACCGCCGATGACGCCCAGATCGACACACCATTGGCATGCAGCAGCATCATCGTGGACAGCCCACACCCGATGCAGGCACCTGACCGCAGGGCCAACCGCCGGACTAATGACCAACCTCGAGCACCGTCTTTGTCCGCTCGCCACATCTCGCCCGACACACCGCCGATCAAGGACAGTGCGATCACCAGCCAGATCGGCATATCAGCTAACGCTTGTTGCTCTGTTGTCATGTATGACCTCAATCAAAGAGCGGCGCGTGGTGCTGAAAAAAGAAAACCCCGCCGGGGTGGGCAGGGTTTTCAGTGCGCTGGTGTATGCCAGGGCGAGGTGCACAGCACGTGCTCGGGGAGCGCCTAGGCGCAGAATTCATATCGTGGGTACGTTTTACCCCTGTTCGGTAAAACCGAAAAGTGGGGATTTTCGGTCATTCTGCTCTACTCACTTTGACGCAACTTTGACGCAGGTTTGAGGTAAGTCACCCCGACAAACGGTCAGCGCTTAACCGGCTTTGCTCAGCACCGTTGCACGCGTCAGATTGGTTTCCTGGTGGCCGCTGCGCCGGGTGTAACCCCGAGTGGTACCGCTTCGAACGGTAAGGATCAGCATCACTTGTTGATGCAGACGTTTAACCCAGTTGCGATACGTTTGGTCTGCCCCTTCGGTGATGTCGAGGAGCCGCATCTGTTCACGTCGCGACATCGATGGTTGATGCAGGTAACGCAGTCGGGCCAACTGGGCCAATTGCTTGCCTTTGGTTGACTGGCGATCCAACTCGGCAACGGCCGCCGCCACTTCGCTGGCAATGTGATCCATGCCAGCGCCCGCTCCCACCAACAGATCACGTGAACCGGCCGTACCCCGAGGAGCGCAGCCGCCGTATTCCATGATCGTGGCCATCGGGCTACCCAAGCCACCAGCCTCCCCAACGTGGCAATGCTGCTCGCCCCAGTGCTGCATAAGCTCTTCGATTTCGTGAATCATCCTCATCTCCCCCCTAAAAACCCAACCCGACACAGAAAACAGCCAACCCGACACACACCTAACACACTTAAAAACCTTTAAAAACATACTCTTAATGCTCTATGTGCTGGGTGTGTCAGGTGTGTTGGGATTCTTCTCACGTACGAGAAATAATTAATAAGCATCAGTCTTTGGTTTGTTGAGCATGCACATACGCCCGCATGTGCGAGAAACCCACCACACTTGACACACTGATCCCGAAAGCCTTTAAAGACGTGGCCTGTAGCTGTGTCAGGTTGAGGGTAATCACCCGCCACACCGTCAACACACCCCACACACAATGAGTCGTCATGCTGCGCTGTCCTGTCGTTGCCCGAACTTGACGTGTTCCCAACTACCCACGCTCCAGCCCCCGGCCTTGGCTGCTTCGCGCCAGGTAACGACCGCCGCACCGAGCCCGGCCGCTGTCACAGATGGGGGTGGGGAAGGCGCAGGATCAATCCCCGCCCAGGGAAAGAAGAACGTACCAAAGGATCGCCGCGAGCCATCCATCCAGGGCTTGCCCTGAATCTTGTCCACTTCGGTGGAGATGAATCCGCTGAACTTGGTATGACTTAAGGTGTGTTCCTTGTTGCGGTGGCACCACTCCAAAAACAACGCGTACAGATCACTGCTAACGCACACGCTAAATGGTGCCCCCAGCAGGCCATTACGCCATTCACTTAGAAAGGTTTGCCAACTGGCCATACTCAAATCTACCAAGCGTTGGCGGGCTTCGGTGTTGGGTGGCCGGGTACGCTGATCGAAGTCACCCAAGTCATAACTGAGCAGGTATTCATAAAGCGCCGGGATGCCATCATTAGCCAACTCGTACTTCACCCTCTCCTGCTCTTCAGGCCCCAGTGTTTCCTTGGGCCACACCACCAACATCCGGCGGTCATTTTCGCCAATGGGCCAGGGCATGATTTCGTTGGAGAGGAACACCGCATTCATATGGTTGGCTTCCTCCCAGCCATTCACAAACTTGGACTCCATACGCACCGTCTTGCCGGTGACCATATGTTTGATCTTGCCCACCTGGTTGTAACGCTGGTCACGGCTAACCACTTCCTCGAACACGCCATACAGCTTGTTTGACTGCCATACCGTCCAGCTCGACTCCAGTTGTGACTGCCCGACTGTGGCCGCGTATTCGCCATAGATCGCGCCCATGATGTCGCTGAGCAACAAACTCTTGCCGCTGCCTTCCATGGTCGAGTGCAGCAACACGGCTGTGTCCATCTTGGCGCCGATGTTTTGCAGCGGGTATGCCAACCACTTGATCAACCAATCAGTTGCCGCTTCGTCGTGGTTGCACAAAAAACTAAACAGCGAGCGCAAGGTGCGGCACTTGTTCGGTGCATCGATCGGGACCAAAGGCAGCCCCTCAAAGGTATTGATGTACACCTCCGGGTCTTTGGTCATACGTGGATCGAACACAATGTGCTGCATGTCCACGGTGCGCCGGTCAGGGCTGTTCAACCACATGCCATAGGCATCGCCCAACGCCATACGCATAGCACCCTCGGGGACTCGACGGCGGCATTTGATATCCCAAGAGTCTTTGGTGCCGTCTATATAGACGTAGCGTTCGGTCGGGCTCATGCCCTCCCCTGATACCTGCTTGAACTTGGCCTCTGCTTTCGCTTTGCTGGCTTGGCGCTCCGCCATGTCATCGGCGATAACCTTTTTCTGTGTCGACTCAAACCAGTCTTTGGCCAGCGTTTTGGTGACCAACAATTCAAATGCAGGCTTTTTGATAATGACGCGCCTGAACATGTCGAAAACGGCAGTTTTGCCTTCGATCAAAGCGAAGCGCTGAAAGATTCGGTCCGGCGTCCAATCACTCACCCCGCCCCCCTCAGGTGCAGGAGCCTCAACGGCGGATACGGATTCGCCCGGCCCGCTGGCATCCTCAGATGGGGTCGGGGGAAGATCCGCCGGGGATGGCCGGGGCGACTGCTGCATACCCAACATGCGTGCAGCATCTTTAACCGCTTTGGACTGATCACCGTCGTGCTCGAGCAAGCAGAACACCTCAAACGCATCGTTCTGGTGACCATTGGCCAATGGATCTGCGCCGTGGTGCGAATACAGCTTGCCATCGGTGATGGTGATACCCGGTAAGCCCGTGCTGCTTTGCGGATAAAGCCATTTATTGCCGCGCTTGATGTACCCGTGGGTGCGCAGTAATTCTTCAACATCATGACTGCGGTTGAATTCATCAATCACCGAAGGCCGATTGCCAGTTACCTGGGTAGGCGACTTGCTCGACTTTGGTTTGACCTTTTCAGCCTTCGGCGCCCAAGGGCAAGCAGCCTCGGCATCACGTTTGAAAATGTCCCAGTTTTGCCAAATGGCCAGCAGGTCGGAGGTCAACACCGGCAGGCCATCAGCGGAGGGTGGTGTGCGCCAGGTATACGGTTTACTGGTACCGGGGTGAATTGAAGGTGGCAATACGTCTTGCACCAAGCCTGCGCGCAACTCGAAAACCGTGAACCGCTTGTAGGGCTCTGCCTCGGCACGTGCAGCCGCTTCACCGTCCAAATCGCCTGCTTCTTTTGCCGCTTTGGCTTTCTCGATCAGACCTTTAAAAATCGACCCATCAGGGTCGTTTTCGTTGGGCCATGCAAGCGAATGACGCGTGAGGTCTATTCCATCCGGCAACTGGAACAGGATACGAAAACGCGCTGGGTTACCGACTACTGTCGGGTACACCAGCGCCATTGCGTCCAAGTCCAGGCCGAGCAACTCGTACAAGACGTGGCGTGTCCACTGGACATCATCAACGTCTAACGAGCACACACGGCTCGGCCCTAAGACCACGCCAAGGTTGTGCGTTGGATTCGCAGACCAGAAGGCTTCGGCAACCTGTGCATCAGTGATGTAACCACCGGGCTTATTCCAGCCCAACCCTTTGGGAGCTTTCTCCCCCGGCTCGATGGCAACAAGTGCCAGTTTGAAGGTGTCGATGTAGCGTCGTGCCCATGTCGCCATAGGCACAGCGTGAAAACGATCGGTCATCTGCGGCGCTCCCGCAACTCTTGGCAATTGACGCAGGTTTGGCAGCCTTTGACCTTCTCCTGGCGGAGCACTGGTATCGGTTCATCGCAATCAACACATATTGATGCACTGACCGCGGATGCTGAAGCACGCTGACGTTGCTCCAAAGCGCGCTGTAAAAACTCATCCGCATAGTCATTAGCCAGATCAACGATGTCAGCCATTATCGCGATCCTCCATTGCCTGGCGTGCGCCGGCCATGATGCCCAGTACCTCACGGATAACGTCCATGCCTCGCTTCTCAAGAATGGCGACTTCGTGCGACTCCCAAACTGCGTCAGCCACACCGTCGTGCATGCAAGACACAAACTCGCCAGATTCATGAAGCAACTTGCCTACCGCTTTCAACGCTTCTTTTGTTGCAGGCACTGGCGTTGGCTTGTACCAAACGGCCCCGGCTGGACGCACTAAGGCATCGAGCAAACGCGGATCAGCCGTGAGGCGAATCACCTCCTCCAGCTCATCCGGCGTAAGCCAGCGGCGTTCTTCGTCGAGTTTGAGTTTCTTCTGCAGGGAGTCGTTGTCGATCACCATTGCGAATGCAAGTGCGGTGACACCACCCTTGTAGGAACGTCCTGCGCGATAGAGCGCGTGACGCAATGAAAGCACCGGACCAGCGTCCGGTAATAGATCGATGCGACTCATAACCGTAAAAACCCCTTTTACGGTGTAGCCATATAACAGGGCACGCCCTATCCTACGACCACGACCGATGTACATGTGCTGTGTATCGTCGTAGCTGGACCGGAGGATCTGTGGTGAGAGGCTCCGGTCCAGCACCCTTTTAGCGATGTAGATCTACAACTACATTGCTCTGTCGACCCGGCGTTTCTTTGGTGAGAGGTTCTGGGCCCATGCTTTAAGCGGCTGACTCAATATCAGCCGCATCTGTCATTTGTAGGTACAAGCACTCAATTGCCTTCCCTGTCACGTAACGAATGTCAGAGCCCTTAGTGGCTCGATTGATAGTGGGCTGCGTAGTGCCCACTTTTTGGGCAATGTCTCTCTGAGACATCCCGGATAGCAGTAACTTCGCCAGCATCTCCTGAATGGTCATATCGGTCACCAATGTCCTTTCGCATTGAACGAGACAATACACAAACGTATTGATTAGATCAATACAATCTCCGATACGTTTTTGAATCAAAGGGATCTGAAAGTGATTGGCGACCGTATCGCTCAGCGCATGACAGAGCTCAACCTGTCAGAAGGTGAGCTAGGGCGACGCTCAGGCGTTCCCCAGCCAACTATTCATCGAATAGTCACCAATGAAGTGAAAAGCCCCAGGCAGGAAAATGTCGAAAAAATCGCGAAGGCCTTAAAGGTCAGCAGCAACTGGCTATGGAAAGGCGGTGACGATGTTGACGTGGTTACTTCAGGACTCGACATCAATGTCGAGGAAGGACCCGCTATTAGAGGTTATGTGCCTTTGATCTCATGGGTCCAAGCAGGTGCGTGGTGCGAAGTATCTGATATAAAAACCCTGGATGATGCCGAGATTTGGCTTCCATGCGCTGCCTCACATAGCAAACAAACCTACGCCTTACGAGTCCGCGGACTCTCAATGTTTAACCAGTATGAGCGGCGCTCATTCCGAGATGGGGACATCATTTTTGTTGATCCTGCCAAGACTCCTGAGAATGGCTCACTTGTTATTGCGAAGCTTGTCGACAGCCAAGAAGCGACATTCAAACAGCTTGTCATAGAAGGTCGCAGACAATTTCTAAAGCCTCTTAACCCCGCATGGCCTGACCCCATTATTGAATTGGGAGCTGACGCCATGATTTGCGGGGTCGTTTTCTCCAAGCTCGAAGTTTTCTAGCGACAAACACTAGCCCACTACGTGGGCTTTTTATCGCCCATAGAAAAATTAATACGCCAATGTATTGACTAGACCAATACGTATTTGTATCGTTTGCATCGTAGACCTCTCACCAAGAGTACTAACCATGCAAACGACACAACGCAACCTCACCCGCTGCCGGGTATACATCCACCCGGCAGCCTGCAACTGCCCCTCCTCAGTGGATGCTATTCAACGCCGCACCGGCCGCTTGGCGATCATAACCAGCCCAGGGCGTATCGAACTCACTCCGCAGATAGCTGAAACCACCTCCTCATTCGGAGGTGCTGCGGCATGAAAAAGTTACTGATTGGATTAGCAGGCCTCGCCCGCACGGGCAAAACAACCGCTGCCAAACACCTAGTCTGCACGCACAACCTCCAGACTTACGCATTCGCAGACCCGCTGCGTGAAGGCCTAACAACCATCCTCAACCTTAGCCCACGTGACTTTGACGACGAGCACAAAGAACAGCCAATCGCCTGGCTAGGCCGCTCCGCACGCGAACTGATGCAGTCGATGGGCACCGAGTGGGGCCGTAATCAGGTGCACCCCGAGCTGTGGCTGCTTCTAGCCGAGCAAAACCTTGGATTCCTCGAGCAAACCAATACGGCAGCCTCCGGCTTTGTGATTAGCGATCTTCGATTTGAAAACGAAGCGGCGTTCGTTCGAGAGAAAGGCGGTCTGGTCATCCATTTGCTACGCGAAAGCGCACCCGATGTGAACCCACATATCAGCGAAACCGGGATAGCCATACACGACAACGATTTCGTGGTGCACAACGACGAAACGATTGAGCAGATGACCGGCCAACTGGACGAGATCTTCAATGCCCTTGGCGCTCGCGCAGCGGCTTAAGGAGCAGTCACATGAACCGAACCCTGGATGCTACTGCCGCCCTACTTGGCTTGAAACCACGCGCCTTCCGCAGTCGCTTACGTGAGCTTGGCATTTTGACTCAGAACGGTGAACTGGCTAGCAAGCACCGAGACCAAGGTTATCTGTATGTGGACACCCGAAGTCGCTGGAACGTGAACATCAACACCTTCAGCTATTACGCGGTTGTGATGGTGAAGGAGCCCGGCGTGAATTGGCTAAGAAAGCAACTAGGCATCACCGTGCCCCCTGTTAAAAAGGACGCCGCAGCATGAAACAGAACGCCATAACCCAAGCGATCGGCGCCTTGAAACTGGTCCCGATATTCGTGAAAAATCCGGCCATCGTCAGTCGCGCTACGATAATTAGGACATCAGCAGAGGCTGTTCCGCTTATGGAGACCTTGTCCTGTGTCACGGTCACCCTGGCCGAACTATACCGTTGCATTGACGCAGTGATCGCTGACAACCAGATCGCCTACGTGACACCAGTTAACTGCTCCGTATACCCATACGGCGCTGTCGTAACAGACGCAGAAGGCAATCTGCTGGCAGCCGCGAAGGGCAAAAGCAAAGAAGGTCTGGCTGAATTGATCCGCCTCAAGTTGCTGCCCCCAATAGAGGGGCACGGGGAGAGTGCCGCGTGAGCAACACCCTGGAACAACTTAGACGCCAGTTCGCCACGCCGTGCCCAAGCCTGTCCGCGGTGCGTGAGCAGTATTTCACGCACATCCGCACTGACCGCTACCTGTTGAGAGAAATCAAGGCCGGAAGGATTCAGCTCGTTATTAAGCGTTTGCATTGCTCGGCACGGGCTAAGCCAGTGGTTTATCTGCACGACCTCGCCGAATACCTCGATGCCCAAGCGACAAAGCAAGCGGCTTGACTCAACGGTGACTCTTGCCAATCAGAGGCAAACTCAAAAAATGAGGTAACGAAAATGAAAACCATAAATACACACGACTTAACCAACTCGCTGACTAACAAGCGCATCGCCTCTAGTGCGGAATCAGACAACTTGATAAGCAGGATTCAAGATGAACGAATTTCAATATATTGGGAATATGAAGGAGGATGTCATATCGAGCGTTACGGTGGCGAAAGCGAACCAATTGACACTGCCTATGGTTACACCATCTTAGAAGCACTAAAAAAGATAGGAGACTTTGAGCCCACAGAGGCAAAACAGTTAACTATTACTTCAAGCATTGATTAAAAAGCTTCAAGCTAGGAGTGCACCATGAACACTTTCTTTCTACTGATGGCGCAATACAGTGGCCAAGCAGTTATACCAATCGATACTGTATGCCGAGATTATTTGCACCTTACGGTAGAGAAATTCAAAATCAAAAGACTCAGCGGAGAAATTGACATTCCCGTAATCCGTTTGGGCACCCCCTCTCAAAAAGCAGCTTTAGGGATACATCTAAACGACCTCGCTGAATACATAGACAAACAAAGAAATATCGCAACCACAGAACAAAACAAACTAATGAACAGAAGCACCAGATAGCGAGCATAAAGTCGAGGCATAATATGCCGATGCCTCGACCACCCAGAAACATCAAATAAAATTACACACCGTCTCAATATGGTGCTTCATACACATTTCTTTAACAATACCAAGACCAGGAAAATGGCGCGCTGCATGTGAAGCCCTAAACTCCCCCATCCCAAGTGTCCTGTCATATACACCTGGATTAGCAGCATCAAATAGAAACATCTTATCCAGCGCTTCTTTATATTTACCGCCAGAGTTGGTCGGAACCTTATCATCTACAGTGGAGCAATAATGATGCACATGCAATGAATTAGGCGACAAGGCATCAATATGAGATACATGTAAAGCCACAACATATGCTGGCCCCCCTGCATCCAAATACTCCTCCCCCATGATTGTAAAATCACCGAAGCCAGTCACATTTGGCCTTTTCTTATAAGATACATGCAAGCCTGAAAAAAACGACTTAGGACCATAATCAGCATTGCGTTTCTTTTTTGCAAAACTATCTGCGTACAACACCACATTCGTTAGTTTATCTACAATATCTGAATCAACTTTCTGCTGATTCAATAGCACACATGAAGCTCCGTTGAGAAGCCCAACAGAGGAAACCCCAACATCATTCTCAAGATAGATAGCAGCTGAAGGATAGGTTGCCAGCAGCGCAAGCGCAGCCGTGTCAGCAGAATCACGAACTTTAATACAGGGTACAAACTTGTTAGCTGATTTACTATCAGCCTGAAGCAACCCAAACACACCCGACGATGAGTTCTTCGCAAAATGACCTTGAGAAGGATTAATCACTACTAGGGGCGAGACGGAGTTTTTGTGCAGCTGTTCGATAGTCGTAATCAATGGCTTTAACAAACCATTAACGGGCTCAATTACTGGCTTATACTTATTTACAGACAATACTGCCGCGAGATCAAACAAAGTTTTTAGCTCGTGCCGTTTAGCCTTGAGAATTGGGTAGTACATAAAGCTTCCTTTCTGAAATGTATTTTCATGTTTTGCAACAATTGAATCTTACTAGAAGATGGAACTCGATATTCGATACCAGCCACCAGCAAGCTCTTAGGCAAACCTCCGACATAACCCTTGTCGATTCTACGTGTGGATTTTACAGTACGGCAAAAAGCTGTTCGTAATTTAGATGAATCTACAGTCCGCAGTAATGACTTGCACTCCTCATAGATCCCAGTATTAGCTGAAACTGGCACTTCACCACAAAGCTCTTTCACAAGAGATAGGTATTCATTACGCCGCAAAGAAGCCATCAAAACATCGACATCAACCGGCTCAGTAGACAGCGCAGCCGGCCTAATCTGAGTCAGAACATCATTTTTACCTAACCGCATAACGCCCACAGATTCAGGCGATATTTTTTCGACTTTTTTAATATGGCCCTCAGTAGTTACAACATTAACCTTATCAAAAATTTTAAGATAAGAGCAGAGCTGATCTTCTAACCGACCCAAGCTATCGTACTCAGACTTTATCTCGTAACAAGTACTGAGGCCATTCAAAATTACGCAATCCGCTTTGTTTTCGCCAACCCTAAATTCATTAAGCAGCGTAGCGGTATTGAGAGAATAACGACCAAGAAGAATTTTCTCTGCAATAATATTCTTAATATAGTATTCGAATTTATAATCTTTCTTTAACTGCCGGTAACACTCTTGAAACACATCTTCAATAGAAAAAATATCGCTGAGATTATCAATATATTTAGTCGCCACCTCCAATATAAAATCGAAGTCTCCATGCGCAACAGCATTAATACCTTTGCTGCTGAAAATTTTCGCAGCGTCCTTGGTACTTAACATCTCATGCCTACCTTCAAAATCATCTCAAGACCCAATAATTCGGGCATTTACTCAAGTAACTGCGCCACAAACCCTGCAGCTTAAAGAATAAAGCCTTCAGGGGCACCATTTTTTGTGACATCGCAGCATGCTTTTTATAAAAGATGTCATTATGATATCACTCAAGATTCAAAGATTGTCAACACTACCGGTGAAGAATGCTAACGCGAGCAGGCTACAGCCTAGCTAAAAGACATTAGGAATTTTCTTCTCAGGAACGGATGGAGAAATTTCACCAAGCCATTTCCAACCTTTATACAGATCTCCTCGACCCTTCATGTGCGTGTATCTTCTCATTGAGTTCCAGTCCCTATGCCCCGAAACACTCGACACCCTAGGAATATCCCAATCCATTTCAAAAAGCCGGCTCACCCCATCATGCCGAAGATCATGAAAATGCAGATCTTCAATACCCAACAACGCGCACGCCCGAGTGAAGGCCGCTGACACTGACTTACCGTTGTAGGGAAAAATCTCCTTCTCTATTTTGGGCATGGTATTCAGAATCACCCAAGCTTCGTCAGGCAGATGACACCACACGTCGTTACCTATTTTTTGCCCAGGGTTCTTCATGTCCCGCACCAACACGGCCTGTCGGAGGTCGTCAAGATCATCCCACCGAATCCGGGTGATTTCCTCCTGCCGACGTGTCGAGAAGATCGCGAAAGCAATCATCTTCGGCATGTGAATTGAGTCCGGACGCCGCTTTAACACCCCGAAAAAATGCTCCATGAGTTTATCCAACTCTTCCAAGGTAGGCCGACGGTTACGCTCTTTGCTCTTGCTTACCATGCCGAGCTTTCGTAATACCTTCCGCGCATCTGGCATTGCATGCGGATCGACCTCATAGCCCCAAGCGGGCCGAGCCACGGACAACACCGCCCCCAAATGTGCCAGGTCGTTGCCGACCGTCTGTGCTTGGACTCCCCCGCCCTCCTTACCCATTCGCCATTGAGCGAATTCCACCAACTTCTGACTGGTCAGAGCCGAGTCGTCAAGCTCGCCCAACCAGGTATTCTGAATCGCCCTCAGCGTGGCGTTCTTGGTCTTCCCTAGCGGCCGGATCTTTTCGTATTCATTCAAGTACTGCTCGATCATTTTCTTTATCGTCACACCCTTGCGGTTCGCGCGATCAATGCCATCCGGCTCCGCCAGTTCCGTTTCCCGACGCTTAATCCAGGCCTGCGCAACCTGCTTTCGGTCGAAGGTTTGACTTTCCTGATAAACTGTCTTTCCGTCCCGATTAATCCGTATCTGCGCCGTGTAGGCCGTAGAATTGTCCTTGCGCTTACGTGATGTGATCGTGCCCATTTCTAGTTGCTACATTGCTGATCTCGATTACTACATTGTAGCAACCGACTTCAAAAAACAAGCAGAAATGGGTAAAAACAGCTGTATAAAAGATCAGTATGAATGAATTTAGAAAAGCCTGAAACACTCGTAAACATTGACTGCGCCCGCCCTGAGCCGTCGCGCCGTTTCAGTGTGGCTCCGATGATGGATTGGACCGATCGTCATTGCCGCTTCTTCCTGCGCCTCCTGTCCAAAAACGCGCTGCTTTACACTGAAATGGTCACCACCGGTGCGTTGATCAATGGTGATGCCGAGCGCTTCTTGCGGCATGACGAGACTGAACATCCGCTTGCCTTGCAGTTAGGCGGCAGTGTTCCGGCTGATCTGGCAGCGTGCGCGCGCCTGGCTCAGGCCGCAGGGTATGACGAGGTGAATCTGAATGTCGGCTGCCCGAGCGATCGGGTGCAGAACAATATGATCGGCGCGTGCCTGATGGCTCACCCGGCGCTGGTTGCCGATTGTGTGAAGGCCATGCAGGACGCGGTGTCTGTTCCGGTCACGGTCAAGCATCGAATCGGCATCAACGGGCGCGATAGCTACGAGCAGTTGTGCGACTTTGTCGGCACTGTGCGAGATGCCGGCTGCAACAGTTTTACCGTGCATGCCCGTATCGCCATTCTCGAAGGCCTGTCGCCGAAAGAAAATCGCGATATCCCTCCCCTGCGTTACGACGTTGCCGCACAGCTGAAAACCGATTTCCCGGAGCTGGAGATCATTCTCAATGGCGGGATCAAGACGCTGGAGCAATGCCAGGAGCATTTGCAGGTGTTCGATGGGGTGATGCTCGGCCGTGAGGCCTATCACAACCCCTATATCCTGGCAGAGGTCGATCAGCAGCTGTTTGGCAGCACCGATCCCGTGATTTCACGGGCGCAAGCGCTGGCGTTGCTGCGACCGTATATCGCTGCGCACATTGCTGCAGGCGGTTCAATGCACCATATCACCCGGCACATTCTGGGCTTGGGCCAAGGCTTTCCTGGTGCCCGTCGCTTCCGCCAGTTGCTGTCGGTGGATATCCACAAGGCCAAAGACCCTCTGGCCCTGCTGGATCAAGCCGCTGAGCTGCTGGAAGGCCGCTAATCAAAAAAGGGCCGCCCCTGTGCAGGACGGCCCCTTTTTCATGCTTGCTGCCCGCTGAGGTCAGTGACGCTCGAGCGCATTCACCAGGTCGTGAAACGCTTCACGGTTGGAGTCGTTCAACCCCATCAGGATCTTGTGCGCCTCGAGCACCTTCACCCGCACCACTTCTTCAGACTGGTCCTGTGAAGGCAGGTCGGTCAGGCATTCCGGGCACGGGATCGGCTTGCCGATAATGTTGAACACCTGATCGAAGCCCATCGACTGCAGCAGCCGGGTGATGTCTTCATGGGTGGTGACCACCGTCGGCAAAAGACCTATTTTTTGACGCGACAAGATCGACAGCTTCGCCAGCAAACCCAGAGTGGTGCTGTCGATACTGCGGGTTTCGGTGAGGTCTATCACGATGGCATTGAAATTCAGCGCCGTGAAAATCCTCTCGATTGTCGCATCCAGTGCCGAACACAACGTCAGACGCACTTCACCCACAAACTTCAGGACGAAGGTGCCATCCTGTTCGGCGAACTGAATTCTACCGGTACTCATTTAAGATTCCTGCTCAACACCAACAAGGCGATATCATCCGGCATCTCCCCGAGCGTAGCTAATCCAAAAACCTGGCGCAGACCATCCAGGCTGCCGCCTGCTGTTTTCACCAACTGCGGTAAAGCAGCTTCTTTCTCTTTGAGCGTCGGCTCAGTCAGAAGATCCAGAATCCCGTCCGACATCAGCGTCAAGCTGAAGGCGTGCGGCAGTTTCAAAACATGATCTTCATAGGTGGCTTCGTTGAACAGGCCAACAGGCAACCCCCGCCCTTCCAGGTAGCTCACACTCTCAGGAGTGTAGAGCACTGGCAGTGGCAAGTGACCACCAATGCTGTAGGTCAGCTCGCCGGTCTCTTCATCAATCACGCCACCCACCATGGTCACATGCTTGCCCAGCTTGCAGTTGATCAGGCCTCGGTTGATATGCCCAAGCACTTCGGAGGGCTTGAACTCCGGCAAGGTGCCGTTGCGCTTGGACTCGAACAGCAAGCGCGTGGTCATGAACTTGAGCAGCACCGTGACAAACGCCGACGAGGCGCCATGACCGGATACGTCCGCCAGATAAAACGCTACTCGACGCTCATCAACCCTGAAGTAGTCAACAAAATCACCGGACAGGTACAGGGAGGGAATGATCTGATGCGCAAAATTGAAGTCATCGATGGCCCACGGGCTGATCGGCAGCATGTTCATCTGCACCTGCCTGCCCGCGTTCTGGTCTTCCTGCAGTAAATGCAGGCTGGCCTCGAGCTCGCGGTTGGCAGACTCCAGCTTCTCCCGATAGCGCTGGTTCTCAAACAGTAACCGCGCACGGTCCAGTGCCCGATGTACCGAGTGCTCCAGAACGGCGAGATCTTCGAGCGGCTTGATAAGGTAGTCGGCAGCACCCAGACGCAACGCCTCGACCACATCACTCATCACGCCTGCCCCGGAGATAACGATCACCGGGGTTTGCGACGAGCGCTGGGTGACCTGGCGAATCAACTCCAGACCACTCATTTGCGGCATGCGCAGGTCACAGATCACTAAGTCTGGCTGCTCTAGCTCGAACACCTGAAAGCCTTGCAAGCCATTACTGGCTTGAAGGACGCTGAAGCCGCTGTCTTCCAGGTAGGCCGCCAGGCTGGCGCGCACTACTTCGTCGTCATCAATGATCAGCAGCGTGGCACTGGTTTTTTGCATGTGGGCAAACGGCGCCAGAATTAGGTTGTCGCGGGAACTCGAACACGTCGGGCTCACGACTGAATTGGCTTGTGAACATCCCTGACTCAAATCGATTGTGTTGCTCGATCCTACAAAGGTGCCCGTGTAAGGCGCAGACGGTACTCCCATCCGCGGGGGGTTTCAAGCTCAGGCCGATGGTGGCTTGAGGTGTTCGTCACGTTAAATTCCCGCGGGTTATAAGAACCTCGCTGGCAGCAACCAAAACCAAGGTTTAACGGCCCGTGAACACGACGCTTTTTGCGCCCATAAATGCAAAAAACGGCCCTGAGGGCCGTTTTCCGGGTGCAGGCCAGACGGCTTAAAAGTCGTCTTCAACCTGCCCGTCTTTGACCTTGAACTCGCGGTGCTGCAAGTAGGCGTTGCGAATAAAGACGTATTTGTCGCCTGTCACCAGTTTTTCGGCAGACAGCAAGCTGGCGCGGGTGTCGATGATGTCCATGCCGATCGCCATGTTACGGGCCGGAATGTCGTGCATGTAAGGGTACGGTTCGGTGAAGCCGTCCGGGTAGAGGGCTACCGCGTCACGCACGGTGCTTGGGCCCAACAGCGGCAGCATCACGTAAGGACCGCTTGGAACGCCCCAATGCCCCAGCGTCTGACCGAAGTCTTCGCTGTTGCGCTGCAGCCCCATTTTGGTACCCACATCAAAGAAGCCGGCGACACCCAGCGTGGTGTTCATCAACAAGCGGGCGGTGTCTACACCGGCCGCGTGCGGCTTGGCTTGCAAGACGTCGTTGGCCAGGTTGCGCACGTCACCGATGTTTCGGTACATGTTGTGGATGCCGTCTTCCAGAAATTGCGGCGTGATGAACTGATACCCTTGAGCAAGCGGCTTCAAGGCATAGGTATCAAGCTTTTCGTTGAACTTGAAAATAACCCGGTTAACCCCTTCCCATGGGTCATCTTCAGTGGCGGCATTGGCAGCCAATGGCAACATCACAACACCGGCACAGACACATAATTGAGCAAGACGATCAGTCCAGCGCATAGCAAAACTCCTTGAAAATACTTAACACTTGGGCGCTATGCCCTGGGTCAGACCCTTAGTATAACGGCAAAAGCCCATTAGGCAGCCCCCAAGCAATACCCTAAACAGACTTACCCTAAAGATAGTCGTTCCGCGGTACCGGGTTTCTTTTTGTACAAAATGATTCAGCGTCTTTTATAGCCGAGATATCGCCCACAAGGGATTTTGATAGAGATCATGCACACTCAGCGCGAGTGGATTAATCTAGAGGCCCGCTTCTGACCTTTTGTTCACTGCGAAGGTCTACAACAGAGCCTATCAATAAAGGATGAATGCTATGCCTGCCCGCGAACTGCAAGAACAACTCAATACCTTGCGCGAGCAACTGGAACAGAATCCACCGCTCACCCAGGAAGAGCGTGATCATTTGACCCAGCTTGCAACACAAATCCAGGCTCAGATCGATATCGAGAAAGCAACCAACGACACCAGCCTGGCCGACAGCGTCAACCTTGCCGTAGAACGCTTCGAGGTCGATCACCCTACCCTGGCCGTCACGCTGCGCAGTATCGTGCAAACCCTGGGCAATATCGGGATCTGATCCCACCCGCGCCCCACACACAAAAAAGCCCCGGCTCACTTCACATGAGCCGGGGCTATTTTTTTGCTACTCAGCCAGTCAGATCACGGATTGACCGCTCAACGCCAGGTCAAGCAACTCACGGTTGGCCACCGCGTACATCGCGTAGTCGTTGCCAGTGGCGGCACGCAGATCGACCAGCATCGAGCGCCAGCGCTCAACCATCGAGTTGTTCTGCTCAAGCCACAATGCCAGACGCTCTTCGATGTCTGCAGGAGCGTCAGCCATCTGCAATACCGAAACGGTAATTGCACGCTGCTGCCAGTCGATGTCGTCACGGAACGCTTCACGGGCCAGCGCCTGCCAGTTGTTCTCAACCGGCAAGTTGCTGATCTGCTGCAAGTACCAGGTCAGGTCCAGCGCACTGCCAACAGCGAAGTACGCCTTGGCCACGTCCGCAGCGTTCTGACCGGTCACATCCGAGGCTTCGATGATCGGCAACAGGGTGTACAGGTGCGTAGTACCGGCCACCATCCGCGCCAGCAACTCAGGTACGCCTGCTTCGACGTATGCCTGATAGCGCGTCTGCCAGCCTTCGCGGGTCGGGCCTTCAAGCAGCTCGTCGAGTTTGAGCCCCAATGCCGCCAGGTGCGGGCCGAAGTGCGCCACATCACGCGCAGCATCCAGCTCGTTGCGACGGCTGCGCAGGAACCAGCGCGTTGCACGGCGGCCCAGACGCATCAACTCGTCCATCAGCGCCAGCTGGATTTCAGCCGGCACTTGATAGTCCAGCGCTTCGATCTGACGGAACCAGTGCGGGAGGTGGAAAATGTCGCGCACGATGACATAAGCACCTGCCACGTTGGCCGCACTCATGCCGGTCGACTCTTTCAAGCGCTCCACAAAGGTGATGCCCATGTGGTTGACCAGGTCGTTGGCGATCTGGGTGCTGACGATTTCGCGCTTGAGACGGTGACGACGCATGGCTTCGGCAAACTTGCTGACCAGCATCGGCGGAAACGCGGTTTCCATGTCGCGGGTCAGGTAGACGTCGTCCGGCACCTGAGAGTTGAGCAGGGCTTCCTTGAGGTCGATCTTGCTGTACGAGATCAACACCGACAGCTCTGCACGGGTCAGGCCATGGCCTGCCGCAACGCGCTCATTGAGTTGCTCTTCGGACGGCAGGAACTCAATGGCACGGTCCAGCTTGCCACGGGCTTCCAGGTCGTTCATCAGGCGTTTGTATTCAGCAATCCGCTCGTAAGCACGACGGGCCGCCAACGAAATGGCCTGGGTCTGCTTGTAGTTGTTGCCCAGCACCAGACCGCCCACTTCGTCGGTCATGCTGCCCAGCAACTGATTGCGCTGCTTCTCGGTCATATCACCGGCCTGCACAACTTCGTTGAGCAGGATTTTGATATTCACTTCGTGGTCAGAGCAGTCCACGCCACCGGCGTTGTCGATGAAGTCGGTGTTGGAACCACCGCCATTGAGGTTGAACTCGACGCGACCCAATTGGGTCATGCCCAGGTTACCGCCCTCACCCACGACCTTGCAGCGCAGCTCGTTGCCATTCACGCGCAACGCATCGTTGGCCTTGTCGCCCACATCGGCGTGGCTTTCGCTGCTGGCTTTGACGTAAGTGCCGATACCGCCGTTCCACAACAGATCCACCGGCGCCTTGAGCAAGGCGTTCAGCAGTTCGGTCGGGGTCAGCTTGTCGGCGGTGATTGCGAAGCGCTCTTTCATCTCCGGGGAGATGGCGATGCTTTTTGCGCTACGGGAGAAGATCCCGCCGCCCGCCGACATGATGCCGGTGTCGTAATCCGACCAGGCCGAACGCGGCAGATCGAACAGGCGCTGACGCTCAACGAAGCTGTTGGCAGGCTCCGGATTTGGATCGATGAAGATGTGCAGGTGGTTAAAGGCCGCAACCAGCTGAAGCTTGTCGGACATCAACAGGCCGTTGCCGAACACGTCACCGGCCATGTCGCCGACACCGACCACACTGATGCTGTCTTTCTGGACGTTGATCCCGCGCTCTTTAAAGTGACGCTGCACGCCAACCCAGGCGCCCTTGGCGGTAATGCCCATTTTTTTATGGTCATAACCGGCCGAGCCGCCCGACGCGAACGCATCGCCCAGCCAGAAGCCGTAATCGATGGCAATGCCGTTGGCGATGTCGGAGAAGGTGGCTGTGCCCTTGTCGGCCGCTACCACCAGGTACGGGTCATCATCGTCGTGACGAACCACGTTCAAAGGCGGTACCAGTGTGCCGTCCTTGAGGTTGTCAGTGATGTCCAGCAGGCCTGAGATGAAGATCCGGTAGCAGGCGATCGCCTCGGCCTGGATCTCGTCACGGCCGCCGCCCAATGGCAGGCGACGCGGTACGAAACCGCCTTTGGCGCCCACCGGCACGATGACCGAGTTCTTCACTTGCTGGGCTTTTACCAGGCCCAGCACTTCGGTGCGGAAGTCTTCTTCACGGTCCGACCAGCGCAAACCGCCGCGAGCCACGTTACCGAAGCGCAAATGCACGCCTTCAACCCGTGGCGAGTACACGAAGATTTCAAACTTCGGCACTGGCTTTGGCAGCTCGGGAATCAGGTGCGGGTTGAACTTGAAGCTGAAGTACGAACGGTTATGACCGTTGGCATCCGGCTGGTAGAAGTTGGTCCGCAGGGTGGCTTTGATCAGGTCCAGATAACGGCGCAGGATGCGGTCTTCGTTAAGTACCTGAACGTCGTCCAGTGCCGTCAAAATCGCCTGCTCAAGACGTTGCTGCTTGTCTTCGAGGTCTTCGGCCGTCAGCTTGCGAGCCAGGTAGAAGCGGGTCTTGAACAACCGCGTCAGTTCGCGGGCGATATCGGTGTGGTTGTTCAGGGTGCTGGCGATGTAACCCAGGTCAAAGCCCAGGCGGATCTGCTTCAGGTAACGGGCGTAGGCTCGCAGCAACGCCACATCGCGCCAAGGCAAGCCGGCAGTCAGTACCAGACGGTTAAAGGCATCGTTTTCAGCGTCGCCGCGCACGATATGCACGAATGCATCCTGCAGCGTGTCATTCAGTTGCTGGATATCCAGGTTCAAGCCTTCGCCGGCAGTAAAGGCGAAGTCATGGATCCAGAACTCGCGACCATTGGCATGACGCAGACGGTACGGGAACTCGCCCAGCACACGCAGGCCAAGGTTCTCCAGAATCGGCAGTACGTCTGACAGCGCCAGCGGCGTATCAGCGTGGTACAGCTTGCAATGCAGCTCCTGACCGGCGCTCTGGCCCAGGGGCTGATAGAAGCTCATCACCAGCGGGTTTTTGTCGCTCAGGCTCATCAGGTGCTGCATGTCGACCACGGCCGAGTGCGCGGCAAAACGCTCGCGATAACCTGCCGGGAAGCCTTTGGGGAAGTCCGCCAGCACCTTGGTGCCATTGGCCTCGCCGAAACTTTCGACCACCAGGCTTGCGTAGTCGTCCTGCCAGCTGCGGCAGGCCTGAATCACTTCCTTTTCCAGCAACAGCGGGTCGATATCGATCCGGTTTTTTGGATCAACCCGCAGAATCAGTTGCACGCGGGCCAGTACCGACTCCGAGAAGAAGGTCCAGAACTCGCAATCAGAAGCCTGCAGACGCTCCATCAGTACCTGCTGGATTTTCTGCCGCACTTCGGTGGAGTACACATCGCGCGGCACGTAGGCCAGGCAGTAGCAGAAGCGGCCATACGGGTCTTTGCGCAGGAACACGCGAATCTTGTTGCGCTCCTGGATCTGAACAATCGACATCACGGTGGTGAACAGCTCGTCCACCGGCGTCTGGAACAGGTCGTCACGGGGCAGTACTTCAACGACCTGGGCCAATTCCTTGCCCAAGTGAGCCTTGGGCTGGAAGCCAGAACGGCGTTCGATCTCGGCCACCTTGCGGCGGATATACGGGATCACCCGCACGCTTTCGCCGTACACCGAAGAGGTGTACAGGCCCATGAAGCGGCATTCCTTGATCACGTTGCCGTCGGCATCGATCTGGCGGATCGACACGTAGTCCGGGTAAGCCGGGCGGTGTACGCGGCTCGGGTGTGCAGCCTTGGCAAACGACAACAGGGTCGGTTTGCGCAGGTAGCTGACGGCGTAATCTTCGATACGCAGGTCTTCGGCGGTAAGGCCGGCCCGCAGCAGCTTGGTCAGGCCGAGGAAGGAGTTGGCGTCATATTCGATATGCCCGCCATCCGCCTCTTCACGCACCACGAATTCTTCATAGCCCAGGAAGGTGAAGTGGTTGCCCACCAGCCATTCCAGGAAGCTCTTGATCTCGGCTTTTTCATCAGCGTCCACGGCGTACTGGCAGCTGTCGACACTATCCAGCAACTCCTGCACCTTGGCCTTCATCGGCTCAAAATCAGCCACAGCCACCCGCACTTCGCCCAGAACCTGTTCCAGTTCCTTGCTCAGCACATTCAATTCGGCGACATGGGCGCAGCGATCGATTTCCAGGTACATCAGCGACTCTTGCGAGACGCCTTCGCCACTGGTGCCCTTGGGCAGGATTTCCAGCAGCTCGCCTTTGCTGCCACGGCGAACGCTCAATACCGTGGTTTGCAGGGTATGAATGCTGTAGCCGCGACGGTTCAGCTCGGTTCGCACCGAGTCCACCAGGAAGGGCAAGTCATGGTGCAGCACTTCAACCGCAGTATGCGTCGACTGCCAGCCATGACGCTCGTAATCGGGGTTAAAGACCCGCACTTGCGGCTGGGCCGGGTCGAAGCGTTCCAGCAGACGCCAGGCCGACAGCGTGCAGCCTGCCAGATCGGACATCCGACGTTGAGTGAGTTCATCCAGGGAAATGATGCCGAAGAATTGCTCAGCGAACAGCGCCACTTGTGGCAGTGCCTGTTCACTGATGTGCTGCGCCAGTGCCGCTTGCAGTTGATGCTGGAAGTCGGCTTTGCTGGCTGCGGTGAAGAACGCCATCTGTGGTACTCCGCTTGGGCTTGTTATTGAGAGAAGCGTCGCGTGTTATTCCCGCGTGGGGAGCTGTCTATGCTGTGCAGGGCCTGCCTCGGCATTCACCTTGGCCATTCACCTTGAAAGCGCAACATGACAGGGAGGTGAAGCTGGCCGTGACCCAAGGGTCACATTCACGTTCCAGGATGGGTATCTACAAAAACGACTGCCGGATAAACAGGCTGTGCCTTTAGAGATAACTATCACCGCGCAGCTTAACGATTGAGCCGCCCGGCCTGCTTACGGTGCGGCGACATATTCGGTCATAGGGACGTAACCTAAGGGCCTGATAGTGAATAACCCTAGCATTTGCGGGCAATAAATCTTCATAAAAACGCCTTATTTTCTGTAGATGGCATCGGATATGACCTGCAAATCCTTAGCAGCCATTTGCCATGAACTGCATTCAAATCTGCACAAACCGGTTCATGCTGGCAAAATCGGCCCCCTGTTCGACCTATCCGCGCCCAGAGCGCCAGGAATTTCCCATGCAAATGACCACCGACCACCTGCTTGCCAACCCGTGTGATGACGAAGAAGACAACATGGCCATGCTGTGCTGCCACACGGATCAGGGCGAGATGTTCCTGATGACCCGCTACCCTGACGAAGACGAGCTGGAAATCACCCTCGACGACGAGCCTTCGACGCTGGACGGGATCAAAGTCACCCTGAGCCCTACCCGCCTGCTGATCGAAATCGGCGCGGGCGATACCGATGTATTGAAAGGCGACGACGTTCTGGAAATCAGCCACAACACGGCGGCTGCCGACCTGGCCGAAGTCGAAGAAACCCTGCAAAACATCCTTAAAGGCACCGGCACCTACATCAGCGAATTGAAATAACCCTCACTGAGCAAGAGAACCTTGCAGGGCAGTCCACAGTGTGGGAACGAGCCTGCTCGCGATGGTATCAGTGCGGTGGGCCAGGCAGACCACGTCGCCTGCATCGCGAGCAGGCTCGCTCCCACAGTTATGCACTTCCACCAGAGTTCACCAACATGCCACCGATCTTCGACGCTCACTGCCACATCATTGACCGCGCTTACCCGTTGATACCCAACAACGGCTATCTGCCTGATTTTTTCAGTGTCGATGACTACCTGTCGCGAGCAGAACCATTGGGCATCGTCGGCGGCGCCGTGGTTTCGGGTTCCTTTCAGGGGTTTGATCAGACTTACCTGATTGCTGCGTTAAAGCGTCTGGGGCCGGGCTTTGTGGGCGTCACTCAACTTGCGGCCAGCGTTACTGATGCAGAACTGCACAGCTTGCACCAGCACGGCGTGCGCGCCCTGCGCTTCAACCTCAAGCGCGGTGGATCAGAGCAACTCGACCAGCTCGAATCATTGGCTGTGCGCGTGCATGAGCAAGTCGGCTGGCATTCGGAGCTGTACATCGATTCTCGCGAGCTGGCCGGTATTGAAGCCCGCCTGCGACGCTTGCCAGCATTGAGCATCGATCATCTGGGATTAAGCCACGAAGGCCTGCCCAGCCTGTTGCGCCTGGCTGAGCACGGCGTACGGATCAAGGCGTGCGGCTTTGGCCGGGTCGATTTTGCCGTGCCGCAGGTGCTGCAACAGATCCACAGTGCCAACCCCCACGCGCTGATGTTTGGCACGGACCTGCCCTCCACCCGTGCGCCCCGTGCATTTGACAACAACGACATCACCCTGCTGGTCGACGCTCTGGGCGAAGACGGCGCACACAAGGCCCTATGGCACAATGCCCACAGCTTTTATGGCCTATAACCCTTTAACTCTTTAACTCTATTAACCCTGTTGCCGCTGAAGAGCGAAGCGAGGCTGCGATCGAGCGCGAAGCGGTCGCAAATCCGATAGCCGCGGTGTATCTGAACTATCGGGCTGCCCGGATTTACGACTGCTGCGCAGCCGATCGCAGCCTCGCTTCGCTCCTCAGCGGCTACAAGAATCACGCACAGATGAGTGTCATTCTCAACAATCCTGAAGATTTAAGATTTTTCCTACAAAAAGCCCCACCGCCATTAGTCCGTAGCGCCCGCAATGGATTAAAGTAACGCCCCCAGCCCCGGCGTAATTCTTGCGCCGTTGGTGTCCTTTTCAGGAACAGTCATCGATGGAACATCGTGAAGCGCTGCTTGCGCTGCGAACCTTTCTTTCAACCCAGATTCTCGGTCAGGAAAAGTTGATTGACCGTCTGCTGATCGCACTGTTGGCTGACGGCCACATGCTGGTCGAAGGTGCGCCCGGTCTGGCCAAGACCAAGGCGATCAAAGAGCTGGCTGAGGGCATTGAAGCGCAATTCCATCGAATCCAGTTCACCCCCGACCTGCTGCCCGCCGACATCACCGGCACCGAGATCTATCGCCCGGAAACCGGCAGTTTCGTGTTCCAGCAAGGCCCGATTTTTCACAACCTGGTGCTGGCGGATGAAATCAACCGCGCCCCGGCCAAGGTACAGTCGGCCCTGCTCGAAGCCATGGCCGAGCGTCAGGTCAGCGTCGGGCGCAGCACCTACGAGCTGTCGCCGCTGTTTCTGGTGATGGCCACGCAAAACCCCATCGAGCAGGAAGGCACCTACCCGCTGCCAGAAGCCCAGCTCGACCGTTTCCTGATGCACGTCAAAATCGGTTTCCCGGATGCCGCCGTAGAGCGCCGTATCCTGCAACAGGCCCGTGGTGAAGCCCTCAACGGCGAAACCAAGCCCGAGCGCCGGGTCAGCCAGCAAGCCATCTTCGCCGCACGCAAGGAAATCCTCGGTCTGTACATGGCCGATGCCGTGGAGGAATACCTGGTGCAACTGGTGATGGCCACCCGCACCCCGGGCAAGTTCGACCCCGAAATGGCCGACTGGATCGCCTACGGCGCCAGCCCCCGCGGGTCGATTGCCCTGGATCGCTGCGCGCGGGCCCATGCCTGGCTGGCCGGACGCGACTTCGTCAGCCCCGAAGACATCCAGGCCGTGCTGTTTGACGTGCTGCGTCATCGCATCATTCTGTCGTTTGAAGCCGAAGCCGCCGGTATCGATCAGGACCGCGTGGTACAGCGCATCCTCGACGTCGTTGCCGTTGCCTGACCGATGAACAGCCCCCTGCCCGCCGAACCCGGCATCCGCGTCACCCTCGCCGAGCTGATCGAAATGCGGCATCGGGTGCGCGAAGTGCAACTGTTCGCCTCCCCCAGCCAGCGCAGCCCGCTGGTGGGGCTGCATCACTCAAAACTGCGCGGGCGCGGGGTCGACTTCGACCAGGTGCGGGTGTACCAGGCCGGGGACGATGTGCGCACCATCGACTGGCGCGTCACGGCTCGCACCCAGGAACCCCACACCAAAATGTTCCATGAGGAACGCGAGCGGCCGATTTTCATCCTCGCCGAACAAAGCCGGCGACTGTTTTTCGGCTCGGGGCTGATGTTCAAGTCGGTGCTGGCCGCCCAGGCTGCCAGCCTCATCGGCTGGGCCGCGCTGGGCCATAACGACCGCGTCGGCGGGCTGGTGTTTGGCGACCACGAACACTACGAAATCAAACCCCGGCGCAGTAAACAGAGCCTGCTGCAACTGCTCAACCGCCTGGTGCGGGTCAATCAATCGCTGCACACCGAAGTGCAATCGGACCGCGACGCCCTGGGCATGGCCCTGATCCGTGCCCGTGAAGTGCTGCGCCCCGGGAGCCTGGTGATCGTGATCTGCGATGAGCGGGCACTCACCGACGCTGCCGAGCAGCAGCTGAGCCTGCTGGCGCGCCATTGCGATCTGATGCTGCTGCCGCTGTCCGATCCCCTGGACCACGCCCTGCCCGCTGCCGGGTTGTTGCGCTTTGCCGAACGCGGCGCCCAGCTTGAGCTCGACACGCTCAATTACGATCTGCGCCAGGCGTACCGTGCCCAGGGCGAGGCCCGCATCGCCCGCTGGGAACTGCTGGCGCAAAAACTGCGGGTCATGCTGATGCCGCTCAGCACCCAAAGTGAAATGGTCGAACAACTGCGTGAATACCTGAACGCCAAACGCCCCGGCAAAGCCCTATGAAAGAACTTGAACAGCTGCAACCCCTGATCCCGCCTGCGCCGATTGGTCTTTGGCCGCCAGCGCCGGGCTGGTGGCTGCTGCTGATTGTGCTTCCCCTGCTCGGTTGGGGCCTGTGGTGGCTGCGTCGCTATCTGCCCGCCAAACGCCTGCCGCGCCGGGCCGAGCAACCCCTGGACCCGGTCCGGCTGGCGGCCCTGGAAGAACTGGCACGCTTTCCCAAGCCCTACGACGGCGCACCCGCCGGTGCCTGGCTGCAACAACTCAACGGCCTGCTCAAACGCCTGTGCCGCAACCACTACCCCTACAGCCAGAGCCATACCCTCAATGGCCGCAAATGGCTGGCGTTCCTCGACAACCGCTGCCCGGCTGCCGGCCTGACACGCTGGATGGTGCTGGTCGAGGGCGCCTACAAGCCCGAATGCAAGCTTGATGACAAAGCCATCGCCGGGCTCAATCAGGCGGTTGAAACCTGGATTCGCAAACATGTTTGAATTTGCCTGGCCGTGGCTCTTCGCCCTGCTGCCTCTGCCCTGGCTGATGCGCCGCCTGCTGCCTGCCGCCGACAGCGGCGAGGCGGCGTTGCAAGTCAGCTTTTTGAGCGACCTGGAAGAACTCTCCCGGCGCAAGGCACGCGCAACGCTGCCCTCCTGGCGCCAGCAAACGCCCTATGTGCTGTTGTGGCTGTTGCTGCTGACGGCCGCCGCCCGCCCGCAATGGCTGGGCGAACCGCTGCCCATCGCCGCCAGCGGCCGTGACCTGCTGGTGGCTGTGGATGTCTCCGGGTCGATGGACTACCCCGATATGCAATGGCAAGGCGAAGACGTCACCCGCCTGGACCTGGTCAAAAGCCTGCTGGGGGACTTCCTGGAAAAACGTGAAGGCGACCGCGTGGGGCTGATTCTGTTCGGCAGCCAGGCTTACCTGCAGGCGCCCCTGACCTTCGACCGTCACACCGTCCATACCTGGCTTGACGAAGCACGCATCGGCATCGCCGGTAAAAACACCGCCATCGGCGACGCCATCGGCCTGGCCCTCAAACGCTTGCGCCAGCGCCCGGCACAGAGCCGGGTGTTGATCCTGATCACCGACGGTGCCAACAACGGAGGCCAGATCGACCCGCTGACCGCTGCACGCCTGGCTGCCGAGGAAGGGGTAAAAATTTACCCGATCGGCATTGGCGCCGATCCACAAGAAAGCAGCAGCAAGGGCATGTTCACCATCAATCCGGGGGTCGACCTCGATGAGCCGGCGCTCGAAGAGATCGCCAAAATCACCGGTGGCCAATACTTCCGCGCCCGCGATGGCGGCGAACTGGCGACCATCAAGGACACCCTCGACCAGCTTGAACCCGTGGCTCAGCAACCCACCCAGGCCCGCCCGGCGCAGTCGCTCTACAGCTGGCCACTGGCAGCGGCCCTGCTGCTGAGCGTGCTGCTGGTAATCCGTGAACTATGGCCCAACAGCCCCGTGCAACGCTGGCTGAGCAAGGAGCGTTTTCTGCAGCAACATCCTGACTGGCGCGCGCGCCTCAAGCGCCTGCGCCTGCGGAGGCGCCGATGAGCGCGCTCTGGCCGCACTGGTTCCGCCCCGAATGGCTGCTGATCCTGCCGCTGCTCGGCTGGCTGCTGTGGAAACGCTGGCACCGGGAAAAACGCGCAGGCCGCTGGCAGATGATCCTGCCGGTCGCCTTTCATCGCGTCCTGCTCAGCGGTGGCAATGGCCGCAACAGCAAGTTGCCGTGGATCGCCCTCGGCCTCGGCTGGCTGTTGGCCCTGCTGGCGTTGCTCGGGCCCAGCTGGCAAAGGGTCGAACAGTCCACGCAAAAACCTGCCGACCCGCTGGTGATCATGCTCGAACTGACCCCCGAGATGCTCGCCACCGACAGCTCGCCCAACCGGCTGGAACAGGCGCGGCGCAAAATCTACGACCTGCTGCAAAACCGCATGGACGCCCAGACCGCCGTGATCGTCTACGCCGGCAGTGCTCACACCTTGGTGCCGCTGTCCGATGACTTCGCCACCAGCCGCAACCTGCTTGAGGCCCTCAAGCCGTCCATCATGCCGCAACCCGGGCATCGGGCCGACCTGGCGGTTGCCAGGGCCCTCAAACTGCTGGATCAGGGCGAATTGGGCCAGGGCCGCTTGCTGCTCATCACCTCGGCCCTCAGCGAGCAGGAGCGGGACGGCATCCGCCAGACGTTGAACGGCCGCTCCCCGCAGTTGCTGATACTGGGTATCGGCAGTCGCGAAGGCGCACCGGTGGTGGACGAAAACGGGCAATTCCTCAAGGACGACCAGGGCGCCATCCTTCTGCCACGCCTCGACAGCCCCAGCCTGCGGGCATTTGCCCTGGACGCGGACGGCCGCTATCGCCAGGCCCGCATGGATGACAACGACCTGCGCGGCCTGGGCCTGCTCGATGGCCCTCGAAATATGCGCGACAACGGTGAAACCCTGCGCCTGGATTCCTGGGCCGACCAGGGCTACTGGCTGTTGCTGCCACTTCTGCTGCTGGTGGCCTGTGCCGGTCGCCGCGGCTGGCTGTTTTGCCTGCCCTTGCTGTTCATGCTCGCGCCCCAGCCAAGCTATGCCATGAGCTTCACCGACCTGTGGCTGCGCCCGGACCAACAGGGCCAGCGGCTGCTGGAGCAAAAAAAACCGCTGCAGGCCGTCGAGCGCTTCAGCGACCCGATGTGGAAGGGCCTGGCGTTGTATGAGGCCGGTGACTATGCCGGCGCAGCCCAACGCTTTGCCGAGGTCAACAGCGCCGACGCGCACTATAATCGCGGCAATGCGCTGGCCATGAACGGTGAGCTGGACGCGGCCATCGATGCCTATGAACAGGCGATCGAACTGCAACCCGACCTGCAGGCTGCCGCGCACAACAAGGCCCTGGTCGAGCAACTGCTGGAGCAAAACAAGGCCCAGGCCGAACCCGAAAAAACAACCGAACCCGACCCGCCGCCCACCGAGCAGCCAACGCCGCTCAGCAGCAGCGCACAGGGAGCCTCAAGCACCACGGCACACAATCAGGAAAACAGCTCGGCCACCACGCCCACCGCCGAGGCGCCACCGGACGAGCTGACCAGCCCCGACGCACCGCCGAACGCCAACGGTGAGCCGGGTGATGAACCGAGCACTCGCCCGCCAGCGCCGGCTGCCAACCAGACCAGCGAAGAACAGCGCCAGGCACTGGAACAATGGCTCAGACAGATCCCCGACAACCCCAGCGAATTGTTGCGACGCAAATTCTGGTACGAACAGCAGCTACATCAGGACTCGCCTAAATGAACCGCCTCTGCGTTTTGCTTCTACTGCTGTGTTGCTGGACCTTGCCGGCCCACGCCATGGGACTGGTCGCCAGTGTTGACCGCGATCAACTCAACTCCGGCGAAACCGTCGAGCTGACACTTGAATCCGACGACGTCACGCTGTTCGGCAAACCCGACCTGACGCCCCTGGACAGCCTGTTTGAAGTGCGCGGCACGCGCCAGGTCAACCAGCTCAACAGCATCAGCGATGACAACAAGGGCACCACCCGCTGGATCATCACCCTGCAGCCCAAACAGACCGGCGCGGTGATCATCCCGCCGCTGCAAGTGGGCGAATATCACAGCCAGCCGATCAACCTCAACGTGACTCAAAGCGTGGCCAGCGACAACGAACTGGCTCCGGTGTTTATCGAAGCCACCCTCGACCAGCCCAGCGTCTACGTGCAGGCCCAGGCATTGCTGACCCTGCGCATTTACCATTCTGTAGCGCTCTACGACGACAGCAGCCTCACCCCCTTGCACCTCGACGACGCCATCGTCGAGCAACTGGGCGAGTCCCGCACCTACGAAAAGCTGATCAACGGCGTGCGCCACGGCGTGATCGAACGCCGCTACGGCATCTACCCGCAGCGCAGTGGCGAGCTCATCATCCCGGCGCAAACCTTCAGCGCCACCCAGGTCGACAGCCAGCAAGCCACAGCCCCTGCCCCGCTTGGGCCCAAACCCGGAAAACTGGTGCACGCGACCTCGTCCGAGGTCCCGCTGACCGTCATGCCCAAGCCCGATGCATACCCGCCCAATGCGCCCTGGTTGCCTGCGCGCAGCCTGAGCATGAGCGAAACCTGGAACCCCGAGCCTGACCATACTCTGGTCGGCGAGTCACTGACCCGCACCCTGACCCTCAAGGCCGAAGGCCTGTCCAGCGCCCAGCTGCCGCCACTGCCCGCCACTGACGTCAACGGTTTGCGGCGCTACCCCGACCTGCCGCAACTGAGCAATCAGATCACCGAAAACGGCCTGATCGGCAGCCGCGAAGAACGTGAAGCGCTGGTACCGACCCGGGTCGGCCAGATCGAATTGCCCGCCGTCGAAGTGGTGTGGTGGAACACCCATGAAGACCACCTGGAACGCACTTACCTGCCCGCCCGCACGCTGCTGGCAGCGACCAACCCGAACCTGGCAGTGGACACCCCCGTCAGCAACACCCCGACGGCACTCAACGAAGAGTCCTCGCTGTGGATCTGGCAGCTCAGCACCCTGATCCTGGCCCTCACCACCCTGGCGAGCCTGGGCCTGTGGTGGCGCGCACGTTGGCAACCGGCGATTTTGCGTGCTGCGCAAACCGGTCCAAGCCCGCGCACTTTGCTCGACGACCTTAAACGCGCCTGCCTGGCCAACGACCCGCAGGCTACGCGCCAGGCCCTCGATGCCTGGGCCCGGCAACAACCCGAAACCCTGGCCGACATGGCCGCGCGCTTTGTATTGCTGTCCGACGCCCTGGACGGACTCAACGGCGCGCTTTACAGCGAAACCGGCCAGTACTGGCAAGGTGAGGAACTGTGGAAAGCCATTCGCAGCATTCCTGCCGCCGAGCGCGAGCAGGACGCGGGCAGCGAACCGAGCAGCCTGCCGCCCCTCTACCCCAAATAATTCCCCGACAACCCGTGACCGCCTGAGCGAACGGGTTGCCAGACCTTTTTAACGGATTCTGTTATGCGCCTGTTTCACACTTCCGACTGGCACTTGGGGCAAAACCTCCATGGCCAGGAACGCGACTTCGAACACGCCTGCTTTTTAACCTGGCTCCTGGCCCAACTGGGGCAACAGCAACCCGATGTACTGCTGATTGCCGGGGACATCTTCGACACCGTCAACCCGCCGGTCAAAGCCCAGGAACGGCTCTACGACTTCATCGTCAGCGCCCATGAGCAACAACCCAAACTCACCATCGTGATGATTGCCGGCAACCACGATTCCGGCTCGCGCATCGAACTGCCCGCCCCGCTGATGCGCCGTTTGCGCACCCACGCGCTGGGCCGGGTGTTATGGCTCGATGACGGCCAGCTCGACGCCGAACGCCTGCTCATCCCCCTGCCCGATGCCAACGACAACATTGGTGCCTGGTGCCTGGCACTGCCGTTTCTGCGCCCAGCAGAAGTGACTGGCGCACACCTGGGGGATGACTACCTGCGCGGTATCGGCCAGGTCCATGAAAAACTGATCGCCGCGGCCAACGCCAAACGCCAGCCGGGCCAGGCCCTGATCGCCATCAGCCACGCGCACATGGCCGGCGGCTCCGTCTCGGAAGACTCCGAGCGCAGCCTGATCATCGGCAACGCCGAAGCACTGCCCGCCAGCCTGTTCGGCCCCAGCATCAGCTATGTCGCCCTGGGCCACTTGCACAAGCCGCAGCGCGTCAACAGCGAAGACCGGATCCGCTACTGCGGCTCACCGATCCCGCTGTCCTTCTCGGAAATCGCCTACCCGCATCAGATCCTCGACGTGAAACTCGATGGCGAAACACTGGTCAGCGTCGAGCCGCTGCTGATCCCCCGCTCCGTCAATCTGCAACGTGTCGGCCCGCTGCCCCTGGCCGACATCCTCACCCAGCTGGGTGAGCTGCCCGATATCGACTTGCTGGCCGATACCCAGCGCCAGCCCTGGCTTGAAGTGCGGGTCAAACTTGACGAGCCGCAGCCCGACTTGCGCCAACAAATCGAAACCGCGCTGCAGGGCAAATCCGTGCGACTGGTGCGCATCGCCGCCGAATATGCCGGCAGCGGCAGCCGGGCCGGGGATGACGACGGCTCACGGCTGATCGAACTCGACCAGTTGACGCCCCAGGAACTGTTCAGCCGGGCCTGGCAAGAAAACTATGGCAGCGACGCCGACGAACAGACCCTCAAGGACTTCGCCGTGTTGCTGCAGGAAGTTCAGCAAGAAGGTGAACAGCCATGAAAATTCTCGCCATTCGCCTGAAAAACCTCGCCTCCCTGGCCGGCCCCTTCGAACTCGATTTCACCGCAGAACCCCTGGCCAGCGCCGGGCTGTTTGCAATCACCGGCCCTACCGGCGCCGGCAAGAGCACCCTGCTCGACGCCCTGTGCCTGGCCCTGTTTGGCGCCGTGCCCCGGCTGAACAACACCGGTCGCGATGCGAAGGTCCCGGATGCCGACGGCGAAATCGCCACCGGCGACCCGCGCACCCTGCTGCGCCGTGGCACCGGCGAAGGCTATGCCGAAGTCGACTTTGTGGGCATCGACGGCCGTCGCTACCGCGCACGCTGGGAGGCCAACCGCGCCCGCGAAAAGGCCACAGGCAAGCTGCAAGCCAGCCGCCAGAGCCTGCGCGATCTAGACAGCGATCAACTGCTGGCCAGCCAGAAAGGCGACTACAAAGTCCAGCTCGAGTCCCGGCTGGGGCTCAATTTCGAACAGTTCACCCGCGCCGTGATGCTGGCCCAGAGCGAGTTCAGCGCCTTTCTCAAGGCCGATGACAACGAACGCAGTGAACTGCTGGAAAAACTCACCGACACCGCGCTCTACACCCGTCTGGGCAAGCGCGCATTCGACAAGGCCAAAGAAGCCAAGGACGCGCACAGGCAATTGCAGGATCAGGCCGTGGGCGTCACCCCCCTTGAGCCCCAGGATCGCGCCGAACTGGACCAGCGCTTCAACGACGCGCAGCAGCAGTTAAAAAACCAGCAAGGGCAGCTCAAGCAGCTGGAGCTGCAACACACCTGGCTCAAAACCCTGAGCGAACTGCAAGAACAGCAACACAGTGCCGCCGAGCAATTGCAGCAAGCGCAAACCCTGTGGGACAGCCAGGCCGATCAGCGCCAGACCCTGCATCTGCTCGAACAACTGGCGCCGCAGCGCCATCAATTTGCCCGGTTGGCCGAGCTGGATGCGCAACTGAGTCCATTGGCCGGGCACATCAGCGCCCATCTTCAGCAACAGACCGAATTGGGCGAGCGCCGAACCCGGCTTGAAGCCGAGCTGCACACCGCCCGGCTGGCGGCGACCCATGCCCAGACCCTGCAGCGCGATTGCGCCCCCCAGGTGCAACAAGCCCATCTGGAACAGGCCAACCTCAATCGCCTGACCCAGACCCTCACCACCCAGCAAGCCCTCCAGCAGCAGGCCGAAGAGGCGTGCACCGAAGGGCAACTGGCGCTCAATACGTTGCTTGAGCGCCAGCAACAAGGCGCCGAACGCCTTGTACAAATAGCCGCGCAGCTCGAACACAGCAACGCGCTCGCGCCACTGGCCAGTGCCTGGGACGCCTATCGCCCACGGCTTCAGCAATTGGTGCGGTTGAGCAATAACCTGAGCACCGGGCGCAAGGAAGTACCGGGCCTGGAGCTTCGGGCACAGCAGGCCTCGCAGGAACTGACCGGGCTGCGCAACAGCCTGGAAATCCTGTTCCAGGAAGCCGGGGCCGAGCCCCACGCGGTCAACGAGCAAATCCAGACCCTGGGCAGCTTGCTGCAAGACAACCGCCAGCAACAGCGTGCATTTGAAGAGTTGCAGCGCCTGTGCAGCAGCCAGCAGGCGCTGGACAACCGCCTGCACGAACTGCAACTCAAGCAACAAAGCGTGCAGCAGGAACGGGAGCGTCTGAGCCAGCAAGGCATTCAGGCCAAAGCCGACCTTGAGGTGGCCGAGCAAACCCTGCAGATCACCCGCCAGCTTCTGGAGCGCCAGCGCCTGGCCCGTAGCGCCAGCGTCGAGGAACTCCGTGGGCAGCTGCAAGATGACCAGCCATGCCCGGTGTGTGGCAGCGCCGAACATCCGTACCATCAGCCTGAAGCGTTGCTGCACAGCCTGACCCGTCACGATGAACAGGAAGAGGCCAACGCCCGGACTGTGGTCGACGGGCTCAAGGAAACCCTCGCCCAACTGCGCGAAAAAGTCGGTGGGCTGATCGCCCAGCAAAAAGAATTTTTGCTCCAGCAAGAGCGCCTCCACCAAGAGCAGCAGGCCCTCGCCCCAAGCCTTGAAGCACATCCGCTCCATGAACAATGGCTGGCCCAGGACCCGGCCAGGCGTGAGCAATGGCTGACCCAGCGCCTGAGCCAGTTGCAGCACAGCATCACCCAAGACGAACAGCGCCAGAACGCCCTGCTCGCCTTGCAAAAAGAAGCCGCCCACTTGCAGCAGCAAGTCCAGCGCTGCACCGAAGCCAGCCAACTCGCCACCCAGCAATTGGCTGAGCAGCAATTGCACCTCAATGCCGACAGTCAGCGCCTTGACGATGAACTGAGCGAGTTGGCCGGCGTGCTGGCCCCTGCCACCCTCGACGCGCTGCGTGATAACGCCAGCGCCTGCTTCATGGCCCTCGACCAGCAAGTGGCTGATCGGGTGGCGCAACTCAACCAGCAACGGGACGAACAAGCCGAGCAGGCTGAAAGAGCGAGCAGCATCGAGCGCGAGCAGTATCAGCAGGCCAACCGCCGCAAGGAACTGGACGCTCTGCAGCGCAACGTCAAGGAACTCGGCGAGCAGCAACAGACAAGCCGGCACAGCCTCAAACAGTGGCTGGGCGACTTCAGCAGCGCCGAGCAGTGGCAGCAAACCCTGGAACAGGCTGTCGAACTGGCCCGCACCGCCCAGACCCAGGCCGAACAAGCCCTGCAAGCCACCGCCAACCAATTGCTCCAGCTCGCTGCCGAGCTTAAGTCCGAGCAAGGGCGCCTGCACGCCTTGCAACAAGAGCACGACACCCTCAACGCCCTGCTCGCGCAATGGCGGGCACAGCACAACGAGCTTGATGACAGTCGTTTGCAGCAATTGCTGGCCTATGACGAAGCACAGGTACGCGAACTGCGCCTGCAACTGCAAAACAGCGAAAAAGCCGTCGAGCAAGCCCGCGTCTTGCTGCAAGAGCGCGTACAGCGTCTGGCCCAGCACCAGGCGCACGCCAATGGCAACCTGGATGCCGAGTCACTCAACATCGCCCTCAGCGAACTGCACGCACAACTGGCCGTCAGCGAGCAGCAATGCGCCGAATTGCGGGCCCAGCAAAGCGAAGACCAGCGCCGCCAGCAGGCCAACCAGGCACTGGCCCAACGCATCGCCCAGGCCTATGAAGAATGGCAGCGCTGGGCGCGGCTCAGTGACCTGATCGGTTCCGGTACGGGCGACAAGTTCCGCAAGATCGCCCAGGCCTACAACCTCGACCTGCTGGTGCACCACGCCAACGTGCAGCTGCGCCAACTGGTGCGTCGCTACCGCCTCAAACGCGGCGGCAGCATGCTCGGTTTGCTGGTGATGGACACCGAAATGGGTGACGAACTGCGCTCTGTGCACTCGCTGTCCGGGGGTGAGACCTTCCTGGTATCCCTGGCCTTGGCCCTGGGCCTGGCCTCGATGGCCTCCAGCACGCTGAAAATCGAATCGCTGTTTATCGACGAAGGCTTCGGCAGCCTCGACCCCGAGTCGCTGCAATTGGCGATGGACGCACTGGACGGCTTGCAGGCCCAGGGGCGCAAGGTCGGGGTGATTTCCCATGTGCAGGAAATGCACGAGCGCATCCCGGTGCAGATCCAGGTGCGGCGCCAAGGCAACGGCTTGAGCACCGTGGAGGTCAAATGACCGGGCACGTGCTGTATTCCTTCCGCCGCTGCCCCTATGCCATGCGTGCGCGCATGGCCTTGCACTACTGCGGCGTGCCGCTGTCGATTGTGGAAGTCAGCCTTAAAGCCAAACCGGCCGAAATGCTGGCCGCTTCGCCAAAAGGCACGGTACCGGTACTGGTCTGTGCCGATGGCCGGGTGATCGAGCAAAGCCTGGGCATCATGCACTGGGCGCTGGCCCGGCATGACCCGGATAACTGGTTGCAGGCGGATAGCGCGGCACTGATCGAGGCCAACGACAACACTTTCAAGGTGCTGCTGGACCGCTACAAATACGCCATCCGCTACCCGGAACATCCAATGGAGTTTTACCGGGCACAAGGGGCCGTTTTTTTGCAGGGGCTGGAAGACTTGCTGACGCGTACGCCCTACCTTGCCGGGCCCGCCCTAAGCCTGGCCGATGTGGCGCTGGCGCCGTTTGTGCGCCAGTTTGCCCATGTGGATCGCGACTGGTTTGAACAGTCGCCGTTCCCGCACCTTAAAGCGTGGCTGGAGCGGTTTTTGGTGTCGGAACTGTTTGTTTCGGTGATGAAAAAACCCTGAAGCAAGGTCTGGTTTGCATCGCTCGTTGATCATTCACCTGCTGGAAAGGCCTACTGACAGGTCACATCAGCGGTGCAACCCATATCCGTGACAAGTGATTGCGCGGATATGGGCTCACCCGGGCCCCGACTTTAGTTTATGGCCTGATCAATGCCGGCCTGAAGCGACTGGCGTTCCTTGTGTTCACCCTTCTGCAGATCCCCGCCAACCGCCGCGCCAGAGAGCCGCACCCGCCCTTGCCCGCGGAACGTAGCGACATGGGTCTCGCTGTTTGGCGAGATGCTGGGTTGGTAGTCAAACGCTAGGCTGCCCCCGGGCGTGAGGCTGTTGCCCTCGCCGGTTTCCAGCGCCAACGAACCGCTGGCGCTCAGTCCCATGGCGCTCTGGCTGCTGGTGTCAGTGGCTTGCTGCAGCGCCAGCTTGCCACCTGCATTGATGCTGACCGAGCCCGCACCACCGTCAAAGTCGCCACCTTCATACCGGGCATCGCCTTGGGTGTCGATGCTCACACCCTGAGATCCGGCATAGCGACCCACCTGCGCCGTGCTGCCGGTTTCCTGGGCCTGATGGAACTCGCCCGAGCCGTTGGCGCGCAGATTCACGTCTTCACCGGTTTTGGTGTAAACACGCAGGCCGACCTTGGCCGCTACATCCTGCTCGGCGCGGTGGTGAGTGTCGATCGCAGCGCTGACCTCATGGCTGCCCGCCTGGATGCTCAAGGCACCGTCGGTGGCGCGATAGAGCGTGCCTTCATCCTGCAAGTTGCCGCCGACATTGACCTGTACCGTGGCGCCACTGAGCTGGCTGACCACCGCAGTACTGTCCTGTTGCCCCTGCTTCTTGTTGTGATACCCCACCTGCCCGTCGAGCCCCAGGCTGGCCAGCTCCACGCCGTCCATTAAACCCGACTGGGGCAATGTGCCCTTGGCCAGTGCTTTGACGATTTTTTCCACCGGTGTGCTGATGCCTTTGATCTCGGCACTCACCCCGAGCCCGGCCTGCCAGCCGTTCTCGGTGTGGGAGCTGGACTCGGTGTTGTGTGCCGCCCGGTTATCCATCCGGCCTGCATTGACCTGCAACCCTGAGCCGGCAGCGATCCGGGTGCCCTGATTGACCAGGGCGTTGTCAGCCTGCACCCGCACATTGCCGGTGGCTGTCACGTTACTGGTTTTTGCAGTGGTCCGATTGGCGTTGTCCTCACTGCCCTGGCGAACAAACTCCAGGCCGCTGCCCACCTTGTCTAGGCTCGCCGTCCAGACGATCCCGCCCCCGGTGCCGAGGTCCCGGGTTTTGCTGTCTGAGCTGTCATGTGCCGCCAGCAGTTCGATGCTTTTACCTTTGAGGCTCATATCCCCCCCGGTCGCGGCAAGGTCCGAGCCCTTGATGCTCAAGTCGCCACCCGCAGTGACGGCCAGGGCACCGCCACTGATGCTTGCGCCTTGCTGCAGCGTAGTGTCGGTGACGTTGGTGTGCTGTTGGTCCTTCAAGCCCACATCCACACGGTACTCATGGCTGCCGGCAGCGGTTTCCTTGGCGCTGGCAGTGAAACCACGGTTGTCGGTGCGGGTGGTGTCGCGGGCGGTATTTTCAGCCGCTACGATCTTGATATCGCCCTTGGCCTGCACCTTGGTGTCACCTGTGGCCGACACTTTGGAACCGCTGACGGTAATGTCCCGCGCGCTTTGCAGCGTGAGGTTACTGTCCGAATGCAGGTTACTGGCGACGATTGTGCGGTCGCTGTGGTCCTTGCGGCTTTCGTCATTGATCAGCGAGAAGAACGTGCTGTTCTTGCTGTGACTGCTATCGCGGGACGTGTCATGCACGCCGTCGATCACCAGCGAACCTGTGTCGCTGATCACGCTGGCTTGGGTGCCGCCTCGCACCTGACTGGCGCTGATGTGCACATCGTCAGCCTTGATGATCAGCTTGCCACCCGCGTTGACCTGGCTGGCGGTGTGCAGGGTTTTACCCCCATCACCTTCGCCCTGATTGCCGAAGAAACTGCCGCCCAGCAGATCGCCGGAGTAACGCTTGGCGCTGTTGTTCTGGTTACGGCTGACACTGGCAATTGCGACTTGGCGGGCGCTGAGCCGGATATCGCCCGGGGTATTGAACTCGGCACCTTGCAACTGCAGTTTTTGCCCGCTGCTCAGGTCAATCGTCTTGCCTGCCTTGAGACTGCTGACAACGGTGCGCTCATCGAGAGTGGAGGTGTCCCAGTTTTCCTTCCACAAGTGTTTGCGGTGACTACCCTGATCCAGGGTTTCATGGATCTCGGTCGCGGCTGCAAGGCTCAGATCATTGCCGCTGTTGATACGCAGGGTGTCGCCCGCTTCTACGTTGCTGGCCTTGAGCAGGGTATCGGCGCCGGACGACAGCGTGGCATTTTGCCGTGCCGTGACACGGGTTCCGTGCTGACGTGAATCCTTGTCGGTGGTGGTGCGGTCAAAGGTTTCATAGGTCACAAACAATGCCTTGTGATTCCATTGATCCCGCTTTTCCTGAAGGGTCGTACTTTGCAGGCTGCTCAGGGTTAGATTACGACCCCCGTCGAGCTTGACGTTGGCGCCGCTGATATCCGCGCCAGCGAGTTTCACATCCCTGGCGCCGTACAGATCCACATCACCCCGACGGCTCTGCACCTCAGCGCGGGTGGCCTGCGGGCTGTTATCGTGAGTCTGACCGCTGATGTCCAGATCGCCCGCAGAACGGATATTAACTCCGTCGGTCCCGGCCACTTGCACCGCGCCAATGCGTACCCCTGCCCCCTCGGCGGTGCTGACAATATTGATGCGCCCGGCCTTCATGGCACCGAACAGGCTGGCGTCGATACGCTCGCCCGAGGCCGCGCCGGCCGGATAGACCGTACTCACCCCGCCACCGACGGCGTCGACCCGGTTACGCCCAACGACAAGACTCAAGGTGTCGCGGGCACTGATCCGGCCCTGGCTGTCGATCTGCGGCGCGATCAGGGTGATCGCCCCGTCAGGGTTGTCCAGCCCCTGATGCTGCACGCTCAATTGGCCGCGGGCATCACCGGTGTTCAAGGCGTTCAGCAGGCCTTTATCAAGCTCGGGCCGACCCACTGCCAAACTGGCATTGGGCGCATTGATAAAACGGGCGCCATTGACCGAGATGCCATTGGGGTTGGCCAGCACATAATCGGCCTTGCGCCCGAAAATCTCCTGAGCACCGTTGAGCGCGGACGCATTACGACCGATGACCTCATTGAGGATCACGCTGGCCGCCTGGCCATGAAACTGCGGATTGGCTGCCAGTTGCCCGGCCAGTTGGGATTGACCCGCCTGCAGTGCGTTGTTCAGCACCACACCCTGGCGGTCGACGTTGTAATCGAGGAACTGATTGTGGGACAGACCCGCCGTATTGGGCGCAACGATATTGACGATTGGCACCCCGCCCTGGTTTTGCAGTTGCGGCGTGCCGCCGGGCCCATCGGCCCCCGTAATGCCTGTGGCCAGTGCCAGTGGCGGCAACAGAAACAGGGTGGCAATGGCCAGGCGCAGCTTGCCTTGGGGTGACAGGTAGAAATGCGGTTTGAGCGTCGACATAAAAGTCTTCCTTTGCGTGCGTTTTGAGGCGACGTACGTCGCCCGGTGTAACGCTGCACTGGCTTGTCAGGCCCCTGCAGGCGTTATATCTGCACGCTCAGGCGTGCCAGCCAGACATGCGGTTCCTGGCTAAAACCCTTGGGAATATTGAGGTTGCGCTGGTAATCGAGGTCCAGTTGCAGATGCCTCCAGCGCACGTTGAAGCCCACACTCGCGCCGCTCAGACGTTTGCCCGCAGCGCCGTGCTCAGACTTGACCCAGCCGTTGTCCAGGCCAATACGGGGGGTGATGCTGAGAGGGAGGTCGTTGCGCAGAGGCAAGTAGAAGGTGTTGCGCCAGACCGCACCGATGGCACCGCTGGTGCTGTTTTCGCGATAGCCGCGAACGGCCGAATCGTCAGTGCCCAGCAGTTGTTCGATGGCGGGCAGCGGGTCAGGGCTGTATTGCAGCGTCAATTGGCTCTGCCACTGCCAGGGCTGCCCGGAAAACTGACCGGTGCGCCATTGGACGAGATTGGCGCGGTACGCATGGAATTGCGCTTTGGGCAGGTTGTTCTGTACCTGTGCGCTGTCACGGTCTGCGCCGAACCAGGTCAGGCCGTGGGTATACGCCACGTCCATATTCCACACCGCAGCGTCCTGCCAGAACAGATTAAAACCGGCTTCGGCCACCGTCAGTGTCGGGCTCTGGATTCCCAGCCGGGCTTTTTGCAGGTAGGTGTCGACAGCCTTGTGGGTCAACTGCAGATGGGCACTCAGTTGATGGCCCTGATCGCGCCACACCACGCGGTCAACGCGCAGGCTGAGCTGATCGGTTCGGCCGCTGCCATAGAGTGTGGCGGTGTTGAGTTTGATCGGCGAGCGGTACTCGATATGGCTGGCGAATGCGCTCAAGGTCCAGTAACCGTATGGCACGGAATAAAACAGGCTGTTGCTGCGGCTGAAACGCGGGCCGTGGTTGAGGGTCTCGCTGAAGCCGAGATTGAGCGAATCGTTGAGCTGCAACGGGCTGTCCAGACTCAACCCGATAACGTCTCGATCACGGCCGGTGGCCGCACTGCCGAGGTTGTCCAGGCCCAGATCCAGCCCCCAGTGCGACTCGGCGACGCTTGAGCGAAGAATGATCCGCGATGCACCCTGCTCGCTGCCGGGCACAATATCTGCCGTAACGTCCATCGAGCGCAGCCGGTTGAGCTGGTCCAGTCCCTGCTCCAGATCTCGCAGGTTCAGCGGCGCGCCCAGCATAGAAGGGAATGCTGTGTGCAACGACAGCGGCAGGCTTTGGTCGGCCAACTCGATCGCCTCGACATAGCCTTCGTCGACACGGATCTCCAGCGGTCGCCCGGCGGACGGAGTGCTGTTCAGGTATGGACGGGCTGCGATGTAACCGGCCTCGACGTACAGGCGGGTGATTTCGGCCAGCAGGTGATTGATCCGGTTGATGCCCATGCACGGCGCCACCAGGGGCTTGATCCGTGCATCCAGCGCCGAGGGACGAAATAGCGTCACCCCGGCCAACCGTACCCCCTGCAGCGGCCAGCAGTGCACATCTTGAGTGGTGATCGCAGGCACTGGCGGGGCTGAGGATTGCACGCTGGAACCACTGCGCTGAAGTTGTCGCCGACGTTGCTCCAGTTGCAGCTGCTGCACTGCCCTTTGTTGCTGCTGCTGAAGGCGCAGGGCTTCCTGCCCGGGCTGCACCCCTTCGGCCGCGGCCTGCACCGATAGGCACAGACACAGCGAACAAAGGATTCGCGTCGAGGTAAAACACCGGGGCCTGATCAGGAGAAGCGCCATCACACGACATCCTCAAAGCGCCTTTAAGGCGATTCAGGGCCCTGAAAAGTCAGCAATCAGGGCATACATCACTGTGACAACGTACAATACGTATTATTTAAACCGTACAACTAAAGTTACAATATGTAATTAATCTGTCACCCCTGAGAAGCGACAGAGGTACTTCAACCGTAAGGGCTTGCTCACGATTCAGGCGCTTCGATGGGGGCCCTAGCCCTCTCCTGAAGGAAGAGGGCTCTGATGGGGAAATGCTGAAGATGCCAGGCGGTCTGGAGGTATAGCGTAGAACCCGGTCAGTTCCTGCCCCGGGCCATGCTCTCCAGCACCCCGTCACGGCGCACCCAGCCATGGAACAGCGCCGCTGCCAAGTGCAGCAACACGGTAAAGAACAGCAAATACGCAAGGTACGCATGGGCCTTGCGCAAAAAGGCGAAGGTGCTCGGGTTGGCCGGCACTATGGCAGGCAGTTGCAAAGCGCTGCCCAGCATCACCGGGTCCCCCGCCGCCGAGATCATCGCCCAGCCCACCAGCGGCAACACAAACATCAAGGCATACAGCAACAGGTGAGACAGCTTGGCCGCCAGTACCTGCACCCTGGGCAAATCTGCCGGCAACGGCGGCTGGCGTGTCGAGAAGCGCACAAAGAGACGAACTACCACCAACAGCAAAATGGCGATACCCAACGGTTTGTGCAGGTTGAGCAACCATTCATGGCGCTGTGACACCGAAGCCGCCATGCCTGCGCCGATAAACAGCATGGCAATGATCATCAGCGCCATCAGCCAATGCAGCAGGCGCGCCAAAGGGGCGAAATGCGAGGCAGGTGCGCTCATGGCCGAGTCTCCTGGGGTAGTTGATCGACTTCACGGGTACGCCGCACATAAGAGCTGGCGTAGGCTGCTGAACGCGCCGCCAGCAAGGGGTCATCCGAGCCTTCAATGCCGCTCGGCAAAATGAGAGGGTCGTAGTTGATGTCACGGCATTCGCCGGTGTGCTGCGGTTCGGCTTTTTCCAGCACCAGGGTCCCGGCATTGACGACCTTGCACCCGGGCGGCCAGGCTTTGCTGGCATCGTTCACGGGGTCGCCCGCCTCCGCCAGGGTCAGGTTGAACTGCCATTTCAAAGGCCCTGCCGCCAGGCGCTGCGCGAGGTCTTTTTCCAGATAGTCCGCATCGTTGGGCGCCGTAGCGCCTGCTGCGTCCTGCCCCTCGGGTACCACGCCCCAGCGTACCGCCTGGCGTTGACCCGCCGCATTCACCAGATAAAACGCATTGATTCCGTTGTAGCTTTCAGTGGCGAAACTGGCCGAAGGCCTGGCGGTTTTAACCCACTGCAAAAATGGGGCAGTTTCGGGGTGGGCGGCAAAAAAAGCAGGCATGGACGCAGGTTTTGGCTTGCCCGTGGCCGGGTCTGGCGCACCGGCTTGCAACATCTGATAAAACGCCTCCGGCGTGCCCACCGCGAACACCGGCATGCTGTTCATCCCCGTGCGCCACTGCTGCCCGTTGGCCTGGGTGAAACGCACCGCAAAACTGCGAATCGGCACACTGCTGTCAGGCGCATAAGGGTTGCCGCTGGGCAAGGCAAAGCGCCCCACCACCGGCGTACGCCCGGCACGGAACACCTGGGCACTGGACAGCGCCTGCGCATCGCCGCTGCTCTGGAAATAACCCACCACACACATGCCCTTGGCATGGTTGCGCCGGTAGCCCGGGTGTACGCCACTGTTTTGTTCCAGTGCGTTGACAAAGCTTTTGGGCTGCAGGCGCCGGGCGTCCAGCGTGCCGTTGACGTAGTAAAACGCCCCGGCAAAAACCGCCACCACGGCGCCGATGCCCGCCAGCCGCAACATCACGCTGGCTCGGCTCAAGGGAGGTCTGGCAGGCCGCACAGGCGGTAATTGATCGTCCATAAATAACTCCGGGGCCACGGGGCCGTCAGGTGGATGGCCTATAAGACGCAGGCCACCGGGGCTTATTCCCTCCCGTGGGGATTTATTTTCCGGGGATTTATTTTCAGCGGCCGGGAATAAGGTGTAATCCTGAACGTCTGTCTGGTTCCCATCCGGTTAATTGGCCCACTCCATGACCTCATTCGATGAGCAACTGCGCGAACTGATACCGCGCCTGCGACGATTTGCATTGTCGCTGACCCGTCATGCCAGCAATGCCGACGATCTGGTGCAAACCTGTCTGGAACGGGCCTTGGGCAGTGTCGACAGCAAGCGCCCGGAAGGCGATTTGCGGGCCTGGCTGTTCACCATTCTTTATCGCCAGTTTGTCGACAACCACCGCCGCTCCCGGCGCTATGCGCGCATGCTCGAGTTTTTCACCGGGCGCGACGACACCCAGCCGTCGACCGAACGCACCGTGCTTGCCCAGTCGACCCTGGCCGCCTTCGACCAACTGAGCACCGAGCAACGAGCCCTGCTGCTCTGGGTGTCGGTCGAAGGCTTGAGCTACAAGGAAGTCGCCGAAATACTCGAAGTGCCGATCGGCACCGTCATGTCGCGCCTGTCCAGAGCACGCCACGCCTTGCGCCAACTCAGCGAGGGCGAAATCACCCGCCCTGCCCTGCGGAGACTTAAATGATCACCACCCCACCCAGTGAGCGCGACCTGCACGCTTACGTCGATCACGCACTCAGCGAAACCGAGCGCCACGAGGTCGAGCTCTATTTACAGGCCCACCCCGAGGCGGCAGCGCGGGTTCATGCCTGGCAACACGACGCCCAGGTCTTGCGCACTGCGCTGCACCAAAGCCTGTTGCAACCGGCCAATCCGGCACTTGACCCGCAGGCCATCCGCCAACGTCAGCGCCAGCATTCGCGACGGCACTGGGCCCGTGCGGCGGTCTTGTTGATTGCCGTGAGCATCGGCGGGTTGGGTGGCTGGCAAGCGCGGCAAATGACCCTGGCGGCCAGCACGTTGCCGATGACCGACGCCCTGGTCGCCCATCGCATGTTTGCCGAACAAGGGGTGTTGCCCGCCGACTATAAAGTGCGGCAAGGCAGTGAAATGCAGGGTTGGGTTGACCGTTACTTCAGCCGGGCCGAACGCTTGCCGGACCTGAGCGGCGCGGGCTTCATGCCGGTGAGCAGCCGGCTGCTCTCAACCGACCAGGGCGCGGCGGCGATGGTGTTGTACGAGGATGGAAAAGGGCAGCAGATCAGCTTCTATATCCGCCCGCCCGGCCCGCAGAACAACCTGTTGCCACGGGGCAGCCGTCGCGACGGAAATCTGCAGGCCGACTATTGGTCGGGCCCCGGCTACAACTACGCCATGGTCGGCCCGGCAGACGGGCCTGCGGCGAAATTGCTGGACACGGTGGGGTTTTGAAAAAAACCACTACAACCCTGCGCAGCAACTACAGGGTAGTTCTCAAGACTGGGATTTGTGGTCCAGCGCCGCATAAAAGTTAGCGCTTTGTTGCAGGTATTTTTGGGTATAGGCGATGGATTTCTTGTCGCTGACCACCGTACTGGCGCTGACAGGCAGTGCCACCGTGGCAGAAATGGCGGACGCGGCAATCACGGAGAAAAGATTGAAGTTCATGGCAGTAACCCTCGACGATTCAGTTGGCTTGCTTGCCTTTTCAGGCCGTGAAACCAACTTAACGCCAAGGGTCATGATGCAGAAATTCATAGCATTACTAGCGTCTATCACCGCGGTTGATAGACGCCCGCAAGCCCGTGATTACGGGCGGTTGATGAACTTCAGGTCAGACGGTGCATCCATTGCCAGGGTTTGTACGGTCTTGCCCAGCTTGCCGGTGCCAGGGTCGCGCTCCAGCACCACGATGGCATTGCTCATCTGGTTGGCAATCAACAGGAACTTGCCGTTAGGGCTCAGGGCAAACTCGCGCGGATGATCGCCATCCACCGAGCGACGCTGGATCTCGGTCAGTTCGCCAGTGGCCGGGTCTATCGCAAACACCAGGATTTCATTGGCCTTGCCACGGTTGCTGACATACAGGAACTTGCCATCGGCAGAGGCATGCAAGGCGCCGGCGGCACGGTTCTGCGCGGGCATGCCCTTGGCCAGTTCCAGTGCCTGACGCTGCTTGAGCTGACCGTTGTCGTAGTCGAACACAAACACCTGGGCGCTCATTTCAGTGGTCAGCCAGGCGTGCTTGCCGTCTTTGGAAAACAGCAGGTGACGAGGCCCGCTGCCTGGCGGCAACTGGACAAAGGCCGGGTCGGCGGCCACCAGCGGGTGCTCAGGGTTAGCGGCCGGGTCGTAGCGGTATACAAAGACCTTGTCTGCGCCCAGATCACTGGCGTACACAAATTTGCCGTCTGGTGAAGACACCACCGAATGCACATGGGCGGACATCTGGCGCTCGGGGTTGACCCGGCTCGCAGGGTGGCTGCTCATCTGCGTCACGGGTTGCAACTGGCCTTCGCCATTGATCGGCAACACTGCCAGGCTGCCGCCCGGATCGGCGTGCACGCCGTAGTTGGCCACGAACAGGTAGCGCTGATCAGGGCTCAAGCTGGAATGGGTCGGTTCTTCACCCAGGGTGCTGACCTGATTGACCAGGCTGAGCTCGTTGGTCTTCGGATCGATGGCCACACTGCTGGCGCGACCGACGACATCGGCCTGGCCCTGGCCGTTTTCATTGACCACAAACAGCCGGCGCTGATCGCCGGACAAGGTCAGCCACGAAGGGTTGGCCGCCTTGAACACTTGCAGCGGTTTTGGGGTGATGTGCCCCTTGTCGCTGTCAAATTGCAGGCGGTAGATGCCCTGGCTCGTGCCCTGGGTGTAAGAACCGACCAACAGTTCAACATCGCCATTGGACGCGGCGTGCGCAGACATCGCGCCCATGCTCAAGGCCATCAGCACCGGCAACCCTTTAAGCTTCATCGGCAACCTCGGTTTCATCGTCGTCATTGTTTGCAGCCACGGCGCTCAGACAAACCAGGCGGTGCTCGCCCGAGTCGCCGACCAGGGTCCAGCTTTGCAAGGTATCGTCGAACACCGCGGCGGCGATCTGTTCAGAGGTGAACTTCCAGCGCTTTTCAGCCCGGCCGTCCATGCACTTGATGAGCAACTGCACATCATCCAGAGAAAAGTCCCAGGCATGCAGCCCGTCAATCACCAGCATATCGCTGGTTTCAAGGGCTGCACGCAAGGTCTGGTTTGAATCGCTCATTCATCAATCACCTGTAGGAAAGGCGTAATGATAGGTCATATGAGCGAGCTAACCTAAACGAAACACACTCAAAGTGCCGCGCGTGACGGATGACCGTCCACCAGGCGTTGAATCCCCAGCGGATTGGCATTTTTCAAGGCATCGGGCAGCAGGCTGTCGGGGTAATTCTGCAAGCACACCGGGCGCAGAAAACGGTCAATCGCCAGCGTACCTACCGACGTGCCACGGGCATCGGACGTCGCAGGGTACGGGCCGCCATGCACCATCGCATCGCAGACTTCAACGCCCGTCGGATAGCCGTTAAGCAAGATCCGGCCGACTTTTTGCTCCAGCAGCCCGGTGAGCTCGCCGAACTGCTCAAAGTCCGCCGCTTCGCCGATCAGGGTGGCGGTAAGCTGGCCCCGCAGCCCGTTGATCGCGGCACTGAGCTGGGCCTGATCCGCCACCTCGATCACGATCGTGGTCGGGCCAAATACCTCCTCCTGCAATGCCTGGTCCCCTTCCAGCAGCAGCCCGACATCAGCCCTGAACAGTTGCGCCCACGCCTGATTGCCCTGCTGCGTCTGCCCTGCCACGTGCTCGATACGGTCATGGCTGAGCAATACGCCCAAACCCTTGCCATAGCTGCGCAGGGTGCCGGCGTTGAGCATGGTCTGCGCCGGCTGCTCGTTGATATGCCCCGTCAGTTGCTCAATAAAGGCGGTGAAAGCCGCTGACCGGATACCGAGCACCAGCCCCGGATTGGTGCAGAACTGCCCGCAGCCTTGCACCACCGAAGCGGCCAGCTCGCGGGCAATGGTTGCACTGCGGGTGGCCAGCGCCCGGGGTAGGATAATGACCGGGTTGATGCTCGACATCTCGGCAAACACCGGAATTGGCTGCGGCCGCGCGGCCGCCATATCACACAGCGCCCGCCCGCCGTGCAGCGATCCGGTAAAGCCCACCGCCTGAATCGCCGGGTGCTTGACCAGCGCTTCACCTACTCCCGAGCCATAAATCATGTTGAACACACCGGCCGGCATGCCCGTGCGCTCTGCGGCGCGGATCAGGGCATCGGCCACCCACTGCGCCGTGGCCATATGACCGCTGTGGGCCTTGAACACCACCGGGCAACCGGCCGCCAGCGCCGAGGCGGTGTCGCCACCAGCGGTGGAAAACGCCAGCGGGAAATTGCTTGCGCCAAACACCGCCACCGGCCCCAGGCCAATGCGGTACTGGCGCAAGTCCGGGCGCGGCAGCGGCGTGCGCTGCGGCAATGCCCGGTCAATTCGCGCCCCATAAAAATCGCCTCGACGCAGCACGTTGGCGAACAGGCGCATCTGCCCGCTGGTACGAGCGCGCTCACCCTGGATACGCCCGGCAGGCAATGCGGTTTCGCGGCAGACAACGGCCACACATTCATCGCCCAGGGCATCCAGTTCATCGGCAATGGCATCGAGAAACTCGGCGCGCCGCTCGGCGCTCAAGGCTCTAAAGGCCGGGTACGCGGCCGCGGCCGCACGGGCGGCACGGTCCACTTCGCCGGGTGTGGCCTGATAAAAATCCTGGGGGAGGACTTCGCCGGTGGTTGCATCGACGCTTTTGACGATAACGCTGCCTTCAGCGCTGCGTTGACCGCCGATGTAGTTGTGACCCTGAGTCATGAATACCTTCCCTTTAAAGTGTGCCAATGGCGCCGGGTACAAACACGGCGTCAACCGGTGCAATGCCATTGATCAACGGAGCACCGAACTCGGCCTGGCTGATTTCGAAACGGTCCCCCGGCTGCGTACGGATGCCATCGGCAAACGACAAGGTAGCCGTGCCAAAAAAGTGCACGTGCACGTCACCGGGGCGCAGAAACTGGCTGTATTTGAAGTGGTGGTATTCGAGGTTTTCCAGGCTGTGGCACATATTGGCCTCGCCGCTGAGGAACTCGTTCTCCCACAGTACCTGGCCATCGCGCAGGATGCGGCTGCTGCCCACCAGATGCTGCGGCAACTCCCCTACCCGCAGTTCCGGGCCGAACGAGCAACTGCGCAATTTGGAGTGGGCCAGGTACAGGTAGTTTTGACGCTCCATCACATGGTCGGAAAACTCGTTGCCCACCGCAAAACCCAGACGCCAGGGTTTGCCGTCATGGCCGATGACATACAGGCCGCCAATCTCCGGCTCTTCGCCGGCATCCTCGGCAAACGGCGGTAACGGGAACGGCGCCCCCGGGCGCACGACAATGCTGCCGTCGCCCTTGTAGAACCATTCCGGTTGCACCCCCGCTTGCCCGGCCGTCGGTTTGCCACGCTCCACGCCCCACTTGAACATGCGCATGGTGTCGGTCAGGGTCGCTTCGTCCCCGTCCTGCTGGTGCATTTTGTCCCGCGCCGAGGCGCTGCCCAGATGGGTCAGGCCGGTGCCGCTGATCAGCATGTGCGCCGGGTCCGGGTGGTCCAGCGGCGGCAAAATGCGCAACTCGGCCAGTAGCGCCGGGTAGTCATGTGTTCTGCCCAGGCCCTGCAAGTCAACTTGCCGGGCCAGGCTGCTACCGGCCTCGATAGCCGCCAGCGCCAGCTCCCGCATGCTGGTTGCATCTTGCACTTCGTGCACCAGAGCGCCCTCCACCAGGCCGACGCGGCGCTCACCGTTGTTCAATTCAAACTGTACCAAACGCATAGGGTGTCTCCTTAAAGATGAGTGGCCGGGCGCGCACTGGCCGCGAATTCTTCGGGTTGCAGCGCATGCTTGCGCTCAAGTACGCGGTACACCACAAAGGTCAGGATGAGGCCGAAGACCATCACCCCCGACAGGAAGTACAGCCCCGACGACAGGTTGCCGGTGTATTCCTTGAGTGAGCCGATCACGAACGGACCGATGTAGCCGCCCAGGTTGCCCACCGAGTTGATCAGGGCAATCCCGGCCGCCGCACTGGCACCGGCAAAGAAGCGCCCCGGCAAGGTCCAGAAAATCGCCGTGCAGGAGAACAGCGAAAACGCCACCAGGCACAGCGCCGCCAGTTGCAGCACCGGCAGGGTCAGCCAGGCACTGAAGAACAGCCCGATAGCACCCAGCACATAGAGCACCGCCAGATGACCGTAGCGATCATTCATCCGGTCGGAACTGCGGGGGATAATCAGCAAGCCGATGATCCCGAAGATGTACGGCACCGAAGACACGAAGCCGGTGGTCAGGTCGCTGCCGCCAAACTGCTTGATCAGCGTCGGCAACCACAGCCCCAGCCCGTAGATGCTCAGGGTCACCGGCAGGTAGAACAGCGCCAGCAACAGCACACGCTTGTCTTTCAAGGCATGCAGCGGGTTGCCGTGACGGGTCTGGCCGTAGGCTTGCAGGTCTTTTTCCAGCTCGCCCACCAGCCAGTCCTTCTCGTCCTGGCTCATCCACGTGACCTGTTTGGGGCCGTCGGGCAGGTAACGCAGCACCGGCCAGGTGAGCAGAATCGCCGGCAGACCGATCACGATAAACAGCCACTGCCACCCGTGCAGCCCGAGCACCCCGTCCATGCCCAGAAGACCGCCGGACACCGGCCCGGTGATCATCATGGCGATGGGTTGGGAAAGGATAAACAGCCCCAGGATCTTGCCGCGATGGCGCACCGGGAACCACTGGGTGATGTAGTACAGAACGCCCGGGAAGAAGCCCGCTTCGGCCACACCGAGCAAAAAGCGCATCACATAGAAGCTGTGCGGTCCCTGCACAAACGCCATGCCGATGGTGATGGCGCCCCAGGTCACCATGATCCGGGCAAACCAGCGCCGGGCGCCGAAACGCTCCAGCATCAGGTTGCTGGGGATCTCCATCAAAAAGTAACCGATAAAGAACAACCCGGCGCCCAGGCCGTAAGCCGCGTCGCCAATGCCCAGGTCCGCCCCCATGTGCAGCTTGGCAAAGCCCACGGCAGAACGGTCTACATAGGCAATCAGGTACAGCAGGATCAGAAACGGAATGAGTTTGAACGTAATGCGACGGATAAGCCCAAGTTCCTGGCTCATGAGACGGTCTCCCATTGTTTTTGTTATGGCACCTCTGGAGTGGCCTCAGGCAGTAAAACGCCAGGATCAGCTCTCAGTCGAAAACGACTATATAGTAATACTATTTACCCAACAACTCTTCACCGAAACCAACATATGGGGTATGTTGCGGCAATAGCCATCAATTAGTCATACAATAAGAGATATCCGCCATGTCTGATAAAACCCCTCCACTGCGTTCGGCCCAATGGTTTGGCAGCGCGGATAAAAACGGCTTCATGTACCGCAGCTGGATGAAGAACCAGGGCATCCCCGATCATCAGTTCCAGGGCAAGCCAATCATCGGCATCTGCAATACCTGGTCGGAACTGACCCCGTGCAACGCGCATTTCCGGACCATCGCCGAGCACGTAAAGCGCGGGGTGATCGAGGCTGGCGGCTGGCCAGTGGAGTTCCCGGTGTTCTCCAATGGCGAGTCCAACCTGCGCCCGACGGCCATGCTGACCCGCAACCTGGCGAGCATGGACGTGGAGGAAGCAATCCGGGGCAACCCGATTGACGGCGTGGTACTGCTGACCGGCTGCGACAAAACCACCCCGGCCCTGTTGATGGGCGCCGCCAGCTGTGACATGCCCGCCATCGTGGTCACCGGCGGGCCGATGCTCAACGGCAAGCACAAAGGCAAGGACATCGGCGCCGGCACCATCGTCTGGCAGATGCACGAGTCCTACAAAGCCGGGAATATCAGCCTCGACGAATTCCTCTCTGCCGAAGCCGGCATGTCGCGCTCGGCGGGCACCTGCAACACCATGGGCACGGCCTCGACCATGGCCTGCATGGCTGAAGCCCTGGGCACTTCGCTGCCGCACAACGCGGCGATCCCGGCGGTGGACTCGCGCCGCTATGTACTCGCCCACATGTCGGGCATGCGTGCGGTAGAGATGGTGCGCGAAGACTTGCGCCTGTCCAAAGTGCTGACCAAGGAAGCCTTTGAAAACGCGATTCGGGTCAACGCTGCCATCGGAGGTTCGACCAATGCCGTGATCCACCTTAAAGCCATCGCCGGGCGCATCGGCGTAGACCTGGAACTGGACGACTGGACCCGCATCGGTCGCGGCACCCCGACCCTGGTGGACTTGCAGCCATCCGGGCGTTTTCTGATGGAAGAGTTCTACTACGCAGGCGGCCTGCCGGCGGTACTGCGCCGCCTGGGAGAAAACGACCTGCTCCCGCACCCGCATGCCTTGACCGTCAACGGCAAAAGCCTGTGGGACAACGTGAAAAACTCGCCGATTTATGGCGACGACGAAGTGATCCGCGCCATTGAAAACCCCTTGGTAGCGGACGGCGGCATTTGCGTCTTGCGCGGCAACCTGGCGCCACTGGGTGCGGTGCTCAAACCCTCGGCGGCCACCCCGGCGCTGATGAAACATCGCGGGCAAGCAGTGGTGTTTGAAAACTTCGACATGTACAAGGCACGGATCAACGACCCGGAGCTGGAGGTCACCGCCGACTCGATTCTGGTGATGAAAAACTGTGGTCCCAAGGGTTATCCGGGCATGGCCGAGGTAGGCAATATGGGCCTGCCGGCCAAGCTCCTGGCCCAGGGCGTCACCGATATGGTGCGGATCTCGGACGCACGCATGAGCGGCACGGCGTACGGCACCGTGGTGCTGCACGTCGCACCGGAAGCCGCTGCGGGCGGCCCTTTGGCCGCGGTGCAGGAAGGTGACTGGATTGAACTGGACTGCGCCAGCGGGCGTTTGCACCTGGACATACCGGACGCAGAACTCGCCGCGCGCCTGGCCGATATTCCACCGCCGCAAAAACTGCTGATCGGCGGCTATCGCCAGCTGTACATCGACCACGTGATGCAGGCGGACCAGGGGTGCGACTTTGACTTTCTGGTGGGCTGCCGCGGCTCAGAAGTGCCGCGCCATTCCCATTGATCTCAACCGTGGTCCGCAAAGCTCCGTAGCGGCTGCTACGGAGCCACGGGGTCACTACCCTGCCGCAGCAAACCCGCGCTGCAGGTCTTCAATCAGAGCAACAACGTCCTCAAGCCCCACATGCAAACGCAGCACCGGGTTCAACGCCCGGTCTTGCGCACTGTCGCGGTCTTTCAGGTCGCCGGTGATCACCAGGCTTTCATATCCCCCCCACGAAGCCCCCAGCCCGAAGAGTTGCAGCGCATCGATAAAACGCTCGACATACCCCCGGTCAACAGCCTGCAGCTCAAACGACAGCAAGCCATTGCTCCCGGTAAAATCCCGCCGCCACAGGGCATGCCCGGGGTGATCGGGCAACGCCGGATGGAACACCCGCTTCACTTGCGATTGCGCCTGCAACCAGTGGGCAATCTGCAGGGCCTGGCGCTCATGCACCTCCATCCGCGGTGCCAGGGTCCGGGCGCCACGCAACACCAGCCACGCGTCATCCGGGCTGACGGTGGTGCCGCAGGTGTCGCTCATCGACGCCAGCGCGTGCCAGGCCGGTTGCCGGGTACACACACTGCCCATCATCACGTCGCTGTGCCCGCCCAGGTACTTGGTCAGCGCCATGATCGAGATATCCGCCCCCAACGCCAGCGGCCGATACAGATAGCCTGAGCCCCAGGTGTTGTCCACTGCCAGCAGGATGCCCCGTGGCTTGCACAGCGCGGCAATGGCCGGCAGATCACTGAGCTCATACAGCAACGAACCCGGCACCTCGGTGTAGACCATTTTGCTGTTGGTTTGCAGCCTGGCCTGCAAGTCGTGACCGTCAGGGGCGAAGTAGCTGACCTGGATCCCGAACGGCTCAAGCAGTTCACGGGCCAGATGCCGCACGGGGCCGTACACCGCGTCCGTGATCAGTACATGATCGCCGGGCCGCAGGTAGGCCAGAAAGGTCTGGGCAATGGCCGCCAGGCCCGTGCCATACAAGCGGGTGCGATAGCCGCCCTCAAGCTCGGTCACCAGATCTTCCAGGGCGAAGGCCGTCGGGTTGCCCCGGGCACCGTAGGTCAGGACACGTTCACTGTCGCGCCGGGTACGCGCATCGCGCATCTGCGCCATGGTGTCGAACAACACCGTGCTCAAACGGGTGACCGGCACGTTGACGGAACGCCCGCCCGGGCCTTTTTCGGTGCGCGCGGCATGCACCAGCCGGGTCCGTACACGGCTGTGCTGCGCAGTCAGCGGTTTGAGGCCGGCAATCTCGGCGGCGCTCATCTGCGCCAACAAACCGGTTTCCCAGGCCAGGTACTGGCGCGCCGCGTCCTTGTTACCGGCGTGGCGATCGTGGGTGAAGAACAGGTAATCAATGCACTGCGCATCAGGCAGCGAATGGGCATCGGCCTGCAGATCAAAACCTGCGGCACGCCAGGCGTCGAGCCCGCCGTCCAGCAGCCGGGCTTGCTGACGCTGCGCCTCGGGCAATTGCTCAATCGCCAATGCTGCCAGGCGCGGATCATCGGCGATCAGCACCACGGGCCGTTCCTGCGCGACCAGCAACGGGCGGATCGACCAGCGCGAACCCGCAATATGCTCCTTGCGCCAGGCCATGCTCGGGCGCAGATCAACCAGTGCCACCGCCTCATTTTTTAACGCATCGGCCAGGGCCTGCGGGCTGATCAGGGGCAAGGCCGGCGGGTTGTACACCGCCAGCGCCGGCAACACCGGCTGGCTGCTCACCCCGCCTTCCAGCACATAGGCCTCATGCCCCAGCTGCCTCAGCCAGCTGGCGACAATCGGCGCCCGAATGCCATCGCTGTCCACCAGCACCACCCGCGCCTGACGCACGCCGATGTACAGGTCGGTGGACTGGATCAGTTGCCCGCCCGGTGCATGTTGTGCACCCGGCACGCTGCCGGCCGCACACTCCTCGGCGGTGCGCACATCACACACAAACAGGCTGCGCCCGACCTCAGTGGCCCACTGCGCAACCTGCGCCGCATCAACGCCCACAACCCTGGCGCGCTGCGCCAGTTGGCCCGCCGCCAGGCGCTGCTGCGCCAATTGACCGGTGGACACCGTGTCGGCATAGCGCCGGTGACTGCCGTGCTCAAGTTCAAAGTCTTCCAGGTGCCAGCCTTGAGTGCCGTTTTCCAGGGCATAGATCGGGTTTTTAAGCCCCAGATTGATCAGGGTCTGGGCGCCGATAATGCTGCGGGTCCGACCGGCGCAATTGACCACGATCGGCGTACTGTCATCGGGCACCAGATCATGCACCCGGTACCCCAGCTCACCGTTGGGGCAGCAGATTGAACCGGGGATGGTCATCTTGCGGTACTCGTCGAACGGGCGACCGTCGAGCACCACCAGCGGCTGCCCTGCCGCTTGCCATCGGGCCAGCTGTTGCGCGCTGACATGGGGCGTGTGGCTGGCCTCTTCCACCAACTCGCCAAAGGCCTTGGACGGCACATGGACCCCGGCAAACAATTGCAGCCCGGCGGTCTGCCAGGCATCGGCGCCACCGTCGAGGATATGCACCCGGTCATAACCCAGCGCCTGCAAACGCCGGGCAGCAGCAGCGGCCACCGCGCCGCCGTCCTGATCGTAGATCACCAGCCGGACCTGAGGGTTGGGCGCCAGCCGCCGTACCTCCAGTTCAAGGCGGCTATAAGGCAGGTTGACCCCGTAAAACAGGTGCGCCTCGCCATACTGGCCATGCTCGCGCACGTCAAACAGGGCAATTTCCTGCCCGTCGAACAACCACTGTTGCAGCTGCCCCGGAGTAAGGGTCTGGCTCATATGTGTCCCGTTTAAAAATTGAGTGATGGTTCAGCGCAGCTCATCAGTAAGCCTTGATCGACGGCACCATTTGCGAGGCGTTGTAATTGAGTATCCGCCCTTGCTCATCAACGCCGTAACGCCGGTCCAGTGACTCCAGCGGCAGGCCGTACAGATGAAAATGCAGGGTCGCCTGCTCGCCCTCCACCTTGATCCCGTGCAGGTCATCACCGAGAAACGAGATCGAGGTGCCGGGTTGCACAATCACTTCGCGCTCCAGGTGCAGGGTGGTGAAACCCGGCTCGCGCCCCTCATCGTGGCGTGTGTAGACGTAGTTGATTTCCTCCCCTTCGACGGCGCTGATAATGGCCCAGGTTTCGTGGTTGTGAGGCAGGGTGCTTTTGCCCGGCAACAACGAGTTGAGGTACAGCGTCGGGGTATCGCCATCATCGTTCAGGCGGTAGCGGAATGCGGTACTGCCCTGCCCCGGCACGGGCGCCGGGAAGTGCTGGAAGTTGAACAGGTCGCGGCGCCCGGCCAGGTTTTCCAGCAAGGCGACGATCCGGCTCAGTGCCGCGCGGTCTACGCCGCTCTGGTTGATAACGCGGATTTCCTGCAGGAAATCCTCGATGACGGCGGCACGGTTATCGGTACTCATGGTTTGCTCCTCGGTGTTACACAGACAGGCTGTAGCGGCTCAGGTGAGTCAACAGGTACGGATCGCTGGCCATGGGGGCACGTCGGCCCGGCGCACCCTGGGCGTGACGCAAGAATTCCCGGGTACGTTCGCTGGCGGGGTACTCAAAAATACGTTCGGCGCTGCCGTGTTCCACAATCACCCCATTTTCAGTGAAGTACACAACGTCGCTGATTTCTTCGGCAAAGCGCATTTCGTGGGTTACCAACACGCAGGTCATGCCCTCCTGCGTCAGTTCACGGATCACCGTCAGCACTTCGCCGACGGTTTCGGGGTCCAGCGCCGAAGTGACCTCATCGAACAGGATCAGCTCCGGGCGCATCGTCAGCGCCCGGGCGATTGCCACCCGTTGCTGCTGACCACCGGACAGTTGCCCCGGATACGCATCAGCCTTGTGCTCCATGCGCACCTTGGCCAGCAGAGCCCGGGCGTCTTGTTCGGCATCGATACGGTTACGCCCCAGCACCTTGCGCGGTGCAATCATCAGGTTTTCCAGCACCGACAAATGCGGGAACAGGTTGTATTGCTGAAACACAAAACCCACGCGTTTGCGCAGCTCGATGCGGTGGGCTTCACGGGTCAGGGTGTCGACCCGGGTATTGCCCACCCTGATCTGCCCGCGCTGGGGCTGCAACAAGCCGGTGATGCAACGCAGGATCGTCGACTTGCCGGAGCCGGACGGGCCGATGATCGACACCGCCTGCCCCGCATGGACATCAAGGTTGATGCCCTTGAGCACCGGGTTGCCGGCAAATGACAGATGCACATCGCGCAGGCTGACCAGAGGCTCGGCGACGGTTTCAGTAGAAGGCATAACGTCGCTCCAGGCGCTGGGTCAGTCGGGAAATCGGGTAGCAGTAGGCAAAAAACAGCACCAGCAAGCTCAGGTAAACCAGCACGGTAAACCCGGTCATGTTGACGGTATTGCTGGCGATCTGTGCGGTGTCGATCACGTCATGCACGCCCACCAGCGAGGCCAGTGCCGTGCCCATCGTGACGACTGCGTAGAGGTTCATCCACGGCGCCAGCATGCGCTTGACGCACTGCGGCACGATGATCGAACAGGCAATCTGCAATCGGCTCAACGCCAGGGAGCGGGCAGCCTCCCACTGCGTGCCGGGGATCGATGCAAGGGCACCGCGCAGGATTTCCGCCACGTTGGCACTCGCCGGCAGGGCCAGGCCAATAGTGACCTTGGCCCAGTCCGGGAACGGGATGTATGCGCTGCCAACATGGATTTCGAACGGGAATACATAGGTGGTGAAGTAGATCAGTACCAGCCAGGGCGCATTGCGAAATACCTGGACCCACAGCCGCCCGGGCAAACGCAGCAGCCGCCACGGCGATACCGCCATGGCCCCTACCAGCAGGCCCAGCAATGTTCCCAGGCCGATGGCACACAGGCTGATCAGAATGTTCTGGCCAAATCCTGAGATAAGGGCCGGGGACCATTGCAGCAGGGCCATGAACGCCGTTTCAATGGCCATAACCGGGCATCCTCAGGCGCGCTTCAAGGTAGCGCCCCACGCAATTGACGATAAAACTCAGCAGCCCGTAGAACCCCAGCAACAGGATCATCAGCTCCAGCACGTTATCGCTCTGGGTCCAGATCATGATCGCCGAGTACGTGATGTCTCCCACCGCAATGGCCGAAGCCACGGCGGTCATCTTGACCAGGTCGATCAGGTTGTTGATCAGCGACGGCAAGGCAAACCGCAGGGCCAGCGGCAGCTGAACGTTCCACAACAACTGGCGGCGGCTGAAGGCCAGTGACCTGGCGGCCTCCAGGGTCACGTTCGGCACTGCCTCGATACCGGCGCGCAAGGCCTCGGCGTGGAACGCGCCCTTGTGCAGCGAAATCACGATCACCACCCAGGCAAAAGGGGTCAGTGGGTTGGCCGTGCCGACCGCCTGGTTGAGCAACATGTTCAGCACCAGAAACGCGCAATACAGCTGCACCAGCGTCGGAGTGTTGCGGGTGACTTCAATAAACACCCGCGCCGGCACGGCCAGCGCGGGTTTGCCCGAGGTCAACAGCGCCGCCAGGCCGACACCCGTCAGCAAACTGCCGATGATGGTCAGCAGGCACAGCCACAGCGTGGTCAGCGCGCCATGGGCCAGGGTGCCGCGCTGGTAGGCATCCAGCAAAAAACCGTAGTTGAGGCCCAGGCTGGCAGTCCAGTGGACGAAAAATTCAGGCCAGTGGCTCATGGTCTCAGGCGCCGTTGGCCTGGAACTGCTTTTGCAACTCCACGAGGGCTGGCGATGCAGGGGTGATGTGGTTACGGGTTTGCGCCTCGATCAGCCAGCCGCTGCGGTGCAGCTCTTTGACGATGGGGTCGAGCCGGGCCTGGGTGTCGGCCTCACCGCGACGGGTCCAGATCACTGAAGGCGCGGGGTTGAGTTCAGGCGTCAGCGCGCGATACCCCTGCCATTCGGCAGAGTCACCAAGCAATGGATTGATCAGCGTAGCGTCGTGTACGGCGGCAACGCAGTTGTTCCCGCGCAGCGCCAGCAACGATTCGGAGGAGCTTTTGAAAGCCTTGATCTGAGCCCCGAACTCGGTCAGCGGTTTGACGTAACTGCTGCCCTGGGAAGTGCAGACCGGTTGGTCCTTGAGGTCTTCCCAGCGGGTGATCGGGCTGTCTTTGAGTACCGCGGCGCTACCGCCAACGCGGTAAAACGGGGTGGGTACCGAACCGAGGATCTCGCCGCGCTCAGGGGTCCATTCCATGTTGGCGATCAACAGATCGACTTTGCCCTGCTGCAAAAACTGCACGCGGTTGGCGGGCAACACCGGCACCAGTTGCACCTCGGCCCCCAGCTGGCGCCCCAGCTCTTGTGCGAGGTCGACATTCAGGCCCCGAGGCTTCTGGGTGGCAGGATCAATCCCGCCAAAGGGGCCGCCTGAGAGCAGCACACCGACCACCAGCACATGCCGTTGCTCGATCTTGTCCAGTGTTGCATCGGCACGGGCAGCGGTGGCCACCGTCAGAGAAATCAGGGCGCCCAGCACGGCAGGCAAAAAACGGGTAATGGGTGAGCGCTCAATTAACATGGATATCCCCTTATGGATGACCGGCGTTCCCCGATCTGATAAGCGAGCATCCTAGGTACAGCGCTGAAGCAACGGAAATGCAAATATCTAATATCGTTATAACTCTGTGTATTCAAAAAACACGTCAAAAATGCATATCCCTGTATTTGCTGGGCGCAAATGTATTCAGGCGAAAACGGGCTCAACAAACACATAAGAATATGTAATCTTTATTCTCATCCTCTTGATACAAGGCAGGCCGAAAACCACCATGGAGACCCTCGACCTCGAATTACTGCGCACCTTTATTGCCGTGGTAGACCACCACGGCTTTGCCCAGGCAGGCGCGCAACTGGCCCGCACGCAATCGTCGGTCACCCAGCAGATGCAGCGCCTGGAGCAGCAGGTCGGAGTGAGCCTGTTCGAGAAACGCGGGCGCCAAAAGCAGCTCACCGAAGCCGGCCAGCAGTTGCTGCGCCATGCCCGGCAAATGCTCACCCTCAACGACGAGGCGCTCAACTCCTTGCGCGAAAACAGCCTCAGTGGCGTGCTGCGCATCGGATCGCCCCACGACATTGCAGACACCATACTGCCGCCGATCCTCAGCCATATCGCCCGTTCGGCTCCGCGTTTGCGCCTGGAAATCGATGTTGGCCGCAGCCCGTTCCTGATGGACGACCTGCACCGCGGCAAGGTCGACATGGTGATCTCCACGCGCCAGGCCCCGAACCTCGAAGGTTTCCCGTTGCGCACCTCGCCGGTGTGGTGGATCTGCTCGGCGCAGTACGTCCACACCCCCGGCGAACCCTTGCCGCTGATCCTGGTGGATGAGCCGAGCATCTACCGGCGCTACGCCCTGGAGGCCCTGGAACAGGCCAATATTCCCTGGCGCCAGGCGTACCTGGCCTCGAACCTGATCGGCATCAAGGCGGCAATCCGCGCAGGGCTCGGGGTAACCCCAAGAAGCATGGAAATGCTCGGCCCCGACATGCGTGTGCTGGGTGAAAACGATGGCCTGCCCCGCCTGCCGGACGTGACGTATTACCTGTGGATCCGCGCCAACACGGTGAACCCGTTGGTACGCCGGGCCTATGAGCTGATCAAGAGCAGTCAGGGGTCGCCGACCGCAGCCTCGCTCCACTCATCAGCGATTACAGGCGATCAACAAAACCCCAGGCCGGTTTCGTAAGTACACCGCATCTACAACCTGTCCATGCCGCCCCTGAATACCTATAAGGAAATACCGAAGATGCCAGGCACTGCCCCGCTCCAACGCCCTGCCAGCTCCGCGCCGAGCCGGACCTTTGTCTATGTGTCCAACGCCGCTGACGGCACCCTCAGCAGCTACCAACTGTCCGCCGAAGGCCAATTGCAGCCCCTGGCCACCCTCGAAGCGGGTGCAGGCGCCATGTCCCTCGCCCTGAGCCCCGACCGCAGCAAGCTCTACGCCTCCATCCGGGGCAAACCCTTTACGCTGGCCACCTACGACATCGACCCGGCCAACGGCGTACTCACGCTTGTGAAAAGCGCCACGGCGGCCGACAGCCTGGTCTATATCTCGACCGACAACAGCGGGCGCTACCTGTTTGGCGCGTCCTACGGTGACGACCTGCTCAGCGTCAACGCAATCAATGCCGAAGGCGTGGTCAGCGACAACCCGCAGCACGTGATCGAAACGGGGCCCAGCGCCCATTCGATCATCGTCGACGCCAGCAACCGCTTTGTGTACGCCACCATCCTGGGCGCCGACCAACTGCTGGCGTTCAACTTCGACCCCGCCAGCGGGGCACTCACCCCGCTGGCCACAGTCCAGCTGCCACAGGGCAGCGGGCCGCGCCATCTGGTTCTATCGGCGGACAACCGGTTTTTGTACCTGCTCAATGAAATGACCGCCAGCGTCAGTACCTTCGCTATCGACCCCCAAAGCGGGCAACTCAGCGCACTTGATGAAGTTGACGCACTGCCCGAAGGCTCGGGCCTGGCACGCGGTATGGGCCGGCCCATGCTCAAACCCGGGCAACCGGCACCGCCGCCCTTGGCGGACAACCTGATCTGGGCAGCGGATATCCGGCTGACGCCCAACGGGCGCTTCCTCTACACCTCGGAACGTACCGCCAGCACGGTGAGCGTGTTTGCAATCGACCCGCACAGCGGCTTGCCGCGCCGGGTGCAACACCTCAAGGTCGAGCAACAGCCCCGGGGGCTGGCCGTAGACCCGACGGGGCAATGGTTGCTGGTCACCGGTGAGAAAAGCCCCGAGGTGGGCGTGTATGCCATCGACCCGCACCTGGGCACCCTCACCCGCCATGCCGCCGCGCCCTCGGGCAAGGGTGCGAACTGGGTGCTGACCGTCAGTTATCCGTAGCCCCACAGGTGGCTTGCGGGGCGGACAAGGCCGCCCCGCAAAATAACCGCTTCACCCGCAAAGCTGCGCTATACCTCAATCTGAGCCGTTGACTGCCTGGTGCTGCTAGCTAAATAGTTAGCTAGCTAATTTGTTTGTTATGATCGACCCGGTAATAACCTCACCGTGATTGCAAAAGCCCCACCCCATAACGACAACCTGCAACGACAGGAAGCACCATGAACAGCCTGATTGAAAATAACAGCCCTTGTGCGCTAATACCGTCCAGGCGGACGCTGCTTAAAGGCATGCTCACTGCCTACACCGCCTCCCTGATCCCTTTCGCGCTGGCCGAAACGGTCGACACCCCCGAACAAGGCGCCTTTGTCGCCTTATCGGCGATCATCGCCGGTCGCCAAAGCCTCGACCCGGTGCTGGCAAACATGCTGTTCAAGGCACTGGTTGAGCAGGACCCGGGCTTTGCCCAGTCGTCCAAAGACCTGCTGGCCCTGATCAATGAGCGCCAGCTGGAACCGATGCACCTGCAAAAAACCCTCGATGACGAAAAATCTGCGCTGGCCGGTGTGCCGCGCAAGATTGCCACCGCCTGGTTCATGGGCGTGGTAGGCAGCGGTGCACAGGCGCGATGCCTGGCTTACGAGCATGCACTGAATGCGCAAATAGTTGCCGATGTGCTCAAGCCGCCGACCTATGCCTATGGCGTGTACGGCAGCTGGGCACGCAACCCGACCACCGAGGTGAGCAATCATGTCTGATCAACTGTCTGCAGACATCGTCATTATCGGCTCGGGGATCTGCGGCGCCATGGCCGCCACCCACCTGCTCAAGCAAGGCGCTTCGGTGCTGATCCTGGAAGCCGGCGGCCCCATCGAGCGCGGCCGTGTGGTCGCAGCCTTTCGCAATTCGACGCGCAAAAGCGACTGGATGTCGCCCTACACCTGCAGTGAATGGGCCCCGCACCCGGTATACAAACCGACAGACAACGGCTACCTGATCCAGGGCGGCCCCTACCCCTACCCTGCTGAATATATCCGTGGCGTGGGCGGTACCACCTGGCACTGGGCAGCCCAGGCCTGGCGTCTGGTGCCAGGCGACATGCGCATCAAGACCCTCTACAACCTGGGCGTCGACTGGCCCATGACCTACGAAGAACTCGATCCGTTCTACCAGGCGGCGGAAGAGATCTGGGGCGTGTCCGGAGCCGACAACACCGGCTCCCCCCGCAGCCAGCCGTTTCCGATGGAGCCTGTAACCGAACCCTACGCCATGCGCCGGATCCGCGAGCGCCTTGCCCCCACTTACGCGGTGGTGGGCAACACCACGGCCCGTAACAGTCGCGCCTACGACGGTCGCCCGGCCTGTTGCGGCAACAACAGCTGCCAGCCGATCTGCCCGATCGACGCGCAATACCATGGCGGCATTGCGATCAAGACGGCCGTGGACGCAGGCGCAACACTGCATATCAACGCCGTGGTGTATCGCATAGAACACGACGACAAAGGCCGTATCGTTGCGGTGCACTACTACGACCCCGACAAGCAATCGCACCGCGTCACTGGCAAGACCTTCATCCTCGCCGCCAACGGCATTGAAAGCCCGAAACTGCTGCTGATGTCGGCCAGCGAAAAATACCCCAACGGCCTGGCCAACAGCTCCGGCATGGTGGGCCGCAACCTGATGGATCACCCGAGCACCTCACTCACCTTCGATGCCGAAGAAGAGCTGTGGCTCGGACGCGGCCCGCAAAGCCCAAGCTCGATCAACACCATGCGCGACGGCCAGTTCCGCTCACAACATGCACCGTACCGCCTCGACTTCACCAATATTTCGCGGGTCAACGGTGCGACCGATGCGCTGATTGCCAACGGCGTATACGGCACCGAATTCGAGAAGCAACTGCGTCACCGTGCGGCCTTTGAAATGAGCCTCAAGGACGTGCTGGAAGTGCTGCCAAATCCCGAAAACCGCATTAGCCTCAGCGATCAAAAAGACAAGCTGGGGCTGCCAAAACCCAAGGTCAACTACGCCATCGACGAGTACACCCGCAAGGGTGCAGTGCAGTCGCACAAGGACTTCGCCCGGATTGCCGAGCTGATGGGCGGCACCAACCTGCGCTACAGCGCCGAAGGCAGCTTCGCCAACAACCAGCACATCACCGGCACCATGAGCATGGGTACAGACCCGAAAACCTCGGTGTGCGACAGCTATGGCCGCACCCATGACCACGACAACCTGTTTATTTGCAGCACCGGTGTAATGCCCACCTCTGCCACCATGAACTCGACCCTGACCGCCGCCGCACTGACGTTGCGCACCGCCCAACACATCCTGCCGGACCGGATCATCGCCACACAACAAGGGCGGGGCTGAACCATGAATCGGACCCTCACTTCATTCGCGGCCCTGATGCTGGTAGCCCTCAACGCCAACGCCGGCGACGACGCACAGATCCAGCGTGGCAAATACCTGTCCACCGCAGGTGACTGCGTGGCCTGCCACAGCGTGCCCGGCGGCAGGCCGTTTGCAGGCGGCCTGGCATTACCCACCCCGATTGGCGAAATCATCGCCACCAATATCACCCCGTCAAAAACCGCCGGTATCGGCAACTACAGCCTGGAGCAATTCAGCGACGCAGTGCGCAAAGGCATTCGCGCCGATGGCCAGCACCTGTACCCGGCCATGCCTTACACCTCGTACGCCAAAGTCAGCGATGAAGACATCCAGGCCATGTATGCCTACTTCATCAATGCCGTAGAACCGGTAGACACGAGCACCCAAGCCACCGCCCTGCCGTTCCCGTTCAATATCCGCCTGTCCATGGCGGGCTGGAACCTGCTGTTCCTGGACAGCAAGCCCTTCGTCGCCGACGCTGGCCGCGATGCCCAATGGAACCGGGGTGCCTACCTGGTACAAGGCCTGACCCACTGCGGCACCTGCCATACACCGCGCAACCTGCTGATGGCCGAAATGCCGTCCAGGGAACTGGCGGGGGGCGATGTTGGCCCCTGGCATGCGCCCAATATCACCTCGGATCGCAACAGCGGTATTGGTGGCTGGGACAATGCAGAGCTGGTCGCCTACCTCAAGACCGGCGAAGCCCAAGGCAAGGCCCAGGCTGCCGGGCCCATGGCCGAAGCGGTGGATCACAGCCTGCAGCACCTCAGCGACAGCGACCTGCAAGCGATTGCCGTCTACCTCAAGAGCGTGCCTGCCTGGCAAGAAGCGGCCGACAGCAAACCGGTGTATGCCCTGGGGCAAAAAACCGATGAGCTGGACAGTATTCGCGGCGTGGCCTTGCCGGAAGATGGCGACAAAATGACCGGAGCCCAGCTGTACGATGCCTATTGCAGCACCTGCCATCAGGCGCAAGGCCAGGGCAGCTTCGACGGTGGCCTGCCATCGTTGCTGCACAACACTGCGGTCGGGCGCAGTCATCCCAACAACCTGGTGATGGCAATACTGGACGGTGTCAAACGCGGCGCTGACGGCCAGGACATCAGGATGCAAGGCTTTGCCAACACCCTGAGCGATCAGCAAGTGGCGACACTGGCCACCTACCTGACCGGGCATTACGGCAACCCGCAAGTCAACGTCAGCTCAGCTCAGGTCAAGGAACTGCGCGCAGGCGGCCCGACATCACACCTGGCCGCTCTGGCCCAGGGCGCGATTGGCGCAGGGGTGGTGGTGCTGATCTTGCTGGGGTTGTGGTGGGTGAGGCGTAAACGTCAGCCCTGACAGCAGCCGCTGATGGAGTGCATCCCGGGGTTTGCCAGGCAAAACCCGGGATGCCATCGAGGGTCAAATAAAACAGCGAGGGTCGCGCAACAGCGCCTCCAGCTCCAACGGCGGCAGGGGCCGGCAAAACAGGTAGCCTTGAACCTGGTCACAACCGTTCTCGGTCAAGAATTCCAACTGTTCAACCGTCTCCACCCCTTCAGCAATAACCTCCAATTCAAGGCTGTGGGCCAGCTCAATGATGGTACGGGCGATGGCCGCATCCTGAGGGTTATTGGTGACCTCGCGGATAAACGCGATATCAATTTTCAGCTTGTCGATGGGAAACCGGCTCAGGTAAGCAAGGCTCGAATACCCGGTACCAAAGTCATCAATCGAGATCTTCACCCCGATATCTCGAAGCGTCAGCAAGCTGGCGACGGTGTGGGGCGTATTTTCCAGCAGCGACCCTTCGGTCAGCTCCACTTCAAGCCATTGCGGCTCCAGCTGATGGGCCTTGAGCGAGCGCTGGATATCATTGACCAGATCCCCTTCGCTGATCTGCTGCGCCGACACGTTCACCGCAACTTCCACCTGCCCCAGACCCGCTTGCTGCCAAATCGAAATCTGATTGCACACCCGGTCAATCACCCACTGACCCACGTGGGAGATAAGCCCAAGGCTCTCCAGCACCGGCACAAACACCGCTGGAGAAACCGTGGTCATCCCCGGCCGGTGCCAGCGCAACAGCGCTTCGACACCGCAGATCTGACCGTCAACCAAGCCTATCTTGGGTTGGTAATACACTTCGAATGCCTGCTTGCGCACCGCATCGCGCAGCGCAGTTTCCAGTTCCTGGCGCGCCAGAACCTCGACATTCATCTGCGCTGTATAAAACCTGTAAGTATCCCTGCCCGCCAGCTTGGATCGGCCCATGGCCGTATTCGCATGCTTGATCAGCCGGTGTGCGTCAGCTCCATCGTCCGGGTACAGGGCAATGCCGATACACGCCGTGAGCGGGATGTCATGCCCGGGCAGCTTGAACGGCTCGCGCAGCACTTCACGGATGCGATCCACCATCTGCCGGGGCCCGGGCTGGCCCTTGCGGATCATCAGGATCAATGCCAGTTCGTCACCGTCCATCCGCCCCAGGGTGTCACTGACGTTCAGGCAATTGGACAGGCGATGGCTGAACTCGGCCAACACCTGATCCCCCATCGCATGGCCCCAGGTCTGGTTGATGTTTTTAAGATCGTTGAGGCCAACCGTGACCACGGCCAACTGCCAGCCCCGCAGCTCCGCCTGGGTCAGGCCCATCTGCAACGTGGTGTAGAACAGGTTGCGATTGGGCAAGCCGGTCAGCGGGTCGTAGTTGACCATTTTCAGCAGGCGCTCATCACCGCCCATCGCCGTGCGGAACCGCTCCAGGTCGATGGTGCGCTTTTGCAGTTGCTGCTCCAGCATCAGGGTGTTGACCGCCTGATTGTCGCCAAAGGCCTTGAGCCGTAACAGGTTGCGCACCCGCAACCACAGCTCGTCACTGGCCACCGGCTTGCTGAGAAAGTCTTCAGCCCCCGCCTCCAGCCCCAACAAACGGGCACTTTGCTCGCCAAGGGCCGACAGCATGATGATCGGGATATTGGCCGTCGACTGGTTGGCCTTGAGCTGGCGGGCCACCTGATAACCGTCAGTGCCCGGCAACATGGCGTCCAGCAGGATCAAGTCCGGCGCCTGTTGCGCCACCATGGCCAGGGCCTGTTCACCGGAGCTGGCCGTCAGCGTGCGGTAACCCTGGTCTTGCAACAGCAGCTCCAGCAGTTCGCGAACATGTACATCATCGTCAACGATCAACAGTGTGGCAGGTGTATTGGACATGGAGAGCGCTCAAATAAGAGGCTGCAAAGGCGGCTTGAGGCCTGATCTGCTGGAGGCTGGCCCGTCACTCGTCACTGCGAGGCCATATAAGGATGGAGTAAAGCACCGATATGGGCCCTTCACCACGGGCGGCAACCAATCAAAGCAGCACCCGGGCGCAAAAAACAAAAAAGCACCCGAAGGTGCTTTTTGTCAGCGTGACGGCTTAACGGCTCATGCCACCGTTTTGGCCCGCGCGCTGTGCAGTTTTTTGTAGCTTTCGATCAGGCGCAGGTGCCTGTCGAGGCCTTCCAGCTTCATGCTGGTGGGTGTAAGGCCGTAAAAACGTACGCTGGCGTCCACCGAACCAATCGCGGCATCGGTGCGCTCGCTGCCAAACATCCGGCGGAAGTTGGCCTCGTAGTCTTCCAGCTCAAGGTCCTCGTCCAGCTTCATTTCCAGCACCACGTTCACAGCCTGGTAGAACAAGCCACGTTCGACGGTGTTGTCGTTGTACTGCAGGAACATTTCGACCGCTTCTTTAGCCTCTTCAAATTGCTGAAGGGCGAGATGGATCAGCAGCTTCAACTCCAGAATCGTCAACTTGCCCCAAGGCGTGTTCTCGTCAAACTCGATACCGATCAATGTGGTGATATCGGTGTAGTCATCCAGTTCGCTCTCCACCAGACGCTCAACCAGTGCCTGCAGGCCCTCATCGTCCAGAGCGTGCAAGTTGAGGATATCGGCACGGAAAAACAGCGCTTTGTTGGTGTTGTCCCAGATCAGGTCATCCGCCGGGTAAATCTCCGAATAGTCCGGTACCAGAATGCGGCAGGCCTTGGCGCCGATATGCTCGTACACGGCCATGTACACCTGCTTGCCCATGCCTTCGAGAATGCCGAACAGAGTCTCGGCTTCCTGGGCATTGGAGTCTTCACCCTGGCCGGAGAAGTCCCACTCGACAAATTCGTAATCCGACTGGGAGCTGAAGAAGCGCCACGACACCACACCGCTGGAATCGATGAAGTGCTCAACGAAGTTGTTGGGCTCAGTCACCGCGTGACCTTCAAAGGTCGGCTGCGGCAAATCATTGAGGCCTTCGAAACTGCGGCCTTGCAGCAGCTCGGTGAGGCTGCGCTCCAGCGCCACTTCCAGACTCGGGTGAGCGCCGAACGAAGCGAAAACACCCCCCGTACGCGGGTTCATCAGGGTGACGCACATCACCGGGAACTCACCGCCCAGGGACGCATCCTTGACCAGCACCGGGAACCCCTGCTCTTCAAGCGCCTGGATACCGGCCAGAATCCCGGGATACTTGGCCAGCACGGCTGGCGGCACATCCGGCAGGGCGAACTCACCCTCGATGATTTCACGCTTCACCGCACGCTCGAAAATCTCCGACAAGCACTGCACCTGAGCTTCGGCCAGGGTATTGCCGGCGCTCATGCCGTTGCTCAGGAACAGGTTTTCGATCAGGTTGGACGGGAAATACACCACCTCACCGTCCGATTGGCGCACAAACGGCAACGAACAGATACCGCGCTCTTCATTCCCGGAGTTGGTGTCAATCAGATGCGAGCCACGCAGCTCGCCATCACGGTTGTAAACCTTCAGGCAGTACGGATCGAGAATCTCGACCGGCAGCTCATCCTTGCGCCCCGGCTTGAACCAGCGCTCCTCGGGGTAATGCACGAAGTCCGCGTTGGCGATCTCTTCGCCCCAGAACTGATCGTTATAGAAGAAGTTGCAGTTCAGACGCTCGATAAACTCCCCCAGGGCCGACGCCAGTGCGCCCTCCTTGGTGGAGCCCTTGCCATTGGTGAAACACATCGGCGACTGCGCATCGCGGATATGCAGCGACCACACATTGGGCACGATATTGCGCCACGAAGCGATTTCGATCTTCATGCCCAGGCCCGCCAGAATGGCCGACATATTGGCGATGGTTTGTTCCAGCGGCAGATCCTTGCCGGCAATGAAGGTGCCCTCACCGGAACCGGAAACAGGCATCAGCAAGGCCTGCGCATCGGCGTCCAGGTTCTCCACCTCTTCAATCACAAACTCAGGCCCGGTTTGCACCACCTTCTTGACCGTACACCGGTCAATGGAGCGCAAAATGCCCTGACGGTCCTTGGCGCTGATATCAGCCGGCAGCTCGACCTGAATCTTGAAAATCTGGTTATAGCGGTTTTCCGGGTCAACAATATTGTTCTGCGACAGCCGGATATTATCGGTGGGGATATTACGGGTATCGCAGTACAGCTTTACAAAGTAAGCCGCACACAACGCCGACGAAGCCAGAAAGTAATCGAACGGACCAGGTGCCGAGCCATCGCCCTTATAGCGGATCGGCTGATCGGCAACCACGGTGAAGTCATCAAACTTGGCTTCAAGTCGAAGGTTGTCGAGAAAATTGACCTTGATTTCCATGCAGGATTACCAGAATAACCAGTTAAATAATTGGCGGTCATTATCCGGCTTTTGAGCTTGAAGTCTTGCGCTTTTGCACACCCACCGCCCACCGGCACACGTCAAAACCCGTATTCAGATCGCAGCCACAACACAAAACCTGTAGCTGCTCTGGGCATCCCCAGTGGGAGCGAGCCTGCTCGCGAAAGCCGTTCGCGAGCAGGCTCGCCCCCACAGCTGAAGCTTTACAGAAGCGGCAGCCGAGGAACGAAGACTGCGTTCGGCGACGAAACCGTCGAAAAAACCATTCCGCGCGGCGTTACAGAGACACAACTCACCCAATCCCTCTGCCATGTCCACAGACTTCACTCAAGTGACTTACTTGCGACAAGTCATATATGCGACACTTCCTGCATGCACTAACTTCCCGGGCAAACTAACAAGTTAACGCTTATATGAACCGCTTCGCGCCAACTAACATTCAGAGTTCCACCCACAACCCGAACATATGAAAACCGCTTCACCGCCGCTATATACACAGGCATGTCATAATGCCACTATCGGCATATTGCACTGAGCACGGCGCGACCCGGATGCCAGATCCGCGCCCCGAAAACCCGCGTTCAGACCAATAAAAAACGGCCTTCGCTCACCAGATTCACCTGGTGACGGCCCCGGCAAGGGCTTCACCACAGCCCGGGGCAGCGCCTGCTAGCACAGGGCCACGCCCCTGATACCTGCCATTGGGCAGGGTTATTTTTAGTCGAGAATGGCAAAAATGTTATTTATTGTCAGTCGATAGCTATTGATTAGCAGCTATGTAGCCCGAATAAAAATCTTTGCCTATTTAAAGGTTGATATTGCGATGGCTTCGCAGTTAGTATTTTCGGTATTCACTTCGTAACGACCCATTATCCGTAATAAAGCGGGAGCAACTGTGCTTCCGCCCAGGCCATCGCCACATCAAACTGATGAGGGCAGCCTTTATTGATAGGCACCGCCATTCCCTGGATCGGGGATATTGGTCGTGGCGAATCGTTAAATGCTCTCGCCGGCTGAGCATGTTTGGCACAAAGGAAGCTGCCTTGTTTAAACGAATCATGATTGTCTGCATTGGCAATATTTGCCGCAGCCCTACCGCCGAACATCTCATGCGGGTCGCCTTGACGCCGTCCGACATCGTCGTGAGCTCCGCAGGCCTCAGCGCCGTAAAAAGCAAGCCCATCGAAGCCACTGCTGCCGCTGTTCTTGAAGAACACGGCCACGCCGTGCCTGAACACATCTCCACCCAACTGACTGCCGCCAAGATAAATGAGGCTGATCTTATATTGGTCATGGAACAACACCATATTGGTGGTGTCCTAAGCCTCGCTCCCGAGGCGAGGGGCAAAGTGTTTCTGCTGGGCAAATGGCAAGACAACCGCGAAATCAACGACCCGTACCGCCAGGGCAAGCCTGCTTTTGTGCACGCGTACGCACTGATTGACGCCGCTGTAAATGCATGGGCCCAGCGTATTAAACGCTGAGTCATTCCACGAATTATCTGTGAAGAAAAAGAACCGACTTATGCAGCAAGCACCCGTGACAAAGCCCCATGAACAAGATGACGACAACGACGAAATTGACCTTATGGGGCTGTTGGGCACGCTGCTCGACCACAAATGGTTGATTGCCGGGGTTACGGGCGCCTTTATGGTTGCAGGCGTTGCTTACGCGCTGCTGGCTACACCGGTGTACCAGGCGAATGCGCTGATTCAGGTTGAACCCAAGAAAAGTGACCCGCTGGGTTTCTCTGATATCGGAGGAATGTTGGGCAAAGAATCGCCATCGGCAACAGAAATTGAACTGATCAAGTCGCGTAAAACTATCGGCACTGCGGTCGATAATTTGCAGTTGGATATCGAAATTGAACCCAACTATTTCCCACTGATCGGCGAATTTTTAGCCCGTCGTTTTAAACCAGAACCAGGCACCGACTTGGCCTCTCCAGTGCTGGGCTTTAACAGTTATGCCTGGGGCGGGGAACAACTAAAAATCGCCGAACTTGAATTGCCTGCTGAGTTATTAGGCCAGGAACTGACCCTGATTAACGGAGAAGCGGGCAATTTTGTCTTGAAAGACGAAGACAACAATATTCTGGCTGAAGCCATGGTCGGAGAACTGTACAACAAAGAGGGTATCAAGTTACTCGTTGAGCGTTTGCGCGCAAACCCTGGAACGGAGTTCAGTGTCACGCGCGAGCCTCGCCTCACAGCTATTTTGAATTATCAGAAAGTGCTGGATGTAGCGGAGCGCGGTAAAGAATCCGGCATGATCAGCCTTGCGCTAGAGAGCACAGACCCCTCGAAAGCAATCCAGACGCTCAATGAAATTGCCCGTCTGTATGTACAGCAAAATATTGAGCGTACTTCCGCTGAAGCAGAGCAGAGCCTAGGCTTCCTGAAAGACCAACTGCCGCAAGTACGTCAGGATCTGGAAAAAGCTGAAAATGCATTGAATGCATTTCAAATTCGCAGCAAGTCGATTGATATCAGCCTTGAAGCCAAGGCCATTCTCGACCAGATAGTGGCACTGGACACCAGTATCTCCACCTTGAAACTGCAACAAGCCGAGATGGACCGTAAATTCACCCCTCAGCACCCGGCCTATCGTGCACTGATGGGGCAACTGGCGGAACTAACCAGCAAACAAAAACGGCTCGCCAAACAGGTTGAGGGGCTGCCAACCACCCAACAGGAAGTGTTAAGCCTGACCCGCGACCTTAAAGTCAGCACCGAAATTTATACCCAGTTACTGAACAAATCCCAGGAACTGGACGTGATGCGTGCCGGCACCGTCGGCAATGTGCGCCTGATCGATGTCGCCGATGTAGATACGCGTAGCCCGGTCAAGCCAAATAAACCCTTGATCGTGCTGATTGCCACCTTGCTCGGCGGCTTGATAGCCGTTGGTTATGTATTGTTTCGCAAGGCCCTGAATCGCGGCGTGGAAAACCCGGAAGATATCGAAAAGCTTGGCCTGCCGGTGTATGCCTCCATTCCATTCAGCTCCCTGCAAAAAGTAGAAGACGGCAAAAGCTCATCCGGCCGTGGCCGCCGTGCGACCCCCCTGCTTGCCAGCAGCCACCCGACAGACCTGGCGATTGAAGGCCTGCGCAGCCTGCGCACCAGCTTGCACTTTGCCATGCTGGAAGCCGACAACAACCGCCTGATGATTTCCGGCCCAAGCCCCAAAGTGGGCAAGTCCTTTGTGTCGGCCAACCTGGCCGCAGTTATCGCCCAATCCGGCCAGCGTGTGTTGTTGGTGGACGTGGACATGCGCAAAGGCTATATCCACAAAATGTTCGACATCCCGGTTGAAAACGGCTTGTCCGACCTGCTGACCAAGCGCTGCGACCTGAACGCAGCCACCCATAAAACAGAGGTCGAAAACCTGTTTGTGATTGGCCGCGGGCAAATTCCGCCCAACCCGTCTGAACTGTTGATGCATAAAAACTTCAGCGAGTTCCTCGAGCAGGTCAGCGCCCAGTACGACTTGGTCATCCTTGACACCCCGCCATTCCTGGCGGTTACCGATGCCGCCATTGTCGGCCGCCAGTCGGGCACCAACCTCATTGTGACCCGCTTCGAACTCAACCCGGCCCGTGAAGTTGAACTGACCATGCGCCGCTTTGCGCAGAATGGTATCGACCTTAAAGGCGCCATTTTCAACGGGGTAGAACGCCGCGCTTCGGCCAAGTATGGCTATGGCGCTTATGGGTATTACAACTACGAATACAAGTCCGACAAAGTTTAATTTACCTAAGACTGCTTACTACCTTGGCGCCCTGACAACATAAGGGCGTTTTTTAGTGCTTATTCAGGACAGAGCACAATAACAACCGATAGTATCCGCTTTCAGGGAGTAGCATTTAATCCTGGGGCGGTAGCATTCCTGAACACCTGCTACGGCAACTTATAGCAAAATGTACTGCTAGTACCATAAAGCACTATTTGGCTCATACATCTTAATGTTATTTGATGACCGCAGATGCATCGTATATCGTATTAGTTCGTACGTGTAGCAGGCGACAGCCTTAGTCCAGGTCGAACCAAAGAAATGAGAAACTCTGAGCTTTCTAATATGGATAGTATGTTTGGAAACGAATCTTCATCAGCTACACAAGTTGAACTTATCAGATCTCGCATCAACATCGGCACCGCTGTCGATAATCTGAAACTAGTCGGTAGAATTTCACTTCCATCCACCTTGTGACAGTTGTCGCGCAAACTGCGCCAGCAAGCAGTGCTCGCTAGATTTGAATCTGTGCAAAGGTTATTTACGTAAAGTCATGGGAGCCTCAGGCAAAAATAGTCTGTCGGAAATTCTGGCCGAACGCCAAAACCACGATACGGCAATTCACGCAATAGGCATCAAAACCTGACGAAATTGATCTGACAAAAACTTGATTGTGACACGCTTTTTCGTCTCTATCTTGTAAAATTCAATTCTCAGTCATGTGCATAAGAGAGTTTTAGCCAAATATACTTATTATCAATACGAATATTGATCTGATTTATTTTGATTTCAAGCACTGAAAATTGTTACTTCCGCTTTTCGTCACAGAGCAACTCGAAAAACTCGATATATGTCATCGCTTGCAGGAATCAGAGAATAATGCTGTGGCGGTAGCATGCCGAGAGATAACACCATCACCATTCGAAAATGTTTTTCTGCAAACCACAAACACTAGCAATAATTTACCATCAAGCCTGCACAGCTTAAACTTCTGCAGGACGTAATCATTCATCAATCAAACGGTAGCAAAAATATTAAAAACTTCAAAAATATATTTCACCTGCAGATGAACATCAAGAAGATGTTACACGCCATATCATTTCTTTGGCTTGGCTCTTTACTGGGTGCCTTCTGTGCTTTCATAACACAGGTGATCTTGGCGCGAACACTAGGACCTACAGAGTATGGCGCTTTTGCATCTGCACTTTCGGCAGCATCGATACTTGTCCCTGTAGCGGGTTTTGGAGTCGCTCAACTCTGGCTAAAAATCTTCGGTGTTGAAGGTCACGCAGGCATAAGATGGATTTCACCATCATTTGATTTCATAAAATTTTCAGGGATTTTTTCTATAGCTGCAATAATTACCTGGGCAATAATTGGACCGAATACAAAGGTAACGCAATACTCACTAGTAATACTTAGCACATATATAATTCAACAACTATATTTAGAGCTAACAAGCTCTAAACTGCAACTCGAAGAGAGGTATTTATTACTTAGCGCAATCCAAATAATACCGCACGGACTAAGATTAATTTTAATTTCAGCTGCCATTCTATTCACACCGTATGCAATAGACTCCCTAACAACCTCTATCATATACGCGCTAGTGTCCCTTCCAGTCATAATATGGGGCGTGCGCGAGATGTCTAAACTAAAAAATGGAAAGTTGGCGCTGAAAGGTCATTCAATCAAGCAGTCAACATTTCAAACAAAAAAACCTTCAGTCAAAGAAGTTGCAATTGACGCCTTCCCATTCGGGATGGCAGCAACTTTCCACTTGATAATGTTTCAAATAAACATTTTAATTGTAGGGTTAATTAACGGCCCAACTCAATCTGCATCTTATGCCGTAGCCTTTTCCGTCATGACAGCTGTCTATCTGGTACCCAATGTTATTTATCAAAAATTTCTTTTACCAAAACTTCATAGATGGGCAAATCACGACAGAGAAAAGTTTCTAAAAGTTTATAATATTGGGACTAAAGCAATGCTGACATTAGGAATATTGGCATTTGCTAGTATCATCTCGCTAGCTCCCTGGGCAATTCCAATATTATTCGGCGAAGAATACAAATCATCTATCGTAGTTTTGCAGGTTTTAGCCATCTGCGCCCCTATTAGGTTTGTTGCAAGCAACGCTGGCTCCGCCCTATTGACCCAGGAACACATGAAGATAAAAGTATACCTTATGGGTATTTCCGCGCTGACCATGATAACTTTGAGCCTTCTACTAATACCAAAATACGAAGTGATAGGCGCAGCAGTATCAACAGTGCTATCTGATCTCCTACTACTAGTACTGTACTACTACTTTGCTCAAAAGAAAGTAGTAGGAAAATCTATACCACATGAACCTCAATGAGAAACAATTAATATGGGCACCCTAGAAGTGTTAGAAAATTTATCACTCTATCTAGAGTCAGAAAAAATATGGTACAGAAAAAATTACAATATTAAGTTCGAGACGTTTTACAAGACCGGTGGGAATGTAAATACATATATCTGCCCAAACTCGGTTAGCGATTTAATAAAAGCAACAAAGTATCTTATCCAAAAAAAAATAGAGTTTAAAACCATAGGATTCACCTCCAACGTACTTCTTTTCGATGAAATTGAATACTCTGTAATATTATCCACCAAGAACGTAGTCGGCATTGAAGTTGCGGATGGATATATAGATGTAGAGGGCGGGTACTCATTACAGGACTTTGTCAGAGTAGCGGTAATACATAGCGCGAAAGGTTTTGAGGGTCTCGAAGGCATCCCTGGCAGCGTCGGCGGTGGTGTTTTCATGAATGCAGGGGCCTACGGATATTCAATTTCTGACAAAATAATTTCAGTTGAATACATTGACGAAGCAGGCAATATAAAAACCGCGCCAAAAGAAATGTGTAAATTCAACTATAGAACATCAACCTTCAAAGGTACGCGGAATATAATAACAAGAGTCCGATTTAAAATTGAAACAGGCGACCAAGAAGAGATCGCTGATAAAATCGAGGCTTTTCATATAGCACGACACTCATACCAAGAGTTTTGCTACCCGAATTTAGGAAGTATGTTTTCAGTAAACGGTAACTTCTACCAAGAAATTATTCGAAATGAAACAAAACTATATAATGCCGCATTTATTTTAACAAAATTATTATATAAAAACCCAATAACTAAATTTTTCAACAGAAAGAAACCTAACAATACCCCTCTAAACTGGCTGCTAGCAAAAAAGATTAGCGTAAACAACTATACCCCATCTAAGAAAAGTATGAATATTTTCATTAATAGAGGAACCTCACCTATTGGAGATTCATTAGATTACATGATTGAAATTAAAAAAAGGTTAGGATCTAGATTCCACATTGAAAATGAATTGATACTGGAACCCTCCGTGGCAATAAAACCTGAATTTATCGAAACCTATAAAAAAATAAAAGCCAATTTAATCAATTAAATATAAAATATCGGAGACTTTATGAAAATCGGAATTTTGACTATACATAACTCAAGTAACTATGGCGCCGTCCTACAAACCTTTGCTACGCAAGAGTACTTAAAAAAAATCGGGCAACCAGAAATCATCAACTACAAAAATACTCATACTGATAAGACTATGGATTTGTTTCGGATCGGCACAGGTCCAAGGGATCTGTTAAGGATAGGGAAAGATATATTTAGAGCCGCACCTAGAATGCGTCTTTTGAAAAAATTCAAGCACTTCTTTAATAATCATTACACCCTATCGGGAAATCCCCAAGAGGTTCTAAACTCAATCAGCGGGAACTATGACTTGATATTATGCGGTAGCGATCAAATCTGGAATCCTAATATTGTTAATCGATACAAAACTATAGATGCTAATTATTTTTTACAATTCGCAGGCGCTACTCGTAAACTCTCTTATGCTTCTAGCTTTGGCTCTCACAAATTTTCCAAATCTGAAGAAAAAGAAGTGGCCGATCACCTAAAGAGTTTCGATAGTATTTCGGTGAGAGAGTCCGACTCAGCAAAATATCTCAGCTTGATTTTAAATAGACCAGTGTCCCATGTCGTAGACCCTACACTGCTTTTAGATAAAGATGAATGGTTAAGCAAGCTTGCGATTTCAACAACAACTAATAAGCGACCATACCTTTTAGTCTACGTACTAAAGAAAGATGCAATACTCAAGGAAACAGTAAAGCTGGTCTCCAAACACCTAAATCTAGATGTCGTCACAATAGACCAGGACCCTTTTAGTGGATTTCACTGTCGCGAACACATTCGTGATGCAGGCCCTTTAGATTTCATACGCCTGTTCAACGGCGCGTCATTCATCATAACAAACTCATTCCATGGGACAGCGTTTTCTGTAAACTTCAACAAACCATTTATCGTCACCCCCCCACCCACGGGCGCAAACAGAATATTAAGCTTGCTAACGGCATTAGAGTCCGAGGAATATATGCTAAAAGATCAAAAGACCGCAGTCGCGCTGGCTAAAAAATCACCTGACTTTAACAAAATAAATAAACTCCTGAACATCTTGCGTGAAAACTCAAAACTATATTTAAAACAAGCAATAACCGAGAGCAGGAAATGACAAATCCCAAGCCCTTTATTTACAACTGCAATTCCCATCCGAGAAAGCGAAACATCTTAGTTATTAGTGCCATGGCGCTTGGCATTATATATTATCTTATATTACCCGTCATTCTATCCGACTACTACTACTCCAAGAACTTTCCTCTTGCAAAGTTAATTTCTGGATACGCTGATCAACTAGACAAAACTAGTTATTTCACCATCCTTGCTCTATATTTCATATTTTTTATTTTAGGCTTTACATCACTAAGAACAAAAAGACATGCATACACCCATACTAAAAATTCGGGCATAGTATTTTATGCATTGATTTCGCTGCTTGTGATCTTTCAACTCTATTCGTACTACGCTTTAAGATCATATTCTTTCAAAGGATATGCAGGCATCAACTGGAACGAAACGAATTCAGCCAAAAGCTTTTTGTCCGGATTAAACATAATCTACACTACGCTGGCTGTATTTTTTTACACATCAAATCAGATGAAGAATTTTAGAATAATCTTGCTTCTGCTACTAGCCAACTCTGTATTCTTGCTAGGGCTCGGCGGAAGAATGTTTGTCCTGCCTGCAGTCCTAGCTTTTTTGTATATAGCCTTTTTATCAACAAGAAATATAATACTAAGCAAGAAAATGATTTTAATTTTTATGGCTGTTCCGGCTATAGCATCCACAATACTATTGATAGGGCTTTTAAGACAGGGTGATGACATAAACTCAGATGGTCTATCCTTCATTTTGTTAGCAGAGGTTTTTTTTACCTGGATAGGCGCAGGATCTTTCATTCAATATAATTCATTGCCATATTTTGCCTTTCCTAAAGAGTTAATTGCGTCCTTTTTAGCGATGATACCATCCGTCATATGGCCATCCAAACTCGAGTTTATATCAAAATTTAGTAGTGGCTTTTATTACGACAATCCCGTTGGCGCTACCAGCATTGTATATGTGATGCTGGCGAACTTCGGTGTGGTTGGAAGTGCATTTGCGTGTTTCATTTTAGGTACCATACTAAAATTTCTTTCAAACGGCTCCACAAAAAATGCTCTTCGGATGTCGTATTTTATTTCTATTTTGTCACTCATGCCATTTATGTTTTTCAGGAGTAATTCAACTTTATTCTTAAACTGCGCATTAAGCCAGGCAGTAATAATACCTTCGGCACTTCTAATCATATCAAATAAAATTGAAAACCTGCTTAAAGCACCGAAAGGGCGATCACTCCGCGCATTACGCTCTCTCGATCATTAAACTTCATCCAAAGCGCATATAAATTGAAAATCTTGATATTGAACTCATACTATGACAAAGGGGGGGCAGCAAGAGCAGCAGTGCGGCTTGCCGACTCACTTGAGCGGACTGGAATAGATGTCGAGTACAAAAGCATATATCCCAAAAAACTCAAAACCCTTAAAAAAATAAATTTATTATACAGAGTTTTTTTCGATAGACTTCCTGGTTTGTTTTCGGCAAAAAAAAGAGTAATGTTTTCTAGCGGAAAGCCCAATAATACCAACATAGTAAAGTATATTAATGACTCGGAAGCAGACCTGGTTCACTTGCATTGGATAAATGCAGGAGGCTTGTCTATAGAGGATATTTCCAATATAGCAAAACCTATCGTTTGGACAATGCATGACAATTGGGTTTTTACTGGTGGCTGTCATGTTATGTGGGATTGCGAGCGATATAAGTTGAGTTGTGGGAAGTGCCCTATCCTAAATTCTGACAGGTTAAATGACCTTAGCCGTAAGGTCGTACAGAGAAAGAAAATACACTACTCGAAGCTTTCCAATGTAACCTTCGTTGGCGTAAGTAACTGGATAGCTGAATGCGCACGATCATCTGATTTACTAAAAAACCAAAATGTTGCTCACTTACCCAACCCTCTGAATACGGAATTATTTAGACCCACAAACAAACGCTTAGCTAGAGATCTTCTTGATCTCCCTGCAGACAAAAAGCTAATATTATTTGGTGCAAGCTCTGCCACAAAAGATATCAATAAAGGTTATTCTATATTAAAGAAAGCTTTAGACCACATCCCTCAAGACACACAAATTGAATTAGTAGTTTTCGGCAATGGGCAGAAAGAAACAAATGATATTCTAGGATTCAAAACTCACTACTTTGGCCACATTAGTGATGATGAAACTTTAGTTTCACTATATTGTTCAGCCGATGTCATGGTAGTCCCTTCAATTCAGGAGTCCTTTGGACAGACTGCAGCCGAAGCTATGGCATGTGCAACGCCAGTTGTGGCCTTCGGAGCAACAGGGCTACTAGACATTGTAGATCACAAGAAAAATGGATATCTAGCTAAGGCATATGATTCTAAAAGCCTCGCCGAAGGTATACTATGGGTTCTTAACTCAATTCACCACGAACAACTTTGTACAAATGCACGATCAAAAATTCTTGACAGCTTTGAAAGTCGTATAGTCGCAAAAAAATACATTGATTTATATTCATCGATAATTGAATCCGTTAAACACAAGGTGCAGAATTAAAATGAGCATTAAAAAAGCATTAATTACTGGAGTAACTGGGCAAGACGGCTCCTATCTTGCAGAATTTCTTTTAGAAAAAGGTTATCTAGTACATGGCATTAAACGCAGAGCCTCTTCATTTAACACTCAGCGTGTTGATCATATATATCAAGATCCGCACGTCGATAATAAAAACTTTATACTTCACTACGGCGATCTGACAGACTCATCCAATCTCACCCGCATTATTCAAGAAGTGCAGCCTGACGAGGTTTACAACCTTGGCGCTCAATCCCATGTAGCCGTCAGCTTCGAATCTCCAGAATACACCGCTGATGTCGATGCCATGGGTACGCTGCGAATCCTGGAAGCTATCCGTCTGCTGGGTCTGGAAAAGAAAACTCGCTTCTATCAAGCCTCAACTTCCGAACTCTACGGCCTTGTGCAGGAAACACCGCAAAAGGAAACGACCCCTTTCTATCCGCGTTCGCCGTATGCAGTGGCAAAAATGTACGCCTACTGGATTACCGTTAACTACCGCGAAGCCTACGGTATGTACGCTTGCAACGGCATCCTGTTTAACCACGAGTCGCCGCGCCGTGGCGAAACCTTTGTGACCCGCAAGATTACACGTGCACTCGCCAATATCGGGCAAGGCCTAGAGCAATGTCTGTTCCTCGGGAACATGGATGCGCTGCGTGATTGGGGCCATGCCAAAGACTACGTGCGCATGCAGTGGATGATGTTGCAGCAGGACGTGGCTGATGATTTTGTGATTGCAACCGGTGTGCAGTATTCGGTGCGTGAGTTTGTTCGTTGGTCGGCGGCAGAGCTGGGCGTCACCCTGAAGTTCGTAGGCAAAGGTGTCGATGAGCACGCTATTGTTGCAAGCATCGACGGCGACAAGGCCCCGGCACTTAAGGTCGGCGACGTAATCGTGAAAGTCGATCCCCGTTACTTCCGCCCTGCCGAAGTTGAAACCTTGCTCGGTGATCCAACCAAAGCCAAACAAGTACTGGGCTGGGTTCCGGAAATCACCGCTCAGGAGATGTGCGCAGAAATGGTTCGCGAAGACCTCAAGGTCGCGCAGCGCCATGCACTGCTAAAAGAGCACGGTCATGACTTGCCGGTGGCTACGGAGAACTGAGTATGGCCCGCGAGTTGAACCAGAATATCTTTGTCGCCGGCCATCGCGGGATGGTCGGCTCGGCCATCGTCCGCCGTCTGCAGACACTGGGTTATACCCGTATTGTCACTGCCGGACGTGACACCCTGAATCTGCTGGATCAACATGCCGTGCAGGCCTTTTTCCAGGAGCACAAGATCGATCAGGTGTATCTGGCGGCGGCAAAGGTGGGTGGTATTCAGGCCAATAACACCTACCCGGCCGACTTCATCTACGAAAACCTGATGATCCAGGCCAACATCATTCAGGCTGCGCACCTGAACGATGTTCACAAGCTGTTGTTCCTCGGCTCGTCATGCATTTACCCCAAGCATGCCGAGCAGCCGATGCGTGAAGAGGCCCTGCTCACCGGTACGCTGGAACCCACCAATGAGCCCTATGCGATTGCCAAGATCGCCGGGATCAAGTTGTGTGAAAGCTATAACCGTCAGCATGGCCGTGATTACCGCAGCGTAATGCCGACCAATCTGTATGGCCCCCATGATAACTATCACCCGCAGAACAGCCATGTGATCCCTGCCCTGCTGCGCCGCTTCCATGAAGCGGTTCAGCGCGGCGACGAAGAACTGGTGATATGGGGTACTGGTACACCGATGCGCGAGTTCTTGCATGTGGACGATATGGCCGCGGCTAGTATCCATGTGATGGAGCTGGACGATGCCACTTATCAGGCCAATACCCAGCCGATGCTGTCCCATATCAACGTGGGTACCGGGGTTGACTGCACTATTGGCCAACTGGCCATAACCATTGCCGAGGTCACCGGTTTTACTGGCAAGCTGACCTTCGATACCAGCAAGCCGGATGGTGCTCCACGCAAGCTGATGGATGTGTCGCGCCTCAAGTCCCTGGGCTGGCAGGCCAGCATCAGTCTGGAAGACGGACTGAAAGATGCCTATGACTGGTATGTGACTAACGTGCAACAGGCGCGGGCACACTGATGAAGATCCTGCTATACGGTATCAACTACAGCCCGGAGCTGACCGGTATTGGCAAATACAGCGGTGAGATGGCTGCCTGGCTGGCCGCTCAGGGCCATGAGGTGCGGGTGGTTACGGCCCCGCCTTATTACCCGGACTGGAAGGTCTGGCAAGGCTTCAGCTCCTGGCGTTATAACAAACGCAAGGAGGCTGGCGTCACCGTCATTCGGTGCCCACTGTATGTTCCAGCCAAGCCGACAGCAATCAAACGCATACTGCACTTGGCCAGCTTTTCGCTGTCGTCGACCTTTGCCATGCTGGCCCAGTTACGCTGGAAGCCTGAACTGGTGATCCTGGTGGTGCCAACGCTGTTTTGCGCCCCACAGGCCCTGGCTCTGGCCAAGCTGACGGGCGCCACTTCGGTGCTGCATATTCAGGATTACGAAGTGGATGCCCTGTTCGGACTATCCATCGCTAAGGGCGAGCGCCTAAAACGCTGGGCGTTTGATGTTGAACGGACCGTACTGCGAGCATTTGATCGCGTGTCAACTATCTCCAGCGGCATGTTGCAGCGAGCGGCAGAAAAAGGCGTTGCCAAAGAGCGGTTGAGGTTCTTTCCCAACTGGTCCGAAACCGCCCGCTTCCGCAATGTGCCACGTGAAGCAGCACTGCTACGCAGGCTTGGCGTCGATCCCGACAAGCGTGTGCTGCTTTACTCCGGCAACATCGGCGAGAAGCAAGGCCTTGAATGTGTGGTCGAAGCGGCACAACGCTTGTCAGCGCGAACCGACCTGGTGTTTTTGGTGGTGGGGGAAGGCGCAGGTAAAGCCCGACTACTGGAGCTAAGCCAACAACACAAGTTGCACAATATTGTATTCGCGCCGCTTCAGCCCTATGACGACCTACCTGCCCTTCTGGCTTCCGCCGACTGTCATCTGGTGATCCAGAAACGCGGGGCCGCAGATGCCGTATTGCCGTCCAAGCTGACCAATATCCTGGCAGTAGGTGGCAATGCCTTGATTACCGCTGATCCCGACACCAGCCTGGGGTTGCTGTGTTCCGAGTACCCGGGTATCGCCACCCTGGTGGAGCCTGAATCGGTCGACGCTTTGATTAAGGGCATCGAGACTGTTTTATCCATGCCGGCACCTAATGTGATTGCTACTGGCTATGCCTGCGAGTTTTTGGATAAAGACCAGATATTGAGTCGTTTCCTGACCGAGATTTAAATCATGTGGCTCAGCAACGAACTGTTTCGCAGCGTTGTCGATTCAACACCCTTGATCTCCATCGATCTTGTGGTTCAAAACAGCAAGGGCGAATGCCTCTTGGGGCAACGGCTTAATCGGCCAGCCCAGGGCAACTGGTTTGTCCCCGGCGGACGCATCCTTAAAAATGAAACCCTGGATGCGGCCTTTGACAGGTTGACCCTGGAAGAGCTGGGAAAGGCCAGTCAGCGTAGCCACGCCAGCTTTTTGGGGGTGTATGAACACTTTTACGCTGACAGCGTATTTGCGGCGCCCGGGCAAGGTCCGGACACCCACTACGTGGTACTCGCTTACCAGCTTATTTTGGGTGCAGACGACACTTTGCATCCCCCTCACGCTCAGCATGATGCCTATCGCTGGTGGTCTCAGGCCGAGATGCAGACCTGCGAGCAGGTACATGCCAACACACGTGCTTACCTGGATGCGCTGCGATAACTCTTAAAGCATACAAAGGAATATGAACATGCTCTTTCCAATCATCATGGCCGGGGGGTCGGGCTCCCGTTTGTGGCCGCTGTCACGGCAGCTCAATCCCAAACAGTTTCTGCCGCTGGCCGATGCTGATTTTTCAATGCTACAGGCCACTATTCAGCGCCTTGACGGGCTGGGCGCCGAATTGCCGCGGCTGATATGCAATGAACAGCACCGTTTTCTCGCTGCCGAACAATTGCGGCTCCTGGGGCTCAATAAAGCCGGAATTTTGCTGGAGCCGGTCGGCCGCAATACCGCGCCAGCCATTGCTCTGGCAGCTTTGCAAGCCTGCAGCGAAGCCCAGGATCCGATCCTGCTGGTACTCGCTGCCGATCACCTGATCAAGGACGTAGCTGCTTTCCAGGCCTGCATCCAGACCGCCCTGCCCTTGGCCCAAGACGGCAAGTTGGTGACGTTCGGTATAGTTCCGACCCATGCGGAAACGGGCTACGGCTATATTGAGCAAGGCGGCGACGTGGGTATCGGCGGTTTCAGGGTAAACCGCTTTGTTGAAAAACCCGATCTGGTCACAGCACAAGAGTATCTGGCCAGCGGCAGTTACTTCTGGAACAGCGGCATGTTTATGTTCCGTGCCAGTCGCTACCTGGAAGAACTGGAAAGTTATCGCCCGGATATTCTGGCCGCTTGCCGAGCCGCGCTGGCCGGTGGCTCGCAGGATATGCACTTTACCCGTGTCGACGAAGCTGCCTTTGCTGCCTGTCCGGATGATTCGGTGGACTACGCCGTTATGGAAAAAACAGCCGATGCTGTGATGGTGCCACTGGATGCAGGCTGGAGTGATATCGGCTCATGGACTGCACTCTGGGATGTCAGTGACAAAGACCAACAGGGCAATGTGTTCAAGGGTGATGTGCTTAATCAGCAGTCACGCAACACTTATGTGCATGCGGACAGCCGCTTGGTTGCCACTGTCGGCCTTGATGATCTGGTGATTGTAGAAACCAAGGATGCGGTACTGGTCGCTCACAAGGACCATGTACAGGATGTGAAAAAGATTGTTGAACAATTGAAAAGCGGCTCGCGCACTGAACATATCAACCATCGGGAGGTCTATCGTCCGTGGGGAGTGTATGACTCCGTCGATAACGGCCATCGCTATCAGGTCAAGCGCATTACCGTAAAACCTGGCGCCAAGCTGTCGGTGCAGATGCATCACCACCGTGCCGAACACTGGATCGTCGTGAGCGGTACAGCCAAGGTGACCAATGGTGAAAAAACCTACCTGGTGTGCGAAAATGAATCCACTTATATTCCGATTGGGCAGATCCATGCGCTGGAAAATCCAGGGGTAATCCCCTTGGAACTGATCGAAGTGCAATCAGGCTCTTATTTGGGTGAAGATGATATTGTTCGGTTTGAAGACAAGTATGGTCGGACATAAACTATGCGAATGTTGTTACGATGCAACAATTGCTTCCTAGTTCTATGCAATTAAATATTTTATCCACTTTCCGAACCTGCACTTAGCTGTAGACTTAACGAAACGTTATAAAAGGTCAGCCACGCAGACCGCTCTGCACAGGTATTCTTGAGCCGTTATTGCACATTAAAATGCCTGTAGAGAATCACTTGAGTGCCACAGTTATAGCGCCTTCGTGGGCTTTAAGCATATCCAGGGTTCGACGTTCATAGCCTTGGACATAGGCGCTGCTGCACAATCGCCAATACAGACTTTTACAAAAGGATTTTCAAATGAATAAATTTATCGTTTCCGCCCTCGCCCTTGCCTTGAGCGCTTCTGCATTTGCAGCTGAGCCTGTTACTAACGCACCAGCAACAGATGCCCCTGCGGCTGAAGCTGAAGCTGGTGCTACCTCGGGTTCATCTTTGGCTGCCGAAACCGGCGTACTGGGTGGCGTTAGTACCACTACCGCAGTAGGCCTGGGTGTTGCAGCAGCAGCCGGTATTGCAGCTGCAGCTTCGGGTGGCGGAGGTGGCGGTGGCGGCGGCAACGGCGGCACTACTGGCACCACAGGCACTACTGGCACCACGGGCACTACTGGTACCAATTAAGTACCCGCCAGGTCGAAAGGACTAAACCACCTGGGATACTCCAGGCATTTGATTTTGATGTGTTTCCTTTACAAGTGTCCTCAATGATGATTCGTAGTTTGTCGCTCGCGGTACTTGCAGGGTTCGCCCTGCAAGGTTGTATGTTTGCGCCCGGTCAGTACCTGGATACCAGTGAAATCGGGACTGAAGGCTCACCAGAAAGCAGTCGGGTCGAGCTAATTCCCATCACTCCCAAGCTGATTGCGCAAAACGCGGCGACACACGTCTCAAGCTCGGTGCCAGCATCTTTGCTGGCATTCAAGCCTGCGGCCTATCGGATCGGCGCCAACGATGTGTTGTACATCACCGTTTGGGACCACCCCGAGTTGACCGCCCCTTCAGGCGCACAACAACAGATTGATGCTAACGGTCGCTTGGTTCGGCCCGACGGCACCATCTTTTACCCTTACATTGGTCAGGTCGACGCTGCGGGTAAAACTATCGAAGAGCTGCGTTCGGCTATTGCTGAACGCCTTAAGCAATACGTGGATAGCCCGCAGGTTGACTTGAGCGTTTTACGTTTCGCCAGCCAAAAGGCAATTCTTGCCGGTGCCGTGCTTAAAGCCGGGCCTATGCCTATTACTACCTCCCCACTCAGCGTGGTCGAAGCTCTCGGTGCAGCGGGCATTGAGCCGGTGAATGCCGATCTGTCAGGATTGACCCTGACCCGCGATGGTCATGAGTATGTGCTTGATCTGGATACCCTCAACACCAGTAACTCGCAGTTGCATAATGTGTTTTTGAAAGACGGCGACCAGTTGTATCTGCCTTACAATGACCGCAAAAAGATCTTTGTGATGGGTGAAGTGCTCGCCCCCCAGGCCATCCGGTTTAAAACCAAAAATATGAGCCTGGCTGATGTAGTCGGTTCGGTTGGCGGGTTGAATCAAACCACTTCCAACGGTAATGCCCTGTATGTGATTCGTGGTGCAGAAAATATTGAGACGCAACCGGCCAAGATCTTCCAGCTGGATGCCGAATCCCCCGTCGCCTTTGCTATCGCTAACCGCTTCGAGCTCAAACCACAGGACATTGTTTATGTGGGACCAGCCCAGGTCACCCGCTGGAACCGTCTGATCAGCCAATTGCTGCCATCGGCCACCATTCTAGGCACCGGTGCTGCTGCAGGTAATAACCTCAGTGAAGCCAACAGCCGATAAGGTTTGAGCCGTTTTGAAAACTCTTCGTAACCGCTCGTGCTTGGTGGCGTGCCTGATGCTGTGTGGCTGCAGCCCGCTAATGAAAGCCTCCGTTGATACCTTCAAAGCCACCCTCCACAGCGCCGAGCCGTTGCAACTGACGGCCGACGATGTGGCGGCGGTACCCTATGCGCAAATTTTGGTCACCACCCCTTCCAGTCAAGGGGTCATGGCCAAACTGCGGCAGCAGGGCGACCTGCAGTACTGGGTTGCCTCGGGCAAGCAAGTACTGCTGATGCGCAACGGCCTGGTGGTTCGCACCACCGGACTGGAGCCAGGCCTTGACGGCACCCGTTTTGACGGACAGTCGCCATTCAAGCGCGGCTTGCAGCATATTGCCGACGGCGAGCGCAGCACGCGCTGGATCGATATGTACCAGGGCGAACAGGTCGGGCTGGCGGTAAATAGCCGCTTTATCCGTAAAGGCCTGGAAACCGTGACCATCCTCGACACCCCTCATGTACTGCAGCGTATCGATGAACAAGTGGAAATCCCAGCCCTGAGCTTTAGCGGCACCAACCATTATTGGGTGCGGCCTGCCGACGGCCTTGTCTTGCAAAGCGAGCAGTATGTGACTCCGGGGCTGTTGCTGAGAATTGCGCATCTGCGCCCGGACTGGGAGGCCACCCAGTGAAGCATTTGAAAAAACTGGCATTGTGCCTGCTGCTGAGCCACGGCGCCCTGAGCCAGGCTGCAGTGTCTGTGAGCGGTGATGTGCTTAAGCCTGTCAGTGTCGCTTATACACCCGGCATGCGCTTGCTGGACGTAATAAGCCAGGCCAGCCCCAACCCGGAAAGTTACTGGTTGGCAGCGGCATGGTTGCATCAGCCCGAAATGGAAAAACAGACGCGACTGAAAGTGGGCGTGCTGTTTGATCTGAAAATGCTCCAGCGTGGCGCCTTGCTCAACAACAAGGAAGCCTTGGCAGCCGCCACTGCGCGCCTTTATGAAGAGGTTAACCAGCTGTCGGTTACTGGCCGTAAAGTTGCCAACCTGGACCCCATCGCACTGGAAGTCGGTTTTGCCCGCAACTACCTGCTTAGCGACGGCGACCGGGTTATCTACCCTGCCCGCTCCCGTACGGTAACCGTGCTTGGTGCCGTGGAGCAGCGCTGCGTGCTGCCCTATCAGGCCATGCAAGAGGTACGCGACTATCTCGACAATTGCCCGCGCCTGAAAGTAGCAGAGAACGATTTTTTGTGGCTGATTCGTCCGGATGGCACCTACAAGCAAGTCGCTATTGCAGCCTGGAACCGCGAGGACGGCGTGCATGCGGTCGCTGGCAGCACCATTTTGGTGCCGTTACGCAATGACAATGCCGATTTGCCCACACCTGATTTAAATGAGCAGCTGGCGCAGTTTCTAGCTACTCAACCGCTGGCCGAGGTTGCACCTTGAAGTTACGTTTTGCTGCTGCTGTATTACTGCCCTGCAGCCTGGCCACCCATGCCGAGCCGCGCTATACCCAGAATGATTTTGGTGGCGTTGGCCTGCTGCAAACACCAACCGCCCGTATGGCACCCGCAGGTGAGTTAAGCCTTAACGCCAACCGCACAGAGCCTTATTCACGTTACAGCCTGTCTTTGCAGCCCCTTGACTGGCTCGAAGGGACATTCCGCTATACCTCTATTACCAACCGGATGTACGGTTCGGAGGCCTTAAGTGGAACCCAAAGCTATAAGGACAAAGCGATAGATGTCAAAGCCCGACTCTGGCAAGAAAGCCACTGGCTACCAGAGGTAGCGTTGGGTTTCCGCGATATCGGCGGTACCGGCTTGTTTTCCAGCGAGTACTTTGTAGCCAACAAACGCTACAAGAACCTGGATTTCAGCCTAGGTATTGCCTGGGGCTATATAGGCAATCGGGGCGATATGGATAACCCGCTGGGTTATCTCGATGACAGTTTTGACACACGACCTACAGATACATCAGTCGGCGACGTCAATACCAATACCTACTTCCGGGGCTCACCAGCCTTGTTTGGCGGGGTCGTGTATCAAACACCTTGGGCACCCTTGAGCCTTAAGATCGAGTTTGACGGTAACGATTACAAGCATGAACCGCAAAACAACAACCAGGTTCAGGACTCCCCGATCAACATCGGTGCAGTCTACAAGCTAAACGAAAATATCGACCTGACTGCAGGCTGGGAGCGCGGCAATACCGCCCTGTTCGGCATCACCCTGCACACCAATTTTGTCAGTCGCAAGGCACCGGCCAAAACCTACGATCCGCCCGCCCAACCATTGCCAACCAGTACGCCAACCGTAGGGCTGGACCAAGTTGACTGGGCCGAGGTGTCGAAACAACTGGAAAGTAACGCCGGCTATAAAGTCGAGCGTATTGCCCAGCGTGATTCCGAGCTGATGGTGTATGGCGAGCAGTCCAAGTATTTCTACTCAGCCAAAGGCGCAGGCCGGGCCAGCAGAATTCTGGACAATAGCGCCAATGACGAAATCCAGTGGTTTACCATGGTCAACAAGCGTTATGACATGCCAGTTGAAGAAACCAGCGTACCGCGCTCGACCTTCCGTAATGTGGTCAATAACGAGCAAGACCTGGTAGACCTGCATCGCACTACTGAGGTCAACCGCGCTACTGCCCATTATGATAAAACTCTGTATCAGCAAAAGCCGGATCCGTTTACCTATGGCTTTGGTCTGGGCTACCAGCAAAACCTGGGTGGCCCTGATGGTTTCCTGCTCTACCAGATCAGTGCCTACGCCGAAGGGCAATACCGCTTTACCCCAAGTACCTGGGCGAGTGGCGGCATCAGTGCCAACCTGCTTAATAACTACGACAAGTTCAAATACGATACGGCAAGCAACCTGCCCCGCGTGCGTACTGACTTGCGCCAATATGTCACCACGTCCGATGTCACCATGCCAGCCTTGCAGCTTAACAAGGCAAAACGGCTGGACCAAGATCTGTATGGCATGGTTTATGGCGGTTACCTCGAGTCAATGTATGCCGGAGTCGGCGGCGAACTGCTGTACCGACCCATGGGTGAACGCTGGTCCGTGGGCGCCGATTTGAACTATGTGCGCCAACGTGACTTTGATCAGGGCTTTGGTTTGCGCGACTACAGGACCGTGACCGGTCATATCACTTCCTATACCAAGCTGCCCTTTGATCTGGACGCCGCTGTCAGCGTGGGTCGCTATCTGGCCCGCGACTGGGGTACCACCATCGATATTTCCCGCGAATTTACCAATGGCGTGAAGTTCGGTGGCTGGGTGACTCGTACCACAGCATCCAAAGAAGAATATGGCGAGGGTAGTTTCGACAAGGGCATTTACATCTCGATCCCGTTCGACGAGATGATGAGCGTGTCGACCATGAGCCGGGCCAATATCGCCTGGGCACCGCTGACGCGAGACGGTGGCGCCATGCTGCATCGCCAGTACTCGTTACATACCATGACCGATGGCCGTAACCGCGATGCGTTCTACGAGAATTTCGAGAAGATCACTGAGTGATTCCGTTGATCCGGCGCCTTGCTGAACTGCCAATTTGGCTGCGCACCCTGCTATTTATAGCGGTGTGCGCTGGCCTGCTGTACACCGGGCTGCGCACCAAGCCCATTGCGCAGCTATTTGACCAGGAAGACAAGCTGCATCACCTTTTCGGTTTTTTCTCCCTGGCATTCAGCTGTCGCCTGGTATTTTTACGGGTCAAGCTGCACTGGATCGCTCTGGGCTGCGTGCTGGCCGGGGTAGTCATTGAATATGCCCAAGCGCTTATTCCGCTACGTACCGCATCGCTTTACGACGCACTGGCCAATACCCTCGGGGTGGCGCTGGGGCTAGCAGTGGCGTGGTATTGCACGCGCCCCCTCCCAATTAAATATTGAATAGATGCTGCGAAGTGATGGCGCCTGAAATAACAGACGCCTTTCACTTTTGCAGAGCTTGCACTCATGAGCAAATCGACCTTCGATATCTGCAAGCTTGGCGTTTGGCAATAAGAATCGCACCCTGAATGCCAATTGTTATAAAATGTCGGTTTTCATATTGGCTTATATGGCAAAATCCTACGGCCTCTGAGTATTTGGGTTAGGTGATATGCTTTTCGCAGGATGCAGGACCGACAATCAGACCCCAATAGCGTTCAATTTTGCAAAAAGCAATGCGCTGGTCGAGGATATAGAACAGCTCATCACCTCTGGCGTGAGGCATATTGACGCCTCAGTGATTACGAAAAACCTGAACTGTGATTTTAGCAAGGCAGAGGCTGTTTTTATTGAGGTTGATACACCGGATAATATCAACGACAGCCTGGAACTGGTAAAGCATATACGCTTGAGTAATCAGCTCACTTGCATATTCATACTGGTGACCCACAGCAAGTCATTTACCAGTATCAACTATTATCTTGCAGGGGCTGATTACTGTATAAAGTTGCCTGCCGCCCCCCTGGATCAGTCGGTTTTGCTATCGCGCACCCTGGCAGATTCACACTGGAAAACAACCACTCAGTTGACCCTCGATCGCACGCGGCTTTTATTAAGTAGCGCCAGCAGCAAGCTTGAAATTTCCTATACTGAAATGACGATTATTGATGCCCTTATACAGGCACCGCAGCATGTATTGAGCCAGGACAGCATTGCCAAAACTCTGGACCCAAATATCGTGTTTTATGACCCTCGAGCGCTGGAAAAAACCATAAGCCGCTTAAGAACAAAGATTAAAAAAGCCTATAACCTCGAGCTGATTGTCAGTGTTCGCGCATTTGGTTATCGCCTGCGACGTGGCACGGTCACCGGACAATATTGATTACAACCGTAACTTCATGCACTGCACAGCAGGCCGCTGTAGTTCGCCGATTGGCACCAGACGAACACTGACGAATGGAGACGTTGACGTATGAAGCTAACACTGAGTTTTACCAGCTCTGCAAGCCCTGCCAATGACTATTTAACGGCGCAGTATAGTAGTGCGCCGCAGGCTGCAAGCACCCATCGACCAGCAGGTTATCTGGCTGATGCTTCTACCGGACACCATCTTGCCTCTTGGGGGCACTGGGTAAATACACAGCCTGGATTGATGACTGCCAACAAAAACGCCAGCGTATTGCATAACCTGATAAGGCTAAAAAAGCCTTATATTTTGAATAATCACCTCTACTCATCAGGCCTTACTACCATTCCGACCTTGAAACCAACCTTGACTCCCAGCCACAACATAGTGTCCCGGTACTCGAGCAGCCCTGATATCTGGTCTTTTTGTTTTGCCGAACAGGTATTGTGCAACAGCACTGAGTGTATCCAGCTTACAAGCATTGAATCGTTGCTGATCAAAACGCTGTCCTGCAACGATGAGCGTATTTGCAGCAAACAAGAACTCATTCTCGGCATCAATAAAACCCCGAGCACCTATAGCGGCCTGGAAATGTGCCTAAGCCGACTACAGAGCAAGTTTAGAGATGCCTTTGGTGAACGCCTGTTCCGCTCGGTGCGTAACCGAGGGTATTGTTTGGTGCAAGTTGTACAAGTTATTGACTAAGTGGCATATAGCCTCTAACAGCCAACAAATACCGGCATATGGCCATTAATTAGACACGCTCACGCTTGTAGCTTTCTACTTTATTGAAAATAACAACCCCCTAAAGCTGCGTTGTTATAAATCGTCGAACGCCTATTGCAAATAACCCTTATTATCAATGGTTCGTGCGGCCATTACAGCGCCACTACTCCACGAAGCCTGCGCAAAAGAGTGTTGAACCTTAAACTGGCCAGCCACTCTCATATAGTCAAGCACTTATCACAAGGCTGCTACCTTGATACATACACGTCTAGATCGAAAAACCGTGGCCAGAGGGCTTACTTTTTGGGGGCAGTGGTCCATTGCCATGACGTTTGTCATCGCACTGTTATTGGCATTGGTCTACACCAAGTTTGGCACCATCGACTTTCATTATCGCGTGCTCGCCATCCTCACATTACTGGTGTCAGTACCCGCCTACTCTGCCACTCATGTCTACTATAAAAGACACAAGGCGTTTAATGGCGCAATCCGTTTACTGCTCGGCTGGACCCTGACGCTCACCTGCCTGAGCACCATTGGATTCATCACCAAGTCGGGTGAGCTGTTTTCCCGTGAAACCCTTATCAGCTGGGCTTTGCTGGGCTACCTGATTCAATTACCCCCGTATTTGATACTGCATAGACTGTCCAAGTTTTATCACCAGCGTAACAACCACCACTACAACAGCCTGATTATTGGCTCTGATGGTGTTGCCCTGAAACTGGCCGAAAACTTTATCCAGCAAAACAACTTCCCATTGATTGGCGTCGTTAGTGCTTCCCCCTTTGAAGACAGTGGGAATTCCCCACTGATTGTGGGTGAACTCGCACAACTTCGCTCATTGATTACCGAACACAATATCCGCCGGCTTTATATCTCCTTGTCCCTGCAAGAAGCCCAGCGCATTGAAGCGCTTTATATCGACCTGCTGGATTTGAATGTCGATGTAGTCTGGGTTCCGGACCTGGACAGCATGATGCTGCTTAATCACTCAGTCAGCGAAATCGGTGGCCGCCCAGCCATCCATCTGAATGAAAGCCCGCTCACCAGCTATCCAACTGCAGCCCTAAGCAAGGCATTAATGGAGCGCTCGCTCTCCCTGGGTGCCATTATTATCCTGAGCCCATTGCTTGCCATCATTGCCATTGCAGTGAAGTTGTCGTCACCCGGCCCGATACTGTTTAAACAGCATCGCCATGGCTGGAACGGCAAGGTCATAAAAGTGTGGAAGTTCCGCTCGATGCAAGTGCATGACGACAAGCAGGTCAAACAAGCCAGCCGCAATGACTCCCGGGTTACGGCTGTAGGCCGCTTTATTCGACGCACTTCGCTGGACGAGTTGCCGCAACTGTTCAACGTACTGCATGGCGATATGGCACTGGTCGGACCGCGCCCTCATGCTGTTGCACATAACGACTATTACACCGGCAAGATACACGCCTATATGGCACGCCACCGCATCAAACCCGGCATCACCGGCCTGGCACAAATCAGTGGCTGCCGCGGCGAAACCGACACCATTGAAAAGATGCAGAAACGTGTTGAAATCGACCTCGACTACATCAACAACTGGTCGCTGTGGCTCGATATCAAAATCATGATCAAGACCCCGCTTACCTTGATCTCAAAAGATATTTACTAATATCAAAGCCCCCTCCCGGGGGCTTTTTTACAGCCGCCTGACAAGCTTTCAGACGCCCTGCGCGCCCTCCCCTCATGGCTTATTCGCCACCTACCTCGTCAGACTTCTTGGCAAAAATCTTCTTCAATACAAAAGCCACAATATAAACAGGGACAAGAACCATCAGCAACATCACAAATGATGCTATCGACTTAACGCCGGCAGTATCATGCCCGCCATTCATAATGCCTAACATCAGGAAGCCCAACTTCATCACGATAAACACCAAGCATCCGTAAATCAGATATCTCAAAACCTTCATAAAATCCCTTTCAATTAACCAATCACAGTCAGTCACTTTATTGACGTCAATATATCTATTTTTCCATCCAAAACTTCATGCCCCATTTCGGTAAAAGTAGTCTGAACAGACTCGACACAAAGCATGGATGGCCATATGATATCACCCGAATTAAAGTTAGCCACCACTCAAACAGGATGTTTTGTGTGCCGAAGTTCTTCTATACGGACTGTGTAATAACCGACCTCAAACGCTTTGACTTTCACATTGATGAATTCACTGCGCGCATTAACGGGCGCCAGACCAAACGCCTTGCTATGACCAACGACCTTTATCACTACTTGATGGGTTCTGGTCACACTACAAAAACACGTCTCTGGTTTTACGATCCAGGCTTCAACAAAGCACTGATCGTTGCCGCCGCAAAGCATTTTGCCGACGAGCCCAAAGTGCTGCACAACACTTCAATCAGCAACTTGCGTTCGTTTGCAATCAAGCCATTACTTGTAGGGTTGCTGGCCTGGTTTACGGCATGGGCCTTGATGGTGATTCCGGTTTTCTCCTGGTACGGCGCCAATGCCCAAAAAGGTGTGCTCCTGCTGGAAACGTTCACTATTCAGGTTGGCATTGCGGCTGCCGCTCTGCTTTTCGGGTATGCGCTTTGGGTCAGGATAAAGATGGCCAGGCTCGACAACTGGCAATCAGGGGACATAACGCCTTACACCCTGAATGAGAGCCCCTTGCCTCACCCCATCCTGTCAGCAAAGCCCAAAGCCGCCAGAAAGGCAGCCCCTGAACTTGTCGAGTGAGCATGGCAAGAGTGGTCTTATGAACTGCTCCCTGCCCCAGGATGCCTCACTCCCGACAAAGGTGATGTGGCCTAGTACCACTTGCCCCTCAGGTACATCCAAAGCGTTTGAACGTAGATGTGATAAATGCACCTCGGCAGAGCGTCGTGATGTGTTGCGCTAATGGAGGAAGTCAGGCTGGAGATTCTTGGGATTGGAGCGAAGCCCCCCCCCTGCCCTGCATCCTCCAATCCGTAAGGCGCATACACCTCACCTGTTACAGGGTCCAACCCAATGCACGTCCCCGCAACAAGGTAGCGATCAATACCGTCCATGGTTGTTTCAAGTTGAGGATAAGCCCTGCCAAATCGCTCGCCGTACCAAAGGTGAACACGGGCCTGACTCTTGATATCAACCTTGACGTCCAGATCCAGGAAAAGATGCCGGGTTTCGTTTATGACTTCGTTCTCGGCCTCCCGGGACAGGTCGGTGTCAAAGTAAAAAACGTCGTAATCCTTCACGCCTGCTGCCGGTGGCAGATTCGAATGATGGTTCCAGACCGCCTGGAACAAGCAGCCCGCTGTCAGCATGCACTGGCTTAACCCCAAGGAAGGCAACCGCGCTGCAATCTGGACGTTGACAGGGTTGCTCATCGCAATTGTGACCAGGCTTTCGGGTGTCAATATCATTCTTTGGCCCTCGGGCGTGGTGCGACACGCTGTTATCCAATGTAGCGGCCAGCATAAAGCGGGGGCAGCAGCGAAAGCATGACACTCTTGCACTCTAAAACCGCTGGTTCGAATCGGCTGCCACACCATTGCATCATGGGTTCTTGCTTTGGATGTTTGGCGTCGGTCGCCATGGCTCGCTGATAGCCACTTCGCGGGAGGGGGCGAGGTGCACTTTTCGCGCCTCCACCAACCACTCACGCCGCAGGCTCGGCAACACAGCCTGAACTGGCGCGTCGTCCAATGCCGTGTAGTCGAGCTTGAATATCCCTTGCAGGGCTTCAGGTGATGGGGTGAACGCTGCATTTGAACATAGCGGGAAATACACCTGATCACACCAAGCGTTGTAATCCGAGTTCAGTACCTGATCGCTTGGACACTCGAGCGTCAACAGCACGATGGGCGTCTCGATCAGTTGGTGGTCGCTCAGTAACTGGCGTGCTACCAGGGCGTCCGGTGCTCGCTGGTAGCCGCCACAGGAATGCCACCCCCACACCGGAGGTCGCCCTGCGCACGACAAATCACGGGCTGCCATTTCGCGGCACATGAAGTGGTACGCCGCCTTCTCTTTGGGGCAAACGTGTGACCAGTCACCCTCTAACAGGCCTTCACGCAGCAATGTCTGTAGCTGGACCTCGGTTTGGAACGTCCAGACTGTTAACGTGTTTAGTGATCCCAAATCCACAGGCTTCCCGGTGTGATGTCCGCGGATTATAAATAGGTACCCGTATTTGAAAAGCCGGGACGATTAGCCTGGCCGGGCTTGCAGGTCGATCCTGCTGGTTAGGTGGTGAGGTCACTCTGCTGGGTGCGCACAGCTTTGCGGCCGCTGCGATCGGCCTGGCGTTGCCTGACCGGCAGTTTGCCGTCGACCAGATCGTAGACGATGCTGGCTAGGCTGAGGCCTCCTAATCGCGCCCCATCCTCCCTGCCCGTGCCATCTCCCGCTGATAGGCACCGGTCTGCGCCGAGACAATGACTATCAGTGATCGCAGCGTTTTGCCGGGCACGGGGTGCTCCAGGAACCAAGACGGGGAAAGTTCTAAAACAACAAAGGACGCTTTCGCGTCCTTTGGTTTGGATCAATTCACTGTTAACGATATTCGAGAGCTGCCAGTACATGCCCCGGATCATTGTGAATGGCGCGCAATAATGCCCTTGCAGGCCCTTCAGGCTCACGACGCCCTTGCTCCCAGTTTTGCAAAGTGCCTATCGGGACATCTATGGCCTTGGCAAAACGGGCTTGCGACAACCCGGTCGCTTGGCGAATCATTTTGACTTGCAGTGCATCGACATGAAATTCGCGGGAGGGCGCGCGCTCACCTCGATCAATTTCATCCATCTGGGTCATGCTTTCGACCAGACGGTTGAATAAATTTTTCTCCATCACTGCCACCCTTTATTCAAATCGCTCAATATTTTCTTCTCGGCCGGAGAGAGATCATCTTTGATGCCTTTTCGGTAGATCAGGATCAAGCGAATCTGCTGCATCGCGCAAAGGTGGTAATAAATCACCCTGACACCGCCGCTTTTACCTTTACCTTGTGCGGCCCAACTAATCTTGCGCAAACCGTTGGTCCCTTGAATCACATCACCCGCATGAGGATGATCCGACAGATAGCACTGAAATTCACGGTAGCTGTCATCTGAAAGCAAACCTTGAAGGTCTTCGGTAAAGATCTGAGATTCAATAAATATCATCTTCACCCACTATCCGCCATTGGCGTATGTCGGATTATAAAACAGGGGCAATTCCACCCGTAAAGTCGCCCCTATCTCACTGCTCTCTCAACATCCCCAGCACCTTGATCCGCCGATCCAGGAAATGCTTCAAGAACCCAAAACGCAGAACCTAGCACTCGCCTTCAAGGCTGTAAGTCAGCTCGCTCTGACAGATAGTTCTTAAGCAACTCCTCTTCCTCGTCATCAGCACACAGTGGTTCAAGTCGCCATGTGGGCAGTAAATCCAGTGCCGTAACCTTCGCGCCTTGGGCTTGAAATGAAGCGGCTGCGCCAATGGCAGCCAGCACATCAGCGCGTTGATCACCCAAGGGGGATTCGCGGTCGTAGGCTTGCCACAGGAACAGCTCCTCGGCTGATATCTGGTTACATATTTCCTGCAATGTTTTGCCCAAGCGGAGGGCCAAGGTCAGCAGAAACGCCAACGCGGGCTCCTCCTTTAACCGTTTCCCGCCATGTCTACCGGGTCGCTGACGGTTTCCAGAGCAACGCCACTCAATTCCAGCGCCCTGGCCACCAGACGGTCATGGACCTGGCTGTAGGCCTCAGTCAGTTCGGGTACATCGTCGTCAGTGAAAATTCGCTGCCCCGGCGGTTCAAACAAGGTGCGGGCCAGGACGAAGGCATACAGGGGCGTGCTGAAAATATCGAGGGCCGGATCACTCTGCCCCTCTTCCGCGTGCGGGCTCAGCCCATAAGCGGACTACTCAAGCTAAAAGCACCGTTCGCGCAATTGATGGAAGCCCACCTCCCGAGAACCTCTCCAATCACACGCGAAAAACTGGCACTTGCGGAACTGATCCAAAAAGTTGCGGAAGCGATCCTCAACTCGCAGGCATAAAAAAAACCCGTAGACCGAGATCTGCGGGGCTTTCGAATGTAGAGGCCGAAGCCGGAATCGAACCAGCGTGAGCGGATTTGAAATCCATTATAATTACTTTATAAATCATGTACTTACATTAATTTTAATCCAGCGTACGCAATATATTTATGGGACTGCGACTCAGGTGAGTCAAGGTTTACTTTTTGGGTGCGGAACTGATTTCCTCCCTCCTGCAGCGTCCTGCCGAACGAAAAGAAAGGGATAAATCAGTCCACTTTCACAAAAGTAGATAACTCGACAGTCCCGATGAAACCCAAGCTGCTCCCCTTCCGTTTGTTAAAACCCAACACCATGACGGATCAAGACAGTGGTTTTTAAGGGAGACCAGATACTTCTTGGCTTTACGCCTTGATCTTGTGTCGGGCCGCGTATAGGCAAACCATCTCCATCGCAATGGTTGCACCGGCTAATGCAGTCACTTCAGCATGGTCGTAAGGTGGTGATACCTCCACCACATCCATGCCGATCAAGTTGATGCCGCACAAGCCCCGCAGGATTTCCAGAGCCTGGTGAGTGGTCAATCCACCGCATACAGGGGTGCCAGTGCCGGGGGCAAAGGCCGGGTCCAGGCAATCAATATCGAAAGTCAGGTAGACCGGGCTATCCCCTACTCTGGCACGGATCATTTCGGCAATGATTTCTGGCGTATTTCGATGCACCTCACGCGCGTCGATCACCTGGAATCCCATGACGTCATCATTGGTGGTGCGCAGGCCGATTTGCACCGAGCGCGACGGGTCGACCAGGCCTTCGCGGGCAGCGTGGTAGAACATAGTCCCGTGACTGATTCCCTGCTGGCTATCATCGGCATCAGGCCAAGTGTCACTGTGAGCATCAAAATGCACCAGGGAGATTGGCCCGTGCTTTTTGGCGTGTGCCTTGAGCAATGGATAAGTGATGAAATGATCTCCGCCCAAGGTCAGCATGGCGCAACCCGCCTCCAGGATGCGTTCGGCATGAGCCTCAATAGCGGCCGGGGTCTTTTGTGGCTGACTGTGGTCGAAGTCGCAGTCGCCGTAATCGATCACGGCCAAGTGATCAAAGGGATCAAACGTCCAGGGATAGTGGCGCTCCCAGGCGCTCTGCACCGATGCGGCACGAATCGCCCGGGGGCCGAACCGGGTACCGGGGCGGTTAGTGGTCGCGGTATCGAACGGTACGCCGCTGACCACCAAATCGACACCGGTGAGGTCACGACTGTAGCGGCGGCGCATAAAACTGGTCACACCGGCATAGGTCGCTTCCGAATGCGTGCCGTAGAGACTCTCACGGGTGATCGCCTGATCGTTACCTTGAAAGATTTCCATGTTGGTTTCCTCAGGTTTTAGTTCGGAAGGTGTTCCACACCCGCGTGCGTTCACGTTGCGCGCGCAAAGGCAGAAGCTTGTCGGTAAACAAATGCTCACGTACCTGCCGGGACGGATAGATATCCGGATCGCCGGTGATCGCGGGATTAACCAGTGCCGTCGCCGCCTGATTGGCATTGGCGTACGTCAGGTTATTGGTTAGTTCGGCGATGGACTCGGGCTGCAGCATGAAGTCGATAAAAGCCATGGCTGCCTCGGGGTGCGGTGCGTCGGCCGGGATTGCCATGGTGTCAAACCAAAGCAAGGTGCCTTCACGCGGAATGCGATAAATCACCTCGAAAGCCTGCTTTGTTTCTCGCGCCCTTGCCGCGGCAGTTCCTGCGTCGCCGTTGTAGACCAGGGTCAGACACACTTCGCCCTTGGCCAAATCATCGATTTGGCGGCTGCTGTTTACATAGCGCAGGTTGGGTTGCAATTTGCCGAGCAGTGATTGGGCCTCCATCAGGTCCGCCGGATCATTGCTGTAGGGCGAACGCCCCAGGTAATTGAGGACGATGCTGAGCACTTCTTGCGGCGAGTCCAGCACCGCAATCCCGCAGTCTTTCAGTTTGCTGGCGTATTCGGGCTTGAACAGCAGGTCGAGACTGTTGAGCGGCGCATCAGGAATGCGCTTTTGCACAGCCTGCTTATTTATGCCCAAGCCTATCGTGCCCCATGAGTACGGCACCCCGTACCGGTTACCCGGATCGACTGCAGCCAGCTTGGCCAGCAACGCCGGATCCAGGTTGGCGTAATGCGGCAGTTGCCCTGGGTCAATCGCCCGCAAAGCCTTGGCCTTGATCGCCATCCCCAGTGACGTGGCTGAGGGGAAAACCACGTCATACCCGCTGCGCCCGGTCATCAACTTGCTGTCTTGTTCATCGGCGCTAGAGAACACATCGAGTGTGACCTTGATTCCGGTCTTATCCTTGAAGCGCTGCAGCGCTTGCTCCGGCACATACTCTGCCCAAGTAAAGATACTTAACTCTTTATCGGCAGCCTGGACACTTGCTCCCAGCGACAGACACAACAAACCGACCCAAGCACGCATGTGATCACTCCTCCGCCAGTAACAGTGACTGGATCCTAGAAGATGCCATGCTTTAAATAAATATGAAGCATGCTAACTTGGCATTCATAACTATCAATGTTTGGAATGTCCATGCTCAGCCAGGTACGCGACCTTGATCTGCATTTGCTGCGTTTGTTCGTCACCGTGGTGGAGTGCGGCGGCTTCAGCGCAGCTCAGGGTGCGTTGCGCATAGGGCAATCAACCATCAGCACCCAGATGGCCAAGCTTGAAACCCGTCTTGGCTACCGACTGTGCGAGCGCGGCAAAGCCGGCTTTCGATTAACGCCCAAGGGCGAACTGGTGCTGCAAGCCACACGCAGGCTGTTCGCCTCAATTGACCAATTCAAGGGTGAAACCCAAGGCATGGCCGATACCTTACTGGGCGAATTGTCCATCGGCTTGTCGGAAGCGCTGGATTCACATGTGCTTGAGCGGGTAGCCAATGCCATCGGCAACTTTCGCAAGCGCCGGCAAGCGGTCCAGATTGAGTTGATCAGCGCCATGCCGGCCGAGCTGGAGAGGCGCCTGCTACAAGACCAGTTGCATCTGGCGATCGGCTATTTTTCGGGGCATCAACAAGCCTTGAATTACCAACCCCTGTTCGACGAGCAGCAACGCCTTTACTGCGCCAAGGGTCACCCGTTATTTGGTGTGAAGAGCCCAAACCAGGCTCAATTGGAGGCGTGCGACGGAGTCCATCACCCTTACCGCTTCAGTGTCCCGGCCGAACCTTTTCTCCCGCGCCAAAGCACTGCCCGTACGGAACAAATCGAAGGTACCTTGACCTTTATTCTCTCGGGTGCCCACATCGGATACCTGCCCCGCCACATTGCCGAGCCCTGGCAAGCTCGCGGTTTTGTGCAACCGCTTGGTACGGAAACGCTGGGTTTCAATGTGCAATTTCATTTAGCCAACCATCGCGGGCGCGAACCCAGTGAGGCGCAGCTCGCCCTAATGGAAGATTTGAAGCTAGCGTTTGCAGAAACCTGATTCAAGCTCACACCTGCGGATAAGACAAGCAGGTCGAGACTAGAAGACTTGCATTGCTAAATTGGCCGCCAGCTTTTGGCCCAGAGCGTGTAAAAACGCATATGGATTTGCAGTGACGGTTACGCAGCCGGTTTGAAGACACCTGCATCCACCAGCATCTCCACTAACGCCTCTGGCCATACCGTTTCTCCAGTAGATCTCAGCTCGTGAGCGGACCACCAGTGATGATCTGCCATGACCTGAGCCTCGTGTAAGGTCCATTCGGAACTAGAAATGGTCTGATTCTGCGCGTACACGACGAAATACTGCTCAACCGCCAGTACCATCTCGCCGCTGGGGAGGAGCAATGAAAACCTTCGATCTGCCACAGGCCCTACAACTGAATCGCCCCGGATTCTCTAGACACCTTGCAAGCTCATTGCGTAACGCTTTTCAAACTCTACCGGTGACAGCTGATTGTTGAAACCATGGCGGCGTTTTACGTTGTAGAACATCTCGATGTAATCGAACACATCACTACGAGCATCTTCCCGCACGGTATATATTTTTCGCTTGATCCGTTCCCGTTTCAGAAGTTGGAAAAAGCTCTCGGCCACGGCGTTATCATGGCAGTTGCCTCGGCGACTCATACTGGCAACCAGATTGTTCGCTTTCAAAAAGCTGCGCCAATCGGAGCTGCTGTACTGGCTGCCTTGGTCGGAATGAACCATCACCTCTTGCTTCGGTTTACGCCTCCAAACCGCCATCAATAACGCATCAATGGCCAAATCACTGGTCATTTGCGACTTCATTGACCAGCCAACGACCTGACGAGAAAACAGATCTAGCACCACCGCCAAATACAACCAGCCTTCATACGTACGAATGTAGGTGATGTCGGTGACACAAACCTTGTTGGGTTCCACGACATCGAACTGGCGCTTCAGCAAATTGGGTGAGGCGACCGCTGGCTTACCGCCGTACTTTCCAGGGCGGCGTCTATAACCTGTCTGAGAACGGAGACCTTCAAGACGCATCAGCCTCGCCACACGATGACGACCACAATCCTCACCGACCTCGCGCAGATCGTCATGGATTTTACGATAGCCATAAACGCCTCCGCTCTCCAACCATGAATGCTTGATCAAACCCAGTAGTCGCTGGTCGTCTTTAGCGCGTGCAGATTGCGGCTCAGACAACCAGGCGTAATAACCGCTGGGATGGACTTTCAGCGTCAGGCATAGCCGTCGAATGGAATAGTCGCCGGCTTGCTGTTTGATAAAGGCGTACTTCAACCGCACTCCTTGGCAAAGTACGCGGCGGCCTTTTTTAATATGTCTCGCGCTTGAGTTCCGCTCGCAGACGACGCAGTTCAGCGTGCTGATCATCATCCTGCTGCCGTTCTTCTTGAGGTTTGCTGTAGCGCTTTATCCAGGCATAGAGGCTATGCGTCGACACGCCGAGACGCGCCGCTACATCAGCGACAGGCAGCTTCTTTTCGGTCACTTGATTGACTGCTTGGATTTTGAATTCTTCGGGGTAACGCGGGTTGCTCATGGCACCTCCTAATTGGCCTCAGTTTAAGGCAAAGAGGTGTCTACGAAACCCGGGGCGATTCAGTCATCCTGATCGGCACCTGCGGACAAGATCCCGTTGTCCGCTACCTGCCCAATGGCAACGCCCTGACCAACTTCAGCCTGGCCACCAACGAACAATGGACCGACAAAAAGTCCGGCGAAAAGGTCGAGCGCACGGAATGGCACCGGATCGTGCTGTTGGGGAAAGTAGCCGAGATTGCAGGGGAGTATTTGCGTAAAGGCGGTCAGGTTTATATCGAAGGAAAATTGCACACGCGGGAATGGCAGAAAGATAGCGTCCGCCGGTTTACCACCGAAATCCTGGTAGATGCCCGGGGATCGCTATTGATGCTAAAGGAGGGATAGCAGAGCGGTGTGTGATTCATAGACGATAATTAACCAATGCAGAACAGCATTTAACTTTACAGCACCGCTATTGGTTTAATGCATCATCAACCGCTCACGCGTATATCAGCCAGGAGCGGTATCATCCAGACATTGGAGTTACAACAGGTTTTCATCCCTGAGGTCACTGAACAGCTGGTCTATGTTATCAGACAACAACCCTCTGATGGCTTCAGACTCAAACCCAGGAACTTTGGGTAGAGCCTTGTGCGACTTCAATGACTTTGAATAGACAGGTTTCCCAGACTTCGTGACCTTATAGGTGACATCAAGATACATGTCTGTTTCGGTAAAGCCGGTCCAGTCATAGAGAAACTTATCAATATCACCGGAAATTTTCAGATCCCCAGTGTTTTCGACTGTAAACCCTGATGCAATCAGCTCTTTATTCAAGGCACCCGCCATTAACTTGCTGACGTCTTTATCTATATACATCTCCCCTATCGATACGACTTTCTGGAATTGATTGGCATCGCGATCACCATTCTCGAAGGCAACATAATCAAACTTCCCAACCGCAACGGTACCGCTCCCTTTCAACGATGGAGAAGCCACATAATTAACAGGAAGTGTGGTAGAGCAACCTGTTACAACAACGCACGCAATTATCAGGAGCAAAGCTCTCACAAAGACACCTCTTATCAATCCAAACTTCGTTAACCCAACGCCAACATACCTGACCTTGGACTTGTGCCTTTCAGGTAACCACCGAAAAGTTCGCAACCACGTGAATGATATCATAATGCCACTCTTCGCACATTTTGAATCTATCAAGCTGCACAGACTGGCGAGGATCAATCATGCCCATCACTTACGGAAGTATTGGTAGCTGCATAGAAGCTAATTGGCGTCCGCTGAGCATATACGCCACTAGGTATTTCGAGATCGAACTGCTTCCTTCAGCGATTCGTTCTCACCAATCCCCCCTAATGTCGGCGGTATGAAAAAAATCAACGTTGAGGTGCTAAGCGGAAAAATCACGGCACCTGACTTTCTGGTCGGGGGCACGTTCAGCCAGTCGCTCAGTGCTTCTGGAATGAGCGAAGGTCTTGCCAACCCTCGCGGTCTAACCACCATCAAAAACGTGGCACTGGTAGATGCAGTTGCTGGGCGAGCGAATCGTGCAGTAGAAAGCACAAGCACCTTCACCTGCAGAGTACTGATTCCCCACGTCACTATAAGAGGGAACCCCCAATGGAGAGCGAACTCCTCACCCACGAAGAACTCATCGAAATCACGGGCTACAAGTCCACTGGATTTCAACGTCGCTGGCTGGAAGATCATCTGTGGCACTACGTCGAGAGCCGCAGAGGTCGCCCGCTGGTGGCGCGCGACTATGCGCGCATGAAACTGGGCATCCCCTTCCCAACCAGGACCGAACCACAGCCAGCACCTGCAACACCGGCATGGTCGCCTGATTTTTCCAAGGTGAGCTGATATGCGCCCCAGAAAAACAGAGAACCGGGATCTGCCACCCAATGTGTACAGGCGGAAACGGAAACGCAAAAGCGGCAAGATCTGGATCGGTTATTACTACCAAACACCGTCAGGCAAAGAGATCTCGCTGGGTACGGATTTTGATCTTGCCCGCTTGAAATGGGCCGAGCTGGAGTCCCAGGAAAAGCCGTTGGATCTGCGCACCATGAAAGGCATTTTTGCCCGTTATGTACGCGATATTCTGCCGAAGAAAGCGCCGCGCACCCAAAAGGACAATTTTGCCGAACTGCGTAAGCTCAGCGCGGTGTTTGATGACGCCCCCATCGATGCGATCACCCCGGTGATGATTGCGCAGTACCGCGACAAGCGCTCCGCAAAAACTCGCGCCAATCGGGAAATAGCCCTGCTCTCGCATATTTTCAATACTGCCCGGGAATGGGGCCTCACGGAAAAGGCCAACCCCTGCCTGGGCATCCGTAAAAACAAAGAGCGGCCTCGTGACTATTACGCCACTGATGCTGTTTGGGCTGCGGTCTATGCAGAGGCTGTACCTGAACTTAAAGAAGCGATGGACCTGGCTTACCTGACTGGCCAGCGCCCGGCCGATGTTCTGGCAATGCGTCAGGATGATATCGATGGTGATTTTTTACTGGTCAAGCAAGGTAAAACCGGCAAGCGCCTGAGAATCCTGCTGAGGATGGATGGCCAACTTAACAGCCTGGGCCTGCTGATCGAACGCATGATTGAGCGCAATAAAAAGCACATATCGCTGCACTTTATTCTCAATCAATACGGCAAGCGGGTATCGCAGGAGATGCTGCGCAATCGCTGGGATGACGCCCGCAAGACTGCGCGACTCAAAGCGATTGCTGGCAAACAAACCGAATTCGCGGCGCAGATTGCGTGTTTTCAGTTCAGGGACATTCGGCCAAAGGCCGCTTCGGAGATCGTGAGTGTGGCGGACGCCAGCCTGTTGCTGGGGCATTCGGAGGAAGGGATCACTGAGCGCGTTTATCGCCGTGTCGGCGCTATCGCAAAACCCTCGAAATAGAATAGTTTCGGAACTCCACCCCCAAAAGTTTCGGAACTCTTCACTTTTTCGAAGCCATAAAAAAGCCCCGTAGACCAAGGTCTACGGGGCTTTCGAATGTGGAGGCCGAAGCCGGAATCGAACCGGCGTGGGCGGATTTGCAAGCCGGGTCTGAAGTTCTTTATAACCGTAGCCTATAGCCTATTTTATGTTCCATTAGTAGGAGATTTCCTATGCCTTGTAGGCCGCATCCCGTCTAGGCTCGGTCTTAGGTTATGGACCCAAAAAATCATCAATTTTACAGCGCTCTGCAGGATGAATAAGGACCAGGGCATTGTGCCCACCCGCCTAGCACCCCATGCCCGTAATGGCATTGCAAACCCTTTAAACATGGCCGCTATCTCTGGCGCTCGCTGCAATCGAATCGCCAGAGATGCGGATAGGTACGTGAGAGAGTCACGCACGGTTTTAAGCCCCCTCCCCGGCGGCCTGCCGAACGAACAATCCCTGCCTGCAAAAACCATTCAAGTGTGCAAAAAAAGAAGAAAAGACCTATAACCCTCAAGGGTACGAAAGCAGTTCCTCGCAACAGAACCAATCAGCCATTAAGGACAAATTTGTGAAGCAATATGATCTGGTGTCACAAGAGGATGAGTGGGGCTGCGGAGCAGCCTGTGTAGCATCGCTTCTGGGGGTTACCTATCGAGAGGCAAAGAAACTCGTAGAGGATATTAAAGGGCGATCGGTCAATGCCAAGCCACACGGCCTCGAGCTTCACCACATAGCACTCGCTCTACAGGCTGAAGGTGTCAAAGTAATTGCTGACTGGGACCCTGCCGTACCTGCTTCCGAAGGGACGATTGTTTGTATCGGAGGAGAGTCACGCTACAAATACGAGCACTATATTCTTAAGACACCAAATGGATGGATGGATCCTTGGTACGACCTCGATGAGAGCAATATGGTAGCTAAGTACCGAAAGGATTATCCCAACGGCGCTGATTTCCTTGTAGCGCTAATACCGGTGTAAGCCCAGAAACTCACTTGATGAGGCGTACATAGCTTTGGCATGCCTGCAGAGCGATCAGTCCCTGATCGCCGTCGTTGGTGATTCCGATAATTCGTTGAGCATGCGCTGGGTCAAGTTGGGCTCTACGGGTTCCATGAACCACGCCGCCGGTGCCGGTGGTGGCTTGCACTCCGCCACAATCAGTTGTGGCAGCGGCATCGAGTTGGACTGACAACCGCAGATCAGCAGTAGCAATGCGATCGCGTAGGCGAGCTTGTATGGTTCTCTCATCGGAAAGGGCTCGGTAATGGACTTGGTCACTGGCTGCCAGCCACTGCTCCAGGGCTATGCGCTTGTCCTGCTCCTGAAGAATCAGCGCGGAGTTGGCGTTAGTTAGACGGGTTAGTTCGGTTTGATGCTCTGCATTCAAGTCAGCCAACTGCTTGCCGTAGCGCCAGGCGTCCACTTTCCATGTAGCAAAACAAACAATGGCCAGCAGCAGCGCAAGGCCCAGCCAGCGGGCCGGACTCACGCCAACACCTTCAGCGCCCGGGCGTAAACAGCAAGAAGGTCTTGCATGCGATGTTCGCGCTGGCCATACCCCGCTCCCGGAAGGCTGGCCCAGATGTTCCGGCATTTATCGATAGCAGGCTCGATTCGCCCCGCGATCACGTCAGGTAACGCCCTGCACTCGCTGATGTGCTGAATCGCGAGCCTGTCCTGGCTGACGGGGCCAAAATCCGGGAGTTTCAAAAGATCGCGGTAGTGCGGCCAATCCCTTAACATTTGCTGATAACGACCAGAAGCATTTGAGGTGAGTCCGCGGCTGTTGATCTGTTTGGACTTCCGACCACCCGAGAACGGATGCACTTTGTAGTCAGTGAATAATTCAAGCTTGCCATCAACCCCAGTCACGATGACGTTGTAACCATCGTCTGACCGCTTCAGATAATCGCTACCCAGTTCAGACCAGGCTATCGTGTCGAGGAAGGCAAGCACGCTCTCGCTGCCTGCCAGAAATTCGGAAATTTTGGCCATATTTTCTCCATGCGTAAAAAAGCCCGCGCAGTGGCGGGCATGTGATGACCATTTACAGACATAAACAGGTGAGTCACGAGCGATCAATTAACACTGAAACTCTGTCTGATCGCTCTGCGAAACCGCTTCAAACGATCGAAAAACGATGACTTTGGATTAGTCGACAACCCTTAAGAGATCAGCATGACCGGGCATTCAGGCTTGACAAGCTCATCACCGGACCTTAGATTCCGGACGGCATAAACCCCACCCGGCTAGCGACCATCTCTAATTTAGCGCTATGCCGAAAACCGTAGATTTATTTTTATTTGAGCCCTAAAAGTGCTAGTAACAAACTACAAATTTATTATAAGTTTCCTATTCTTGCTCATGGTAGGTGCTCTCCCCTCACTAATAACCATAAATTCAGAGAACAAGTCATTCTCAACGGGAGCAATGGCCTGCTCGATAATATGCATACTGCTTTGCCTGAGACAACTTAAAAAGACGCTCAGAGTGAAAAAAAAACTTGCGTATGGTGCTGGACTGCTATTTTTATATTTCTTAATACAGCACTTACTTGTGGGAACATGGCAACCAAAATCTTACTCTTCAATTATAGCGCTAGGTATTTATATATTAGCAGCTTACCTTGTAACTTTCGAACTTGAAAAAATCGAAAGTAAAATCATACTAAGATCCTGCCATTGCGTATTTTACTTTATGGTTTTTTTAGGATTCCTGCATATATTCACTTCTTACTCAATCGGTAAAAGCTTAGGATATAAGCATGGCCAGCCGATGTTTCCTTTTCTAGAACCTAGCCATTACGCTTTGTACCTAGGTGCCTTCTTATTAATTTACTCGATAACCAACAACTCCTGGAGTAGACGACTCATAGCGCTAGCCGCTGTTACATCAATCTCTCTCCTTATCCCCAGCACTACGCTTTTAACTTTCGTAGTAATTACCAGTTTGGTCTTGATTTCGACGTTACGGACGAAAGCCGTACTTTTTGCATTCCCCGCAATTATTATTTTCGCTTCATTCGGCATGAACAAAATCATGTCCAACGAGTACTTCACGGGGCGTTTAACCCTTTCCAGCGAATCTTCCAATATGACCGCCTTGGTTTACTTACAAGGATTGCAGGACGCCCAGAACTCTCTCATTCGAACCAATGGTTTTGGGCTAGGGCTTCAGATGTTAGGCACACAGCCGCCTTCTATCTATGCCTCCATGATTGCAAAAATCACAGGCAATGTGAATATCGAGCAAAACCGGGATGATGGTGGTTTCCTTGCGGCAAAAGTTGTTGCGGAGCTGGGGTATTTTGGCATCTATCTGATGATCGCCTATATCCTCTATTGTTTTAAATGTGTGCGTTCAGTAAGGAAAATTTTGCTGAATAATCAATTGAGAGAAAACAGCATGCTACTAATTTCTTACGGGATCATTATTTCATTTTCGGTTGAGCTTTTTGTAAGAAGCATAGGTTACTTTTCTCCTCAAGTATTTATTTTCTTAATTGCCGCTTTTTACCTGTTAAATCATAAAAAAAATCTGGCACCAAAAAAACAACATATGCATCACAAGTTTGTAAATGGGCAATCCCACCTAAAAAGCAGATATCAGAAGTAGAATTTCCTCCAGCCAGGTTCCTGAAAATCTCGTGTGAAGGTATCGCGTTTTAAGACAGTCAAATCATGACCTTCCTCAAGCAAGCAGATGCTTGAACCCCAGTCCCAGAACTCTGCCGTGAAAACGGCATCAGTTCAGCCAAGCTCTATAGTAGCGAACCAAATTCGGCGGCATAGACGCCTCGCTGACGGCCCGTTTGCGCGAGCTGGAGGCAGAGAACCGGCGGCTTAAAAAATACACGCCGAAAAGAACTTCAAAACCGAAAGTAAGCGGTCCATGAATCCCACCTTTAAAAGGTGGGAATCTATAGCTATCTTGGAATTTGTGGTGTGTAGCTGCCACGACAGCAAGGCGTCGTAGTCGTCCACCGATGAAGCATGAGGCAACTGCTCCAGTACGTGGCGCAGCCACGTATAGGGCCCCTGGTCGTTGACCTTGGCGGTCTCGACTGCGCGCTCGCACCTTTAGGCGTGTCGCTGAACAGCCAGGCTTTGCGCCTAATAACAAACGGTTTTATCGCTAGTTAGCCGGGGTTGTTATCTATGGGTAAAAACCGGCTTCCAGGTAACGTTCCAGCATAAGCGCACACTCGGGACCACGGCACGCGCAGGATCCGAACATACAATCACTAGCGCCCGAACTTGACGATAGGAGGCAACCCCATCCTAAACAGAAGTTGACCCTGGTGGCCTGACCTCTATTTCTGACGGGGGGGAATTATCGTACTCAGCCCCCCCCGTTCTATCGAGCCACCACACACTGCCGCTAGCCTAACTAAAAATTCTAACGCACAAGTGCCGGCAGTTCATTCTTAGCCCATGCCGCTATATACAAACCAAACAATTTCGAGCCATAGCTAGATAGATGCTCGTCTTTCTCGTCGCGAATTAATGGAAGCCCACCCCTAAGAAAATCACATTTAGACCCATCGCAAAAGAAGTTCTCCTGACTTAAAAAATGAATCCCCTTATTTGAAGACTCAAGTTTTTTAAATTCAGAACTCAACTCCGAGAAATAAGACATGGCTTCTGATTGTGATACCGAGCAGGTTTTGACCCTTCCAACCATCGGTCTATTCAAGCAAAACTTAACATGATACTCATGAAGAACGGGTCGCGGCAAAACTATAATCGGCTTAAGGCCGTAACCAATAATCTGTTCTGCCCTTAGCTCTGCCCTTCTAACAAAGTCCTTAGCTTCAGAGGCTGAAAGATTTCTTGGGTAGCTTGTATTTAAAAAAACAAATTCCGGCCGATCCACCTCAAGAATGCTTGTAGTATATGCAAACTGTTTAACAATCGCATCAGATGCACAAGGATTATTCCCACCCAACTTCTTATCAGGCTGCGGCTCTGCAAGATAGTTGCATGTACCAGCTGACAGGACATTCAAACTTTCAAACGCAGGGGTTGTTGCAAGTGCTGGATATAAGTCATTCGCATGGGAGTTCCCAAGCAGGAAAACGTTAGGCTTTTCATCCTTCTTAAGCATGCAAAACCACCAGCCGCCCACTTTCTCCTTGAACGGAAACCGCTCATTGCAAGCGGAGTTCTCCCAATAGGGCCATCTATCATTCCCCAACTGCGTCATAGCTTCTTTTTCTAATGCATAGCTTAGCCCGACTTCACCTTTTGAAAAGTGAAACCCAAGGCCAATTAATGCAACCAAAGCTATAGCGCTGGAGCTTGTTAAAAACAACGAACCTCTAGAGCCAGCTATTTTTTTTGTTCTAAATGGAGTTTCAATATATTTGTATGTGAAATACGCCAAAATTAACGAAGCTAAAACAATTGAAAAACTCAGAAACTTATTCTTACTATCCAGAATCAATATCTGAAAACTTATCAATGGCTGATGCCATAGATAAGCACTATAAGAGACCAGCCCAATCCCAACAAAAAATTTATTTGATAGCAGTCTACCGGCAAAATTTTCTCGCGAAGAAAAAGCAATCAATAGAGCAGCCCCGACCACGGGTGCAAGGGAATATAAGCTGGGAAAAGGAACGTCTCCATCATATACAAAGATAGAAAACAGTATCGTACAAAGCCCTAGCAGAGATAGAACCTCTGCAATTATTCCCCTGCGCAAGCTAGTGGACTTTACAGGGGGAATAAATGCCAACAAAGAGCCCGCCAGCATTTCCCAGGCCCTGGATGGCAAGAGATAAAAGTTAGCAATCGGTTGATTCCTCCAAGCCCACTCGGAAAAAGCCAGGGAAGATAAAGCAACAACCGCTACAACCCAAAATAGTTTAGCCTTTCCAAATCTCCAGCAAAAAATCAAAAACAACGGAAACAGCACATAGTACTGCTCCTCAACAGCCAAGCTCCATGTATGTAGTAATGGCTGCTGCTCTGCACCTGGACTAAAATAATCAGTTTTCTTCCAGAAAAAAAAGTTTGATGAAAATGTCATTACCGCAAACAAGCTTTGGCCTAATCTCTTCAGATCATCTGGAATCATCCAAATCAAAGCTACTGGCAGACAGCATGCAATCACAAAAAATAGAGCCGGCAATATCCTTCTTGCCCTACGCTCATAGAACCCAACAATTGAAAACCTACCCTCTTCAAACTCCCTTAAAAGAATTGATGTTATTAAAAATCCGGAAATAACAAAAAAAATATCTACACCAACAAACCCTCCAGAAAACAACCCGAATCCGGCATGAAACAGAATTACGGGCAATACTGCAAGGGCACGTAAGCCGTCAATCTCTGGCCTGTAAACAATCGATTTATTATGAATAGTCATAGTTTATTGAAAATCCATGCGCACAATCTTCCTATTTATCATTTAAGTAAATTCTTCCAACATAAACAACTTAGAATTTCTGGTCGCCTCGCACGCAAATGCCAAGCCCTTACTGCAAAGGGCCTAGCATCTCATGGGATTCCCCCCTTACACCTAAGAAACCCCACTATGGCTATGCCATCCATTGAGTCTAGGCGTAAGATTTGTGCGCAAGATACCACACGAATGTGAGCCTGAATTGGAATTTTATACGTTTACTCTTTTACCATGATGTATGCCCCTGACTTGTAGATCCGACGCTTGAGCAGGTCACGGCATGCTTGGCTATAAGATCAGACCTAAGCCCCGACTACTGTGCCGTCCGTTTCGCTGGTCGGGTCTCCGTTCTTGATACGAAACCTCCCGGACGAGTCAATCCAGCGGGTGTACCCACCACGTAACAGCTCAACATTTCGCCAAAGTCCAACAGGATTCTCAGCCCGCTCGTTAACCGAGTAGTTAACCCCATTTCCGGTGTAGTGCAGGACGTCTACGTCCCCCTCAGAGGTATTCCCGGATGAGCGGATACCGTTCAGACCGTTCGTGCTTACTGCCGGGCCTTTATCATCATACCGGTGGCAATTGCGCACGGTGGACTTGCTGCCTGAACCTGACAAGTAAATTGCCCCGCGAGCAAAGATATCTGCCGGAACACCGATAGACAGAGGGTTTTCCATTTCCAGTCCTTCCACGTCAATACGCACTGTCGAGCGTACTGGGTGTCGCCCTGTGTCCGCGAACTCCGTACCCTTGATTGTCGAGCGCCCACCCAAGCACACGATACTGTCAATCGCTGCATTTTCAGAGCGCCCACCCCTAACCTGAACCGGGTAGTTAGCTTGAATGTCGGCATTCCGCGAGTACGCAAGCCCGCAATCAATGATGGCGAATCCCGCAGTGGGGGCGGTGACGCGGATATGCTGCTGTGTAACATCCATTCCTACGCCATCGATAGTCCCCTTGAAGTTGACACCAATAGCCTTGATGCGAGAGTTCTTCTTAACCGTGCCGGTGTACAGGCCATAGAATGGGATGAAGTTGAAGTGCCCGCCCTTGATGGTCACGTCGGATACACCGTCCAGCTTAATACCGCCATATCGTGTCTTGAAGGCACCGCAGTTATCAACGGTTGTGGACTGCCCGGTGTGGTAGCCATCACCTGTGCCTTCAAAAATAGCTAAGTGCCCGCTACCGTTGTCAGCAACACAGTTGAGCATAAAGCCGTCGTTAGTGATCCCCTTGGTTCTTACACCTACGTCAGCAAAGAACCAGCAGTCCCGAACGTCCCAGCCAGAGATGCTGTCGAGGAAGATTGCGCTGACGCCGCCCACGGTCTCGGCAAGGCAGAGATCTGTAACCTTTGGGATGAGGCCGCCGGGGTCTCGCACGAGTACGCCGTCAACCAACCCCCAGCCCACGTAGATAAGCTGACCTATCCCGGATTGGTTGGAGAAGATGCGCGTGGCGGTGTAACCGCCACCCTGAAACCAATCCCCCTTGCGCAGGTACACAGGGCGCGTGATCCGGTAGTTACCACCAGGGCGACCTTTGATCCTACGACCACCCTCCTTGCGGAACGTGTAGCCATAGTCGGCAACGTACTGACCTTCTGAGCGGCAGGCTAAGCGCAGCGCGTCGGTGTCGTCCTGTACACCGTCACCCAGAGCCCCGTACCACTCTGGCTTCACAGTGGAAGTGTGGCCCATGCGCACAACGCGCCCTCCGGGAACTTCGAAGACGATGCCGTCATCCGCTGGAATGGTAGAGCCAGCCAAAAAATTGAAGTCACCACCGCCCAATGGGCCGACGTAGGGCACTGCGACGGCCCATCCGCCGTGGTAGGACGCAACACGATAGGTCAGAGATTCTTTGTGTGTTGCGGTCAGCAGATCGGCGATTGACGCTATCGAAACAACGCCGCGCCCGAGGATGGCCGCGCCTTTGGCTGGATCAGTGAAGTTGGCCATATCCTGTCGAAGCGAATCATCACCAACCAGCTTGAGCTTCGACTCGTCACCGACCCAGTTCGTAGTCAACAGCGGCAGAAACTGGCTTTTAACTCGGTACTCATTTCCCAGATAGCCGACCGTCTGAGTTGCACGCTCAAGAATTAGGCCGGGCGCATATGGCACGGGCGCTTCATAACCGCTGGCATCCAAGAACGCTTTGAACTGGGCTTCGCGCTCAGTTTGAGCCGTATGGAATTCAGTGGCGCGGCGCAGGCGATCCGCAACGTACTCGGCCTCCATGCCCTTCCACGACTTGCGCGGCACGCCCTTACGGTCCGGGTATGACGGATCATCTCCGAGCAGCAACAGGTCCAGGTTCCGGGCGTTATCGGACAGGTCTTTTGGAGAGGTCGACCCGATCGGGTTGCCAGTGTTGTAAGCCATGGGCAGTTTCTCGCAGGCGCGACGACGCCTCCGCGAAAAAGTGCGGATGCGTAAACGCTGTTTTTAAGTTCCCGGCGAGCTGCCGGTGGAATATTTGTAGAGGTGCAGTGACCCGTGCTGGCGGTTACGGGGTTGGTTCAGCTTTCGGTGTGTCTTGGCCACTTCTGGTTCATAGCTATATCGAAGATGTCTGCCCCGAGGATGTAGTCCGGTGCATCTACTATCCACTCCTTATCAATCAGTGGCCGCTTGAAAAGGCTGAGCTGGGCGCTAAACCGCCAGAGATCAACGCCCACCAATACAGGGCCACTGTAGATGTCGACGAAGTTGGCGCGGTAAGGCTCCATCCCCATCGGCGTCAGGAGTGGGCATTCAAACGGTAATGATCCAGACAGCAGAACGTATTCAAACCACCCTTCAAACAACTGCGCCTCGGACGGTGTCAGCAACCAGGTGACAGTCGCCACAGTTGGAGTGCTGACAAAGGCCCGACGACGCTCCGAACGCCCGCTCACCAGTTTTGTGCTGGTCATCGGGCTGACAGGATCAAAGCCGTAGCCCTCCCGCTGCGGCGTAGGCAGACCTTCAGGGTATGCAAGCATGGTTAGCAGATCCTTTATCAGTCAGGCGCCGTGGCGTGGTCGTAGGTGTAAACGCGGGCGTCATAGGGCATTCCCTTCATTGAGACGTTGCCGCCGGAAGGATCGGCCGAGGTCACCAGCACCGGGTAAGCCCACTTGTCAGCAGGGCCAAACAGCAGGCGTGGTGAATTTAAGGCCGGATCGTTGCTGGGCACGAAGTCCAGGTCATCGACCCTGACGTGGAACTCATCGATTTGAGTGGCCGGATAAGGCCCGGACAACGTGCCATCCAGGCGACTGATTCCGATCTTGTGGGCGCCGCCGGCAGACCAATCCAGCGGCTCCGATGATTCCAGTACCAGCCCGTCAATTACCGGCTGAACGCCAAATAACAGCGCGCTCTGACAAAGCCCCGGTGTATCACTGGCAACCGCGCAAAAGCTCAAGTAACCCGAGTTACGCCCGGCCAGCGTGGTCGCCCAGGTGTAAGTATCCGATCGGAACAGTTGGTGCCCCCGGCGGCGCATACCCCACCGATAGGCGCGGTCTCGATCAGTCACCCCGGGCAGTTTTACCTTCTCGACTTTCAGCCCAAGGTCGTTCGGCCAACGGCACTCGACAGTCTCCCAAGCCCAGCTCTTACTGGAGTAGAACTCAACGTCCACACCATCGAAGTCGTTGATCGAAGGAAGTGGCCCGCTGATTTTCAAGGCGGTGGTCATGTTCTGCGGTGAGTAGGTTTGGGTCTTAGGGCCGTACTCGCGCTCAAATACGGCTCTAGGCTCATCACGGACTGGTCTGATGAGCCCGTTAGCGATGGTCAGCTCAGCCCAGCCGCAGGCGAGCGCATTGTTCAGCGCTTCCTTGGCAATACTTGAGGCATCAATCGTCTCGTCGTAGAGCTGGCCATCGGCAACACAGGACGCGTGCAACTGGTCAAACTCTTCAAGGTCGATATCGGCGTCGGTGTAACCCAGCGATTTGAGTACATTCAGCACCCACGGCACGATGTCGCGTGTAGGTGCAGGTGCTTGCCAGGCGCCGCCGTTGCGCAGTGGGAGGATTCGGGTGGCCTCCAGATTCACCTGGCTCTCTGATTGCGCTGAGAGCCGGTCAGCACCACGGATTTTGGCCGAGATGACAGTCATGCCCGGATAGCTGGTTGGGCGAATCTGACGCAGCCCGCGCAGGCCGTACCACATCATGTCATCGTTGACCTCGTCAGCGTTCGCGCCGCCGATCTTGGGTAGGCGCTTGAGGCGACACTCAGGGCGCATTGGATAAGGCAGCTCATGGCGGAAGGTAAAGCCCTGGGCGTCACGTGAAGCTCCACTCACCCATTTCGGCAATACCGTCCAGGCACCAGCCACATCCGCATCCCGGTACTCAAACTGGTGGCCTGATGAAATAGCGTACATGTCCCCTTTCTTTCCAAGACCAATCAGGCCGTTGGCCGCAAAGACGGAATACTCGATGGCGGTGACCTTCTCTCCGACCGGAGCGCAGACGAAGGGACCGCGGTACCCACCCTGCAGGCTGGAGGGGTCGAGGTTGATCACGCTGTTGACGCTTTCCAGATAGCTGAACCCAGGCCAATCCTCATCAACGGCACCTGCGGAGGTCAGACGCTCGACTTCAATAATGGAACTACCGGAGGCTGTGATGCGATACCTCAACCCTCTAGGACCAATGCAGGCCAAGCCAGTGCCCAGCGCAAGGCCATTCGCAGGCGCTCCGCCGTCATAGTTCAAGGTCATCTCTGCGGTCTGCTCAGGCGACCCGCTGGTTGGCGCAGTGCCGGTGCTGCTGATTGGACTGCTGCCGAAAAGAGTCGTGTCCGTCGATGTCAGCGGCATACCGGCAAAAGCGGACGTTTCCGTGATCAGCAGTCGGCCCAGCGAGGCGCTGGCAATGAATGGCGCAGCGCCCTTGGCAGCGTTGAGCGCCGACACCAGACCGGCAAGATCGGTTGTCGCAGTGTTCAGGGTGGCCGGGTACGCCGTCCCGCCTCGGCTGACGGTGAACGACAACGGTGTCACATCAAAGTCGTAGCGCGACGGAGCACTGGAGCCCCGCAGCGTTGAAGCCGTACCTGCGCCGGGCGGTATTGCAGGCGCATAAGGCGTGTAGCTGTTGACGATGTACAGCCCGCCGTTGGCACCCACAACCTCGATCGGCATGCCGACTTCAGGATTGAGCACCTCCAAAGGGCCTTGGACGATGTCACGACCCGCCCCACCATCGATGACCGTGTATTCGTAGTAAGCCAGCGCACGAATCACCAAGCCGCTGACCCAATCCACAGGGAACGCGCCCGCGCCCGCAGGGATCGAGATGGTATCGCCATTGAACTGGTAGGCCGAAGCCCGCGCCGATGGAGTGATGCTGTTTGAAACCGTCAGCTGAAGGCCAGCCGATCCGCTCGAACTCGCTCCCACCTCGGCCACGTTGTACCAGAGCATCGATGCGGTATCTCCCGACACATCCGCACCAGGCGGATAGATCGTCACGCGAGCATCGGCACCCAGCGAAATCAGTGGTGTTTCACCCACCTTGATCTTGCTGATAGGAATATCCAGATCGCCCGCCGAGACGTACAGCAGCATCTCGATCCACTGCTCCCGTGGAGAAACAAACCAGGTGCGTGGTTCAGCCAGGTAGGACGGGTATACCTTTTGGTGCCCAGCGATCTGGCGAATGGTGTCGCCCAGCTTGACCTTGTTGCCCTTGGCGCTGGCCTCGGTCAGGGGGCTGCCCTGCACAGTAGAGTTCGAAGGCATGCCGGGCATCTTCGGCACCATCATCTTCATCACCGCTTTCGCGCCTGCAAACAGGGCGTAGGTGATGCTGAAGGGGTCAGTGCCCTTGGGCTCGCGATAGATCTCGACATGATCAGACGGCTTGAAAACTACCTTGTGCCAGCGTTTCGCTTCAATCAGTTCGTCATTCAGCACAATGCTGATCGGAGGCGACTCCATCCGCTGGTAGCTGGGCGACTGCTCGATCAGCCACTGCTCCAGCGTCATGCGCCGATCAGTCGTGTACGCGGCCATCGGCGCCGAGCCGGCCATCTTGTTCGGGAAAAATTCGATCACGGTAGAAGACCACCCTTGGAAAGTCAGTTTCAAACTCACGGACGGTGCGCAGTCGTACACCGCCAGGGTTGGTGTCCAGCACCTTGAGCCTGCCATCAGCCTCGACCACCACGCCGACATGCAGGCACAGCGCGCCACGAAACACAGCCGCAATGGCGCCGACCTCTGGAGGACACGTTTCCATGCCCTGCTTGAGGTCGTGATAAGCGTGGGTGTTCTCGCGTAGCCGGTCCTTGCCTACAGCGCCCAAGCTGGGCAGCAGAGGCAGGCCCAGTAGCTGATGGCGAACCGCGATGCACAGCCCCCAACAATCGAAGGCAATAGGTCCCCGGCCGCCATCCCGGTAAGGGGCGGATAAGTAGTGTTTAAGCATGGTTAGATGTACTTCAGGCCAGGTGCGACCAATGTGGTGAGCTTGTTTCGCGGGTACCCAATGTTCAGCAGGTCAAAGAACCCGCAGGAAAACTTGGCTGTGTTATCGGCGTACTCTCGATCCAGCACCGTGAGGTGGTAAATCGATGTCGGATAACTCAGATCGCTCAGTAGGTATTCGCGGTGAGTGATGTAAATCCGTTTCCCAGCAAGCCGGTATTCCTCGACGACCTTCTGCACGTTGCCCAGAGTGTTATCAATTTCGATGTTCAAGCTTTGGTATCCGCTGCCATCACTCTTGGGCAGCGCATCCCCCATCGCCACACCCGGGAAGGTCAGCTCCCTGCCGTCCTCGGTACCGCACGTCCAGTCATCGAAGCCCTGAGAAAACAGCAGTGTGGCGCTCTCTCCTTCTGCCCGGACTTCGACGGTCTTGATGATCATGTCGCCGCCAGAGGCGTAGCACTGTTCGATTGCGCTCATGTGATACCTCCTATCCAGCTTGGCGTTTCAGCCCGTAGGCGGCCTCGAGTGAATCTGACGCCTCGTTTCCTCCGGATCGAATCTGCGCTGCCCATAGGTTCAGGTATTCAGAGCCATCAGAATTGGTACCGCGCTCGCTTTGCCCTGCACGAGACCTGTCCTCGATGAGATTTACGGTCAGGCCTTTCCCGCCTGCCCCTCCGCCTTGCGCGACCTGCTCCAGCGTACGATCCAACTTTGCACTGGTCTGAGCAGTAGTAACCCGCTCACCCTTTTGCAGCAACCAAGTGCCGGTTTCCGGTACCGCATCGATGCCGTCGTGCGCCATACCGGCCACAGAGCCGATCATCCCCATGAAACTGCCCGCCGCACCCAGGGCGGAAGCTGCAGCCGCCGGCGCCGCAAACGGGCCTACGATAGGAATGGCTGCCGTCGAGGTGAAGGCGTTCAGAGCAGCCATGGCTACCTGAGCCGTACCCCACTGAATAAGCATCTTCAGCGCAGAACTGGCGAACGTCGCGGCCATATCTGAGAAGGACAGCTTGCCGGTGGTCACGAAGTTGTACAGCGCGTCATTCATGCCAGAGAAGGCATCGGTGAACATGTCCTTGGTCTGGCCGGAAATGTCCCGACTCTGATCCAGATAGTTGTTCCAAGCATCGCCCACACCGTCCATCCAGTTGCTCTGGGCGGCATCGAGCTGGTTGTAATAGTCCTGCTGGATCACCATGCGTTCGGCGAGTGCCTCGCTGAGCAGCTCGGTTTCCTGTTTGTAGAGCTCCTTGCTGATATCTCCAGCATTGCGCTGCTTGAACAGGTCAGAAACCTGCTTGTCATGCTCCTGCTGGATTTCCAAATCAGCCTGTAGACGCTCTTTCAGCTTATCGCCGGAGCCTGCGCCGGATAATTCAATTCTGTAGCCCTGTCTGATCGTTTGGTTGGTGTCTTTCAGGGTTGCGCCGAATGCAGCCAGCTTGGCGGCATCTTCGTTGGCCTGCTTCAACTGTTTCAGACTGTCCAGCTCTACAGCGAGACCTTCAAGTCGTTTTTGCTGCAGGGCATTGATGCCAACCAACTTGCCACTGGTGATCTCGAACGCCAGCTTCGATACTTCAGTGGCGTTTTTCTGCTTGTCGGTGGTGGTGTTGATCAGCTCGATTTGCCGCTGATAGTCCTCTTCGGTGCTGTCGAACGCTTTCTGATTGGCTTTGACAGCCGAGGTGTTCTCTTTGGTGGCCTGAGTGGCAACCTTGTTTGCGGCGGCTTGGGCTTTAAGCGCATAGCCCGTCGATAGAATCGCAACCCTGTCGCTTTCTGATAGGTCAGTATGCTCTTCGATGTATCGGGTCGCTTCCTTGACTGCATCACCGTTGTCCTGCAGCTTTGCCAGCTGCGACTGCAGAGTTGCCAGATATTTTTGCCCGCCGGCAGTCATCCCCGCCTTGGCCTGGGTATTGAGCTGCGTCTCGGTGGTGTTTCGGGTGAGCGAATTGCTGAGCACATCGAGGCGCTCAGTTGTTTGATCAAGCACCTGTTGGGCATCACTGACCTTGCCGGCCAGGTCCGTCCAATTTCTTGCAGCTTGGGGACGCACACCGGGATTGCTCGCCAGCTCATCCAGAATCGGCGTCAGTGACTGGCCATTGGCGCGCGCCTCCTTGAGGCGAGTCGACAACTCTTCAAACGCTTTCAGCTGCTTGCTGTGTTCCGGGGACCGGACATTGGACAAGCTGACCATTGATGACTTGATTGATGTTTCAAGATCGTCGTAAGCGTCCTGGACCGCCAGCGTCGCGCCAAGCTGCTTGTCTTTCCACTCGCTGATCTTGGCGCGCTGCTGATCCTCGTTGAGCCCGGCAAAGCTTTGGCGCAGTTGATCGACTGTGGTTTTAAGATCGCTCAAATCACCCATCAGTTTTTGGGATTTACTGCTCCAGTCAACAAATGAAAGGGCTACAGCGCCCGCAATAAAGGCCAGCCCCAATGGGCCACCCATCAACGTGAGCAAGCCCGCACCCGCCGCACGCAGCCCCGCAAAGGCTCGAGCGGTAACGCTTGCTGCGGCCGCCGCCCGATCGGACGCAATAACTGCAGCGTTCACCACCGCAGTTGTTTCGCCATAAGCCAGAGTCGCGGCGGTACGCATGGCGTAACCCGCCTGAATCTGGGCGGATGTTGCCGATGTAGTGGCCGCGAGGGACCGCTCGGCGATTTCGACCTGTTTTATCGTCGCAACTTCAGCCAGTCGCAATTCCGCCAAACGCGCAATCGAGAGCGTGCGGCCCTTTGCAGAAATTTGTGCAAGTAACCGCTGTTGTTCCAAATTGCGCTCAGCAAGAAGCGTTGCCTGCACTGCTTGTAGATTGGCCAGTTCGGAAGTCTGTCGCACCCGGTCGGAGGCGAGCTTGCCTTGTGCTGCTGCAATTTCAAGTTCAGCCCGGGCCACCATGGCCTTGGCATCGATCTGTTTGGCCTGGGCGGCCCACAGGTCCTGCTTTGCAGTTCTTGCGCTGGCCGTGAGTGCGGTTTGATTTGCCTGGGCGGCATACAGCGCTGAAGCGCCTTGCTGTGCATACCCACCCGCTACCCGGGCAAGAGCGACAAGTAGCCCTGTAGTAAGCGCCTGAGCCAATGCATCCGAGTTGTTTTTAACTCCGGAAATTGCTCCCGGCAGACTGCCATCAATAGCCTTGGATACGCTGACAAATGCGTTAGCGATCTGGTTGCTGGCTCCCGTGGCTTGATCAAGCTCGCCCACGAAGTGGGTCAGTGAGTTACCAATCTTGGTGAAGCTGTTGCCGATAGTGGTCGCCGTTTTGTCGAACAGTGCATCGACTGCTCCGACCTGACTTTGCAGGGCTTTAACCACTGCCTGGGCGGTCAGTTCGCCAGCCGCACCCATTGAGCGCAATTCGCCAACGGTTTTGCCCATGCCCGCCGCAATGGCCTGGGCCAGTGCAGGCGCCTGCTCCATAACGGAGTTCAGCTCCTCACCACGCAGCACACCCGAAGCAAAGGCTTGGCCCAACTGAATCAAGGCAGCGTTGGCACTTTCAGCGGACGCGCCGGACACTGCGAGGGTTTTACTGATGGTGCCAACGACACCCGCCACACCCTCACCGGAGAGCTTTAGCGCTTCCTGGTTGGTGGCAATGCGTTGATAAAGCTCTGCGGTCGAGGCCAAAGGCTGAGCCGATGCCTGAGCGATGTTGAACACCGCCGATTGAGCAGCTACCAACTCCGCTGAGCTGCTGGTCACAAGCTTTAAACGGTTTGTCAGAGTGCCATAGGCCTCTGTCATGTCATACACGCCCTTGACGCTCAGGGCTGCAGCCAGCGGCCCCGCAATACTGGCGGCGACACTGGCCAACGACCTGAAGCTGTTTTGCAGCGTGAGTACTTCTCGTGAGGATGCGCTGGCCACCGACGCAGTCCGGGACACCGAGCGGGAAGCGCGGTCCATGCTCTGCTCAAAGCCGCCAATGCGCGCAATGAGATCGAGCGTCAGCGTGCCGAGTGAGCGCGAGGCCATTTATCAATCTCCAGATGTGAAAAAACCCGCCGGGGCGGGTTTGTGCTGAAAGCAATAGTTTCTTAATTCTTTCCCGCAGCAGTATTTACAGAGCGATTGAAGTCAACCAGCGCCTCCCAAGCACCAGGCTGGCATCCAAAAATATTGTCACACCATAATTTTGCGATGATTTGATATTTACCGGAGCCGATTGCATCTTTGGATACTTGAGCTGCAAGCCTTGGGCTGTTTGCTATCGGATTGTATGTATCAAGATAATCTGCACCGTAGTTTTGAATTTTCGTTCCAGCATTACTCAATACCCATCGTCTTGCGGCAGACCACATAACCTGGCATTCGTCGTCCGACTGGCACTGCGGGGTAGTTCGTTGCGCTTCAGCTTTAAGAGCGTCTGACTGCTGATTATTTGCACATCCAACTAATAGAAAAGCACTTATTGCTAACGGATAAAGCAGGCGCATTTTTTCTACCCTCTATTGAAAATGAAGGCAATTTAACATCATTGCTTGAAGCAGGGTCTTCTACTCGCCAAAATTTCCACCCGACGCTACCAAACCCTCAGCACAGCACCTCCCCTAAGGGAGGGCCGATCCGATTTTTAGCCACGCTTAAATATCATCGGAATCATTTACTGCCACGTCGCCATGGCCTCTTCCAGGCTGATCGTCCCTTCTGCCTGGCTGTAAACCATGAAATCGCTCAGATCCATTTTCCCGCCTGCTACTCTGCTGGTCAGGTGGGTCAACAGCGCGAAGTGACGCTCCAGGCGCCGGTTCTGATCCAAAGTGCCGTACTTTTCCCTATAAGCGATCCAGTCCAGCACTTCGCGGTGGGTCAGCCGCTCCTTGGCTTCGGCAATGGTGCTGCCTCCGATGCGGTTCAGCACCAATTCGTGCCAGAACTCATCGGAGGCGCTTAGTTTTTTGCCTGATCCTTCCCGGTGCCATTGGCTTCATTGACCGCGGTGAGAATGGCAAAGCCCAGGGACGACTCCAGGCTAAAGGCGTCTTCGTAGCTAAGCGTTTCAGCACCCTCTTCACCCAGAAACACGCTTGCCGCGATGTACTTCGCGTTGCGGCTTTGCTCGGCTTCGTCCGGGGCAAACAGGCGCTCAATGACACCGAACGACTGGCGGCGGATATGCACGTTGAATTTATCAGTCACGTCCTTGCCGGTGACCGGGTCTGCATGCACCCAGGTGACTTCTTTTTTAACCAGCGCGCCGTCGACGATGCCGCCTTTGGCTTTGAGTTGCTTGAGGTTCATGGAAAGCCCTTAGATTGTTTTGCGGATCCAGGCGAGACCGCCGGAACGCTGAATGGAAACGGTCGAGGCAACCACTGCGTTTGCCGCGAAAGAAAAAGGGAAGTCGGCCACATAACCCTCAAAGGCACACCAGGTGCGCGTTTTGGGAAATTCAAAGTCATCACCCGCCTCATTCAAGGTCGGCGGCGCAGCCCCATCGGCCCAACCAATGGCCCACTTGATGTTGTCCTCGTCATCCGATTCGGAAAGCTGATGCACGCGGACGTGGCTTGCATTGGTGGGGTCAGCGTTGAGGCCAATGGATGCCTGGCCGGGCGTGCGCAAACCCTTCTTGTAACGGCGATCTTTATCGCTGAGGCAGGTGTCTTCAATCTGGTCTGCCGGTGAGCCCGCCGGGTCGAAGGTGGTGATGCACTCCACCTCCATGACGGTCAACGGGCCGGTACCGGGCAAGGCCTGCACGAGGATGTAGGCCTGCGTGCCCTGTGTGAGAACGGACATGGGTGTCTCCTTTAAACGAAAAAGCCCGCTCAAGGCGGGCTGGGGGGCGGTGTTGGTTTAGCGCGGTACCAGCCAATCCACATCGAAGCTGTAGCGGTAGGTCTTGGTGGCCGGGTCATGTGAGTCGCCGCCCCAGCGCGCAATATTGGCCTTGAGTTCAATAGCGTTTCTGATGGCTTTGGCAACGTCACGGGCCTGTGTCACGGAGAGCCCATAAACATCGATTTGCAGACTGAAACCGTCGATGTCCGGGCGTTGAGCCAGATAATTTTCAGGGTTGCCGCCTACCGTTTGCCACACTACATAGGGCTTGGTGACACCTTCGGGCGCTTCGCCAAAGGGGTAGATCCGCACGGGCGAAACGCCCAGCAAGTCCGTTACCGCCAGATCGGCGGCGCACACGGCGAATATCGGCGCGTACATCAGCGTGCCCCCAGCAAAGCGTTGATTTCAGTATTCAGCACTGCGACAAAACGATCAGTGACAGCCTGCACGTTGCTGGAAAATGCCGGTCGCATAAATGGCGCCGCCGGATTGTGCTCGGTACCGAACTCGATATAACGCCAGTGCCGGGTATCACCGCCAGGGTTGCCGGAAGCGTCCTTGCTGTGCTGGTTGGAACCCGAGCCGCCGCGCACGCCGACCCGCATCACCACCCCGCCTTCGCGCTTGGACTGCTTACTCGACTCCTGGGTGATCAGGTTGCGGAACACCTTCTCTTTGGTGGATGGGTCGTCGATGGCCTTGGCGTTGGCTTTCGCGGCGTCACGCACAATGTTCATTGCAGCCCGCGCCGCTTTACGCAGGCCTTTCTTTTGCAGTCGTGGGCCCAGGGTGCGCATTTTGTCGACTACGCCATTGAGCCCCTGGATATTGAAGTGCATACCGTCAGCCATCATTCACCCCCGTAGCGACAACAAGGGTCAGGTACTCCAGGCCCGAATTTCTGTCCGGGAGTGGCTGACCGATGATTGTGAAGATTTGCCCGCGATGCAGGATGCGCATGGTCGGCAGCACGCCTGGGCGATAGCGGATCGTGATCCGCCCGCTGGCCTGGGACTGGCTTGCTTGCGCGGCAATCAGGTCGCGGGCGCTGAGTGGGTCGACTGCCGCCCATACACGCGCAAGCTCAACCCAGGCCGTTACTACCTCGCCTGTGACCGGGTCTTGCTGTGTGGTTTGGTGCTGGATGACGATCGGGTGTCGCAGATCCCCCGCTCTCATGGCTCAGGCTCCTTTCTGGCCGGGCCTGTGAAGTTGCGGGACGACCACAGCAACGACTCCACCCCGAGCGGCACCTTGTCCGCCGTGGTGCCCACAACAACCGCTTCGCGGACGGCGTAGGAGTTGCCAAGCAGCAATAGCAGTGCTGATTTGAATGATGCGGGTATGTCGCTGGCTTGAAGAAATGCAGGGTTGTCGCAGAACCACAAGGCCCAGGCCAAAGCAGACTCGGCATACAGCTCGATCAGGTCGTCGTCCTCCTGGTGATCGACCCGCAGGTGCTTGCGCATCAGCTCAATCGACAGCAGATCCGCAACGGTGATGGTCATTTTTTCGAGCCTTTCTTCTCAAGTTCGACCGGAGTTGTGGGCTCTGGCTCTGGCTCTGGCTCTGGCTCTGGCTTCAGGATGGGATCGGCATGGACCTCTTCTGCCAAGCCCATTCCGATCAATGCTTCTGCATAATCGTCTTTAACCACTCGCACTTCGAACTGGTTGAAGCTGCCAGCGTGATAGTGCGAAAACTGACGCAGTGCGCGAATTTTAGTCATTGCGGTACCGGGGCAGTTGCCTGCCCCGCCTCGATAATCAGCCGCCTGCAGCTGGGGTGAAGGTGCCTTTGATGATCGCGGTTGGACGGTAGTGAGCCAGGGCCAAACGCTCTTCACACAGGATGGTCAGCATGTTTTTGACGAAGTTGTCGCGATCCTGATTGCTGACCTCGACCGTGGCGTCCATGCGGTCCCATACCTGCGAAGCGAGGTCAAAACCACCAACGGTGAAGGTGCCCAGCGTCTGGGCCTTGGTGGCTACCACAGGCAGGCCCCACATGACCTTCGCCGCAAATGCAGCTGGACCACCGAAAATGTAGCGGCCATCAGCGTCTTTCAGCAGTGCAATGGCGTGCCAGTCACGGGGGTTGAGGATCAAGCCCGATGCTTCAAACTCGGACTCACTGGTCTGGAAGATCGCGTGGGCAATCTGGTCGGCGCGGGTATCGCCCTCGACATCCAGGCCCGCATCGTAGGCCGTGGCCACCTTGTTCAGGCCGATCAGGTTGTCGCCCGTGCCGTCACCGTTGAGCAACTGGCCCTCTTCCACCAGCGCCAAACCGAACAGCAGGCGGTTGTTGACGTAGGACTCCAGCATCGGCGCGTCATCCATCACCTGGCGCGATGCCTGAATCCAGTGAGCAATGGTTTTGACGTTGGCGGTTTCTTTGGTGAAGGTCAGCTGAGATTCAGGCTTCAGAGTGCCTTCGGCCACCGATGCGGCGCTGTTGACGAAGACGTTTTCACGAACGTACTCGATTGCATTGGACGTGGTGCGGCCCTGGGCCAACAGGTCCCGGATGGTCAGACGGCGCAGGCCGGGCATCAGGATGCCAGGGTTTTGCTGTGCCTGAATCAGCGTGCCGGCAGAGCCCGCGCCACTGCCCAAAGCCTTGTTGAAGGTCTTCACCTCAACTTTTCCGGAGGTCGAGCCATTCCACGACTTCTTGAGGTCTTCAGCGGTGCGCTCGGCGAAAGACTTTTTGGTCTCTGGGTTGTCCAGGCTCCCAGCCGCCAGTTTCTGCTCCAGATCGAACAGCCGGGTGCTGGATTTGGTCAGATCGGCCTGAACGGTCTGCAGGTCGGTTTGCAGTTTCTTGCTGATCTCGCCGGTGGAGGCGATCTCTTTTTTCTGCGCATCGAACAGTTGGGTCATGTTCGTTTGCGCGGTTTCGATTGCCTTTTGGATATCAGCCAATTCGGACATGAATTAGTTTCCTACAGATGGGAAGGACTTGATGCGATCAAGGATCGCGTTGATTTCGCCACCTTCGGAGTCGCTCCGAACTGCGGACTTGATGCGGGCGATAAACGCCAACGCTTCCGACTTGGAGAGCCCGGCGGAATCTCTCAGCCAGTTCTCCGCATCACGGATGGTTTCAATGGTGTCCATGCTCTTGAGCGCCGACACCGTGGCGTGCTCATTCGCGGGGAAGGTGCAAATGCTGATTTCGCTCAACCGGGAGACGTTTTTGAACGAATAGCCGGTCGCAATGGGAGCGCAGTCGCCTTTTGCCGCAGAGAAACCCACCGACATGCCGCCCACGGTGCCGTGGATCATTGCCGCCTTCAGCGCGTCCGACTGCGGGTTGCCGGGGGTCAGCTCACCCCGGACATGCAGGCCGGTGCTGTCTTCCGATAGATCCAGCCACTTGCCCACCGGGATTTCATTGCGCCGGTGGTTGAAGAACATGGCCACCGCCCGGGATTGGGTTTTCAGTGCGGCAGCAAAGGCGCCCGGCTCGATAATGTCGCCGTCGCTATCGACCACGCTGAAGACGCTGGCATAGCCTTCGAAAATGCCCTGGGAGCCGCCGCTGGAAAACTTGATTGCGGCCTGATCGAAGGCCAGTGTTTTGCAAATGCTCGGCATTTCAGTCTCCAGAAGAACTAAACCCCGCTGGGTGCGGGGTTCGTTTTGCCAAGTTGGGTAAGCGGCACGTTCTGAGACTGCCGGGTTGCGACGTCGCCGCCGGGGAGTGGCGGACGGTTATCAACGCGCCGGCCCTCGTTCACCGTGAGCAGGCCCGTGTCGATTTTGGTCTTCATGTAATTGGCTCGTGCCGTCGAGTCACCGCTCAACAATCCGTCGCGGTTGTGCTCGGCGTGGATGCGGCCCAAGTCCGCGGGCTTGATCAGCCAGCGCAAAATGCTGGTTTCCCAGATTTCGAGGTACGGGTCCAGGGTGTACTGCAGGAAACCGAGATTCTGCTGCTCGATGCCGGAGCCCCAACTAGTGGATTTTTCGACATCTCCCACCAGGTGCGGCGGCACGCCGAAGAACCGGGCCAGTTCGCTGACCTGAAACTTGCGCGCTGCCATGGTTTCGGCGTCCTGCGGGCTGACGCCGATGGCCTGGGTGGTGAACCCCGCCTCCAGCACCCACAGACGCTTTTTGACCGGCCCGCCGGAGATCTCCTTGAAGTTCTCCTCAAGCTGATCGCGCTGGGCCTTGTTGAGTGTCTTACCGTCGCCGGTCATAAGGATCTGCGGCGACTTCGCACCATTGGCATAGAAGTCGCGCTGCTGATCCTCCATCGCCACCGCGACACCGACTGTTTTGGCGCCAAAGGCAATCGGGGAAAGTCCCACCAGCCCGTTAAAGCCAAAGCCCTTGAGGTGGAAAATCTCCGACTGTTTGAAGTCGGCGTATTCACTGTCACGGCGGTAGCGGTACACAACCCGCTTGCCCTCTAGTCGCACGTCCATATTGACCGACATCAGCGGCACCAGACTAATGATGTCGCCCACGCTGTTGCGCTCGATCAGTGCGTAGGCATTGCCGTAATAGCAAAGCTGCATGGTCATGGCGGCGCGAAAATCGAAGGCCGTCATAAACTGGTTGGGGCTGTAACGCAGCAGGCGTGCCAGCGGATTATCAAAGCCAACCTTGGAGCGATCCTCACCTTTGGTTTCAAACACGTCCAGCGGCAGGCAGGCCGTTACGCTTGAGATCAACCGCACGCAGGCGAACACAGTGGAGATTTGTAGCGAGCGTTCATCGTTGACGACTGAGTCACCCACCACGCCGGTGGCGGAGACAGGCCCGGTCTGCGAGCCCCTCTCGGGAGAGACCAGACGCCCACCAACGAAGAAGCTCGCCATACGCGCCCAGAACGGACTGCGGGTGCGCAGGTCAATGCTGTAGTCGGTGTCTGCCATTACATACTCATTGGTCGATTAAGGAAGTCATCGATGTTTGCCGAGGGCATGGGATTCAGTGACAGCAGCGTCACCGCGTTAAACGTGGCCATCAGTGGATCGATCTTGGCCGAGCCCGACGCCTGCTTGGTGATCAGGATCGAGTTGCCACGTGGCTCGACTTTGGCGTTGCCGCAGCACCAGGCCATCATTGGCTGGCCGCCGTGGATCAAGGTGCCTTCGGCCAGCTTTCGCTCAGCGGTCTTGATTGCGCCGCCGAGCTTCCAGCCCTGAGAGATACCAATGACCTTTTCTTCGGGTACGCCGGCTTCGACCAGGGCGTCGAGAATCGCGCCGATACCCGCCGGGTCGAGCCCGACCTTGTCCAGCAGGCCGGATTGCTCAACCCGGGCAACCAGATTGGCTACCTGCTCCACGTCCTGACCGATCTGGTCGACCAGGGTGAGGTTTCCGTCTTTGGCAAAGTCGTGAAAGTTGGCAGCGACGGACTGGCGACGGACCAACACCGAGGGGTGAGCCCAAGCGTGATTCCACAACAACCACTCGCGTGTCACCCGATGCCTACCAGCCGCTGCAAAGCCCAGCAAGTCATCCAGCCCGCCGCCGTCGATGCCGATATCAATCACTTCGCACTGGCGTAGCAGGTCATCGAAGCTCAAGCCAGGGCGCTTGCCCTGTACCTCCCAAAAGTCCGCCCCGGCCCAGCGTTCGGACAGCAGAGCCAGACCGACTTCGATATTGGCGTGCTTGGCCAGAAAGCCGCGCAGCTCTTCTTCGCCCGCTTCCTGCGCCATTTTGAAGCTGCGCAGCAGGAAGGCTTCATCCACCGAGAACCCCATGTTCGGATTCACCAGGTGGAAGTTTTCAACCAGGCGGGCTTCGCCGCTTTTGATCATCGCCTGCGGAAACTCGTAGATCACAGGCAGGAACTGGTTGTCATCGATACGCCCGTCACGCACGGCGCGGGAGTACTTGAGCTTTTCGCGGAACACACCGGCAGGCGGCTCGTTGGACTGCGTAGTCAGCCAGATCACAAAGCCTTCAGGCCGTGACGCCAAGCCGCCGGTGGCCTCGCGGATAATGTCCGGCGCCTTGACGTTCTTGCCGAACAGCCAGGCTTCGTCGATCAGCACGCCCACGGCCTTTTTGCCGCCCACCGTGTCGCCATCGGCAGCCACCACCTTGAGCGTGGCGCCGGTTTCGCGATGAGTAATGGTGCGCAGATGCGGTTGGACGTGCATCAGGTCGCGCAACTCTTCATCGTGCTTGACCATATCGGCAGCAGGCTTGAATGAGTTGTCAGCAATTTCCTTGGTCGGGGCTAAGATGATGAACTCGGCCGACAGGCGCCAATTGCGAATCAGCGCGGTAAGCATGATCCCGGCAGCAATGGTCGACTTGGAGTTCTTCTTCGGAATGCACAGCATGTATTCCGAGATCATCCGGCGCCCGGTGGTGTAGTCGTAGGCGCCGAAGATCGCCCCGGCAAAGTCGAACACCCACTCGGCGCAGGACTCGCCAATAGTCGGGCTGCCTGGGGCGTCGACGATCTTCAGTTCGCGCAACACCGCCAGACCGGCTTCGGCCTCCTGCGGGAACAGCGGCGCCGGGATGATCGACTGCCCCAGGCGCAGTTTTTGCTCCCAGTCCGGGCAGGCAGTCGTCCATTGCATTTACTTCACCGCCTTCAATGGGGGTGGGCTTGAGCCGAAGCGCCCTGCCCCGGCAACCTTCGCCGCGTTTTCGCGCTCAGTCTTCTTGCCGGTCTCGCCTTTGCGCGGGTGCATAAAGGGCATCAGCGCTTTGGCGGCATCGACCCGCAGCTTTGCCTCGGCCTCATGGTCATTCATGGCAGCCAGCAGGAACGCTTTCGGGTCGGAGAATGACAAGGCCCTGTTCAAATCGAAGCCGGGGCCGTCATCGAGGTCAGCTGCTTGCGGCGCATCAGCAGCCGGTTGTTGCGCTGCTGGAGCTTTAACAATTTTGTTAACTTTTTTGTTAAAGGTCGTCCCGGCCATTGCGGCCATGACGTAAGGGTCTTTTGCCAGCCGAGAACCGGCGGCCGATGCGCTGGACGCCGCGTAGCCTGCGGCGATGGCTGCGTCCTTGTTTGAGGCACCGCCCCGCAAAGCGTCGACGAATGCCCGCTTCTTGGGTGTTAAAGCCATTAACAAAAATTCCTGAAAAGGGGAAAAAATGTGCGCGTGCGGGGATGGGTGGTCTAGGAGCAAAAGACCTCTGGAGTTTTACCCTCCCCCCTCCATCAAATGAGAAACATTCTCATTAAATCGAATAAGAATCATTCTCACAATCATAAATGAGAATAAATTGCAACAACTTTATTGATAAGTATTCTTATTTGCATATTTGTGACCGAAACGAACAATAAAGATTGACATTGCAAGGTCGCTCAACCTGCTGATTCCTCACGCTTTTTGACGATATCGTGGCAAGGTCTGCACAGCGACTGCCAATTGCTGCGATCCCAAAACAGCGTCATGTCGCCACGGTGCGGGATGACGTGGTCGACCACGCTGGCCGCTGTCACCCGGTCATCACGCTCGCAGTAGACACACAGGGGATAGGCATTGAGGTGCACCAGTCGCGCCTGTTGCCATGCGTAGCCGTAACCGCGCTGGGTCGAGGTGGCCTTGTCACTGCGCCATGACCCAGGCACTGCGGTTGCGATGCGATTGGCTTGGGGTTGCAGGCGTGTAGCCAGTGTCTTGAGGCGGCTCATGCTGGATGGCGCGGTGCGCCGCTCATGTAGGTCAGAGGCTCTGACTCGGGGTCCTGCTCAATCCCCTCTTCCGCCAAGGCTGTGATCAATTGGGTCTGCTGGGTCGCTATCCGTTGGAGGATCGCTGTCTGCTTGATCTGTTCCGCCAGTACCTGGCTGAGCAGGCCAGCCAAAGAGCTCTGCTGCTCGCTCATATGCAATCGCCTTCCACTTGTTGAGTTGTTCGCGCCGGGCGGCGCATCCGCTGCAGGCCATTACTCGGACCGCCGTGGCAGCTTGAAGTCAGCAAAGCGGTCAGCCAGGTCGGCGATCTTCTTCACACCCAAGAAACCAATCCAGATACCTACCGGTGTAGCCAGGCTGGACGGCAGGCCGAAGTACTCCAGTACCGCGATCAGGCTGGTGGTGAGCAGCATGCAGATGGTTGCTTCGAGCATCGCCTGCCGCCGAGTGCCGCCGCCATAGATGATTCGCAGCGCCGCCATTACAAAGGACAGTGTGGCGGCATAGATCGTCGGCGAGTGCTGACTCAGCCACGCGAGCGCTATCACCCAGGTGTCTGGCTTATCAGGCATATGAGGCATCCGGTGTCCTCCCGAGCTGGGAGCAGAATGGGTTCGGCCCCGACAGCACTCCCAGCTTGAGGCGATGGGTGTGGCGGGGCCGAAAACGAAAAAGCCCAGCGCGATGGCTGGGCCTTGTATATTTATCAATCACCAAAGGGAGATTGATATGTTCAAGCGTACTGAGTTCGATCGTTTGCTAGTTACTGCTAAAAACCACCTTGATCTATCCGAAGATAATCCTGTTGAGCTTCGAAATTCGCTCATCATGATGATGCACGCGATGAAGGCGTTAGCGGATAGCTGCGAAAATGACTTTAACGATCAATTGAAAGCACTGGAAGCACACTCAGCAACAGGTGTAGCCCGATAAGGCAAAAAGCCCGACTCAATGGTCGGGCTTTCTCTGTGGTGTCCCGCTGTAACAGCTAAACACGGTGCTATGAAAACAGAGCTATTCCATATGGACAACTCTTTTTACGCAGCTTCGCGCAGGGTCTCCAGAACGCAGTCGATCCATGCCACGCCCGCCTTGATCAGCTCTCGCGCCTTCATTTCGCTCACCTTGTAGTGGCGACCTACCCGCACTGCCGGCCATTTGGATCCGTAGTACAACCACACCATATCGCCCATCTGCTGGTCACGCTTGCACAGCTTGGCCAACGCCCCGTCAACGGCGCAGGCCAGCTCATCAGTGATGGTGTAAGACTTCGTACTGGAAGGCAGCGCGTCACGCATCAAGGCCAGCATTGGCGAGGCATAGCTGGGAATCCCCATCCCGTCCATTCGCCACCAGCCCCATTGCTCAAGCATGTGTTCGGTATCACCCAAAGGTCGGTGCAGCGTTTTGCGAATCATCATTTTTAATCCTCACCTATGGTTGTTTTCTGAATAGCGCTGTAAGCCTTGCCGTTAGCGGCCTCCAGCGTATTACCGGATTCTCCGAATCTAACGCCTGTCTGCCCGTGGATCAGGTTGAAACCCTTCTGGTCTAGATGGTCGTGCCACTTCTCCAGCGCGTCACGCTTGCGGCCCATCACGTCCGACTGGATGTACACCTTCACGTTGTGGCCCATCGCGTGATTGATCAGCAGCTCACCGATCAGGTGGTCAATACCGAGGTCTGCCCAGCCGGTACGGGCTACTTTGCGCAGGTCGTGGCTGGTCCAGTCGCCCTTGCCCAACCGGGTGAACACGGCACTGGCCTGCCCTTCGCTCAGCGCCTTGCCATTGCGCGCCGGAAACAGGTACTGGCCCTCATAGCCGCGGGCGGTTTGGGTTTCGCGGTACTGGATCAACAGGGCGCGCACCTGGTCAGTCAATGGCAGGTGATGCTCCACGCCGGTCTTTGTGTGTTCAGCCGGAATGAACCACTCGCGTTCGGCCAGACTGATATGCGGCCAGCGTGCTTGCCGGGTTTCCCCGATCCGGGTGCCGTGGCACAGCATCATCAGGGCCAGCATGGCGTCAGCCGGATCGCTCACCATGGCCTGACCCAGTTCGCCCAGCAGATCCTGCAATTGCACGCCACGCAGACGCGACGGCTTGATCCCTACCTTGGCCTTGGAGAAGTCGCTGAACTTGATGCCCGCCATCGGGTTGGACGAGATCAGGCCCAGCTTCAACGCCTGCCGGAATGCCAGGGCCAGCAGCTGGAACGCGAGGCGCACGTAATCGATTGAAAGAGCTTCCTGCAGCGGCCACATGAACAGATTATCGAGGGTCGCCTTGTTGACCTCCACCAGCGGCAACTCACCCAGGCGCGGCAGCAGGTGGCACTTCATGGCCGAGGCGCCGGTGTTCTTGCGCTTGGCCGACAGGCTGCGGTCGCGGGCCATACGATCGGCGTACCAGTTGAGCAGCTCGCCCGTGGTAACCCACTGGGAAATGGTCGAGCCTGCATCAGCCGAAACGCGCAGGCGCACGGCCGGCAGCGCGGCCAGCACCTGCTTGGCGCTCAAGTCCGGGAAGGCGCCGATGCGGTGCCAGCGGCGCTTGTTGAGCAAGTACCAGGAGCCCCTGGTGCGGTTCTTGGAGAAGCGAAAGTGCAGCGCCGGGTGACCGGCATCACGCAGGTCACGCACATGCTCAAGCTTGGCATTACGCCCGATCTCGGCGTCGGACAGCTTCACGGTCAGGGTTTGGATTTTGGTGTTCAACGGTCACCTTCCTGCGGGGGTTGCCGGTCGACAACCTCGTAAGTGGTTGGCCACATCAGGCGACCAAACGTGTGTGCCGCACTTTCATGCTCAAACAGGGCCACGGCCTGGTCGGGCTTATGGCTCAAATCGAGCTTGTAGGAGCAGCAGTGAACAGCCCAACGGTAGGCGCTCGACTCAACCGGGGCCAGGTGAGGGTTAGGCATGTGCAGCAACTCCCGAACGCATGGCCCGCAGCGCCGCCAGAGCCTTGTTGCCCACTTCAGGTGCGCTGCGCTCGATAGCTCGTGGCGGCAAAGCCAGCGGCATTTTCTGCAACGGCAGGCCCGCCAGAATGCGGCGCACCGTGATGGCGTAATTGCGCTCAAACAGCTTGATGCTCAGGTCGTGGGACAGCCGGTTGAGGTTTTCAAAGCTGCACTCTTTGGCCGTATGCCACACCGCGTCATGGGACCATTTCGCCTGCCCGGCCATGGACGGATGCGCGTTACGGCAAGCCTCTCGGTGAGCCGCTGCCAATCTCGGCAAGCCGAGCATTTCCGCCGTAGGTGTGCACCAACCGATGAACACGCCCACATTCGGTACAAAGTCCTTGGCTGCTTGGCGGGCCTGCATCAGGCCGAACCGCAGCTGCTCGGTGCTGCAGATGCCCGCTTCGAGAAAACCCCGCATCCACTGCTGCTTGGCCGCTTTGTAGGTCGCCATATCCGGCCAAGCCTGCTTCCACGCAGGGAAGATCGATCGCAGTTCGCGGAACAGGCCGTTGATAACCTTGGCCGTGGCCTGGGACAGCTCGGCGGCAGGCTGGATGTTTTCGCTTTCACCGGCAGCGATAAATTGGCCGGTCTGGACCTTGGCCCACAGGCCGGTGGCAATCACTGAAACTTGATTCATTGGGTGGCCTCCTGATGCAGCCAGTCGGTGTTTTCATCGTCAAAGGGTTCGTCAGAACGGGGCTTGCCCGGGAAGCGGCTGACGTTGGTTCCGGCGCTCTTGACCTGATCACGCTGCACCCACTTGACCAGCATGCTCACCCACTCGGCCTGGGTGTTGATCACACCCTTCGGCTCGTAGTGGCAGGTGAACAGGGCAATTACCGCTGGAGTGAACAGAGCGCCAGACAGGCCAACGTGAACGGCATAGGTTTTTAGGGTTTCTGGATCTGGCAACCAGTCCAGGGTCATGGCGACCATTTCGCGTGGGTCGAACGTCTCGTGCGCGTTGGGTGGGTTTTCTCCCTTATATTCCCCTTCCCTTCCGGGGGTGAGGGCTCGTCTAGGCTCTGGCGGCTCCTCGGCGAGGGCTCGTCGAGCACTCGCCGAGTCAGCGTCGATAGTCAGTCGATATGCAGGGTGCTTGATCGTCGGTCGGTCGATCTTTTGATGCTTCCAGCCGTTGACGTGCAGGTACTCTTTACCCGACACCTCGTAGAGATCGATCAGCCCATTCGTTGACAACTCAGCGAGCAGTTCACCGACCTTCGCCGAGGTGATGTCGTCGCCCGGGAATACCAGTGCCTTCAGGGTCTTGGCCGACATTGGATGGTTCCCCGCGTCGTCGCAGAAATTCCACACACCTATAAACAACAGGCGCGCCAAAGGGCTGCATTCCATGACCTGTTCACTGGTCCAGAACTCGGGTTTGATCGTGCGGATGCGGGCCATTACACGGCCTCCTGTGCGGTGGTCGTGGCAAGTAATGGTGCAAGGCGAGGTATCACGTCAGCGGTGTTGCGTGATGAACAAATGGTGCACATAATGGCCCCCGAAAGAAGTTGTGAAGAAGCCGGTCTAGCCACCGGCTTTTTTTTGCCTGCGATTTGGTAACTGGATGGATTAACAGCTAATCCGAGGTGCTGTTCCCTTGTGCCAAATGGCCTGACAATCGAATCTCTGGACTACGCGACCATCTCGGACCAGGGAAACGATGGGCAAAGGTCACCGCGTTTTACTTGGCCTTTTGTCAAAGCTTCGATTTGCAGAGCTCTTGGTGGGGGAATTGGCCGGTCGCCAGAGCACCACTGACTGACAGTCGGGGCTGAGACGGTAAGGCGCTTTGCCAGATCGGTCTGGCTCCCTACGATGCGGGCCGCCTCCCGAGCTGCTTGTGCTGGTGTCATGGATGTTCTCCGTTAGATCGCCGGGCAAATATAAGGCATTAGCTAATCACGGACAAGCTATTGCCTACTCAACCTGCGGATAGGCTTAATTAGGCAATGCTTACAGGTAAAGAATTAGGCGCAGCCATCGAGCAAGCTCGACTCGCCAAAGGTGTTTCAAAAAAGAAGCTCGCCGAAGATTTCGGCGTGGCGCCTCCGTCTGTCCAGGGTTGGGTGAAGACTGGGCGAATAGACAAAGCCAAGCTCATGGAGCTGATGGACTATTTCTCGGATGTGGCTAAGCCCTCGCACTGGGGTCTTAGCGATCGCGTGTCCGATTTTCTATCTGTATCGAGTCCTGTTGTGCAAGCAACTGATGTTGATCAGGAGAGCAACGTGTTTGCCATTAACTTTCGCAGAAAGAGCGCAGACATTAACTTCTTCACCATCCCCCACCTTGATGTAACGGCATCTATGGGGCCAGGCAGAAGTCCTCCCGAACACAACACCGAAGTCATACGGGATATAACTGTTCACGTTGACTGGCTCAAAAGCCAAGGCCTCAATTACTCCAGACTAGAGAACCTCGCCATCATTGATGGTGACGGCGATAGCATGGATGGCACCTTCCGTAATGGTGACTCTTTGCTCGTTGATCGCGGCATCACTGAGATTCGGACGGACGCGATTTACGTCTTCACCCTGGATGGCGACCTGTTCATCAAGCGGCTGCAGCGAATGACCGGCGGCTCGCTGAGAATGATTTCTGACAACCCGATTTATCCGGCAATTGTGATTGAAGGCGCACAACTCGAACGCGTCCATATCCAGGCAAGGGTTCTTCTCGCATGGAATGCTCGCAAACTGTAGAAAATTTTTCCCTGTGGAGGGAATCATGGAATTTGAAGAAAAGCTCGCAGGATTAGCGGCAAAAATTCGACAACAGAGCGCAGCCATTCAAACCGAAGAAGCAACTAAAAATGCTTTTATCATGCCCTTTATCCAGTCAATTCTGGGTTATGACGTTTTCAACCCGCTTGAAGTAGTGCCTGAGTTCACCTCCGATATCGGCACGAAAAAAGGCGAAAAGGTTGATTACGCCATCCTGAAAGATGGTGCCATTCAGATCCTCATTGAAAGCAAGAAAATCGGCGAGCCGTTGAACATCAACCATGCCGGCCAGCTCTTCCGCTACTTCCATGTCACAAGCGCACGCATTTCCATTCTTACAAACGGCCAGGTCTACAAGTTCTTCACCGACCTGGACGCCCCGAACAAAATGGACGAGAAGCCCTTTCTAGAACTCGACCTCCTGAATATCGACGAACACGCCATCCCTGAGCTGCAAAAACTGACCAAATCGGCGTTTGATGTGGACTCCATCATCAGCGCCGCAGGCGAGCTCAAATATGTCGGCCAAATCAAACGTATCCTGGCTGCTCAATTCAATGAGCCTGACGATGATTTCGTAAGGCTTTTCGCTTCTCGAATTTACGATGGCGTCATTACCCAAAAAGTCCGCGAACAGTTCGGCCACCTGACCAGAAAGGCTACAGTGCAGTTTCTCGGTGACCAAATTAACGAACGCCTCAAGTCCGCTATCAGCGGTAATACTCAGCCGGTGTTTTCAAGTCAGCCCGTGACGCCCTCTCTTACACCAGAGGTTGAACTCCCGGCAGACGAAGAGAAGGATCTGATTGTTACGACTGAAGAAGAAACTGAAGGCTACAACATCGTCAAAGCGATTGTGCGTACCGAGGTTGATGCCAAACGCATCGTTGCTCGTGACACCCAGAGCTATTTCGGCATTCTTCTTGATGACAACAACAGAAAGCCCATCGCCCGCCTCCACTTCAACCGTGCGCAAAAATACCTCGGCCTGTTCGATGCTGACAAAAAAGAAACTCGGCACCCGATAGAAACCCTGGACGATATTTTTCTGCATACCGATGCCTTGAAGTCGACAGCCAAACTGTACGGCTGAACCCCGCCTGGCTGGCTAAACCAGCCAACCGAGCACCTGTTTCCAGCAACAAACTGAAGCCCGCCAACGCGGGCTTTTTCACGTCCACAGGAAAATAATTAGCTAATGCCTATTTACACAAAATAGGCATTGGCTTATCTTTGCCTCGTCGAGTAGCCACACTGGCTCGACAGGCCCCAACAGGGCTCGGGTAACCGGAACGCTCTTTAACAACCTACAGACAAGCCCTGACGCCATACGGCGTTTGAGTTCAGGGAACAGCACGCAACAAGGCATCGCTTAGGCCACCGACATTCGGCGCTCAGGCTTGCTAACGGACACTTTCACTGCTGCACCTGGCTTGCCGGGTGCATCGGGAAAACAACCGAGTAAACATCATGGAATCGACAATCGTAGACGGTGCATGGAAAGGCCACCTCGGCCGAGGCCTTGCGCCGCGGGAACTGCAATTCGTGCTGTCAGTTGCCCAGGGACTGACCGCCAAAGAGATCGCCAGAGCGTTCGACATTGCGCCGGGCACCGTGGTCAAGCGACTGGCCTGTGCCATGTACAAGCTTGGCGTTCACCGTCAGGGCGCAATGGTCGCCGAAGCAATGCGTCGACAGATCATCAGCCCACTCTGCTTGCTACTGGCCGGGCTGATCGCCTTGCACGCCGCTACAGACAGCGAAATGTCGCGCCGCGACCGTCGCCCCTCAGAACGTCGCTTCGCCGAAATGCGCCTGGTGCGCCGCGCCGACGCACTTGAGCTGACCGTATAACCCGAATCAACCAGCGCCACGACAGCCTGTCGCTAACTGCCCGAGCCCCTGGTACTCCCCAGCACCAGGACGCATCGGTCTGATCTTGGGCATTACCCCGCTTGAGTACAGACCGATGCGGACGCCAACCCAGCAGACGCTGGACACCTGTATCACCCCGCCCTGCTGACGATCAAAACGGAGGATTTAGCCATGCACAAGTAATCAAAGACGGGCACGCCCGCACAGCCAGGCTCTTACATACGGTGGTGTTTTAAGAGTGCAACACGGCCCGGTTTCGACTGGGCTTTTTAATACCTGCGTTTATTCGTCAGCACTCCATTGCGCGCCCATCGGCAAACAGCGCAGCGCCTGAGTGCTGACGAATAACCGTAACCCTTTCGAGGATCGACCATGCATACATCTTTCGCCAAGCGCTGCGCAATTCTTGAAGGGTTGCGCGAACGCACACGCCAGGCCACTGCCGAGTTTTACCAAAAGCCCGGCGTAATGCCGCCGCCACTGGCTCCGCTGATCATTGTGCGCCCAAGCGGCAATAACACCTTCTCGCTGATCAACCGGGCTACTGGGGTGGTCGTAGCCGAGCGCTTCGGTCACAACAACGCCACCAGCCATGCCCGGGAACTGGAAGCCAAAGCCGCGCAGTTCAACATCAAGCAATTCGGGCAACACCTGCGAAATTGGGCTTTACGCATCGGCGCAATACTGGCCGTTTTCGTCTTCTTCGGGAGCCATCTGTGAGACGCATCAACGCCTCAGTAAGGCGCAGCCTTCGAAAAACTCAACACCATCTGCCGCCCAGCGCGCTCACAGTTGAAAAGTCAGCACTCCGGGCAGAGGTCGCGCCATTAGTTGTTACGGCTGAGCTGCAGGTTCTGGCTTGTGCATTCTGTAGTGCTAACGGTTCCCATAAATGCGTTCAGCTTCACAGCGCACCGCTCAATGTTCAGGCCATTGCGACCATCGCTAGAGATGTTCGTGACGTATGGACCGGCGGTTGTGCAGCCACCCAACACAGCGAGCAGGCACAGGGCGGTGATTTTCAGTTTCATGTGAATCCTTTGAGTAGTAGTTCAGACCGTTTAGTTGATCACAAAGCTATAGCAACTTGCCACTACACATCACCCTCTACTCCCACTGCCCCCATACGGACTTGAAGAGAAAGGCCATGGCCAAATCTGCAACCGAGCGCAAGCGCGAACAGCGCGTGCGGGACAAATTGAGCGCAAAGGAAAAAGAAGCGCTCCTGTTGTCACGCAAGATTGTCACGGCCCTCTATCACAACGATGACGCCGCGCTGAAACGTACCATGGCGCGCACCGGGATTGATGAAGAGCAGGACCTGATATCGCGCTTCATTCGCGGCGCCGACCGCATGACCGATCATCAATTAGCGGAGTTTATCCGCCTTCATTGATTGTCACGCCTGCACGTCACTAACGATAAATAACCTCGCTGCATCCGGTCACGGAGGGCGGCGCTATTCCGAGGTAAGCCCATGCCTATCCGTCACAGCATCATCCATAAGATCGACAAGAAGCCAGATGGCTCCCCCGCAGTTTTGCACGTCAGCGGCACAGAACTGGCCGAATCACAGGTCACTGAGAACCTGCTCCACGATCTGAACGAAGCCTACAACGCAAAGACTGGCAAGGGTTGGGGCTTGTTTCACGCTGAATCAGGTGCCTACCCATTCAGCGGCTGGCTGCGGGCCTATGTCGACGGCGGCGACTTTATCGAATTCAGCCGCGTCGCCGTTGAGCACCTGACCAAGCTGATGGAGGAGTCGAATCTTTCCGTTGGTGGCCACGTCTTGTTCGCGCACTACCAGCAAGGCATGACCGATTACCTGGTTATTGCACTGCTCCAGCACAGCGAGGGGATCACGGTGGGTGCTGACCTTAGTGACACGCCTTCCAAGCATCTGGACTTTGGCAACATCAACCTGGCAGCACGGATCAATATCTCGGAATGGCGCAGCAACCCTAAGTCGCGGCAATACGTTTCATACCTGAAAGGCTCGAAGGGCCGCAAAGCAACCGACTACTTCCGCGACTTCATTGGCTGCCAGGAAGGCGTCGACGGGCCGGGAGAAACGCGCACTCTGCTCAAGGCGTTCAGCGACTTTGTCACAGCTGAGGACCTGCACGAAGACAGCGCCCGCGAGAAGACTCAGGCGCTGGTCAGCTACTCAATGGCCCAGGCCAAGATTGGCGAGCCGATCACCCTCGACGAGCTGTCGGAACTGATCGATGAGGACCAGCCGAAGATGTTCGCCGACTTTATCCGGGGCAAGGACTACGGCCTGTCTGCCACCATCCCCGCGGACAAAAAGACCCTCAACAAATTCCGGCGCTTCACCGGCCGCATCGATGGCTTATCGATCAGCTTCGAGCAGCACCTGCTGGGCTCGAAAATCGAATTCGACGAAGCCGGGGGCACCCTGACGCTGCGCAGTCTTCCGACCCAGCTCACCGACCAACTCAAGCGCGCAGTCGCCTGCGTGATCGACGACCGCATAGAAGCGCACAATAGTTAACCAATCTGGCACCGGAAAACCCAGTTCGAGATGGCGCTTTAACCACGCCCTACCGGCCCACTGGATGCCAATTACATTTGTCCGGAGCGCGAGTATCGACCTGTCGCTGCCAGCGATCACCGCACTCCGTGCATTTGAATGGAGTGACTAACCGACCACGGTCTTCGACAGTTTCTCCCTTCTGAAATTTCTCAGAGGTGCCTGTTGCTTCCACCTCTTCCATAGCTTCTTGGCAGCAATTCCCGATCATAAATCCCACTCCTGAAAGTTCCCCCAAATATACTGGGCGCGGTGACCTCATGACTACAGCAATCGATTTGTTCGCCGGACTCGGCGGATGGTCTACCGGCGCCCGCAATGCGGGTGTAGATGTCCTCTGGGCCGCTAACCATTGGCCGGTTGCGGTTGAGTGGCATAGCGCCAACCACCCGGAAACACAGCACGTCTGCCAGGACTTGCACCAGGCGCAATGGGAGAAGGTCCCGCCGCACGACCTGCTGCTGGCTTCCCCATGCTGCCAGGGGCACTCGAAAGCCCGCGGCAAGAAGTCCGGCAACCCGCAGCACGACTCATCACGCTCGACTGCCTGGGCGGTGGTGTCGGCGCTGGAGTTTCATCGGCCTGAAGCTGGACTGGTGGAGAACGTCGAGGAGTTCACCGACTGGGCACTGTACCCGGCTTGGGTCGCGGCAGTGCAGGCGCTGGGTTACCAGGTAGCACCGCACGTCGTGGACTGCGCCGACTTAGGTGTGCCACAGCATCGAGTCCGACTGTTCTTGGTCCTGACCCGCAGCAAGGCGCCGCTGATGCTCGAGCTGCACCGGCGTCAGCATGTGCCAGCAGCCAGCTTCCTCAACTTTGACGCCGGCCGCTGGTCACCAATCGAGAAGCCGGGCCGAGCCCAGGCCACTCTGGATCGAGTGCGCAATGGCCGCCAAAGCTTCGGCGAGCGGTTCATCATGCCCTATTACGGCAAGGGCTCAGGCCTGACCGGGCGCGACATCAACCGCCCGATCGGCACCATTACCACGCTGGACCGATGGGCCCTGGTCGACGGTGACCGCATGCGGATGCTCAGCGCCGGCGAGGCCCTGGCCGCACAGTCCTTCCCGGCAGACACCCTGCGCCCGGACAACCACCGACTGACAATGCACATGGCCGGCAACGCGGTACCGCCGCTGGCTGGACAGCGAATCATCGAAGCATTGAAAGCCGCTTCCTAATCACCCCCCCTTCAAAGTCAGCCGCTATAGCGGCAAGGACGAAGTCATGCCTGAAAACAAATCGAAAACCATGTGCATCTACCACGGCAACTGCGCCGATGGCTTCGGTGCAGCATGGGTAGTTCGCAAAGCCCTTGGGGCTAATGTCGAGTTTGTACCTGGTGTCTACGGCCAAGAGCCACCGGATGTAACTGGAAAAGACGTTGTTCTCGTCGACTTCAGCTACAAGTACGACGTACTGGCGGAGCTCGCGTGGAGAGCGAAAAGCATAATCGTGCTCGACCATCACAAGAGCGCGGCCGAAGATTTGGGGCGCTTTGAGCCATTCCACGCAGGCATTGAAGAAGATACCCGCCGCGATGACGGGACCCCACTACTCGGATGGAAAACAGCGCACGACATGGCCAACTCACAAAACGGCCCATCGATCGCCTGCTGTTTCGATATGAACAGAAGCGGGGCAATGCTCGCGTGGGATCACTACTTCCCAGGCCAAGAGCCCCCTCAGTTACTGCGGCACATCGAAGATCGCGACCTTTGGCTGTTCAAGCTTGAAGGAACGCGGGAGATCCAAGCCAACCTGTTCAGCTACCCCTACGACTTTGAAGTATGGGACCAACTTATGGCCGCTGATGTACTCACCCTGGTATCCGATGGGGCCGCAATTGAGCGCAAGCATCACAAGGATTTAGCAGAGTTAGTTGGCGTGACAAAGCGAAGGATGCTGATCGGAGGTTTCGACGTACCTGTCGCATCCCTACCTTACACACTGACCAGCGATGCCGGCCACTTAATGGCCCAGGGCGAACCCTTTGCAGCCTGCTATTGGGATACGCCGACCGGACGAGTGTTCAGCCTGCGCAGCACTGATGAAGGAATGGATGTTTCGGAAATTGCCAACCAGTACGGAGGCGGTGGCCACCGCAACGCTTCAGGGTTCCGCGTGCCATTCGGCCATGTACTGACTCTCTGATCCCATCAACCTTCTGCCGCCCAGCGCGGCGGCATGGAGACACGCCAATGGAAACTGAAATCCTCTCCGAGGAAGAGCTGGCCGACCTTACCGGCTACAAACACCGTGGCTATCAGCGCCAATGGCTCAAGGCTCGCAACTGGGTCTTTATCGAAAGTCGCGGTGGTCGCCCTCTCGTTGGCCGTATGTTCGCCCGCATGAAGCTCGGAATAATTTCGCCAACACTCGCAGCCCAACCCCCACCACCAGCCCCTACCTGGACCCCTGACTTTTCTCGAGTAAGTTGAAATGCGCCCTCGCAAAACCGAAAACCAACACCTACCGCCAAGGATGTATCAGCGCACGCGCCTACGTAAAAACGGGAAAGTGTGGACGGCTTACTATTACCGCGATGCAACGGGCCATGACATTCCGCTGGGCAAGGATATTAACCAGGCCCGTATGAAGTGGGCCGAACTGGAGTCGAAAGAAAAACCTTTAGACCTGCTTGTAATGAGAGGGATATTTGATCGATACGCCAGAGACATCATTCCAAAAAAGGCCCCGAGGACGCAAAAAGACAATGCTGCCGAACTTCGCCAGCTGAGAGCGGTATTTGATGACGCGCCCATTGATGCAATATCGCCGTCTATGGTCGCCCAATACCGCGATGCCCGATCAGCCAAGACGCGAGCTAATAGAGAGCTCGCCTTGCTCTCGCATGTATTCAACATTGCCAGGGAGTGGGGGTTAACTCGACAGGAGAATCCGTGCCTCGGTGTTCGCAAGAACAAAGAGAAGCCCAGGGACTATTACGCCAATGACGAAGTATGGGCAGCCGTATATGGCTGCGCACCACAAGAAGTTCGGGACGCAATGGACTTAGCCTATCTGACAGGGCAACGCCCGGCAGATGTTTTGGCGATGCGCCGCGACGACATGGCGGGGGATTTTCTGCTGGTACGACAAGGCAAGACCGGCAAGCGCCTGCGCATTCACTTGAACACCAGTATCGGCCGCAGCAGTCTAGGGCTGTTGCTTGACCAAATCATGCAGCGCAATGCTGCTCACACCTCGCCTTACTTCATTCTCAGCAAAAGCGGTGTGCGGGTGTCCTGGCAAATGATGCGCAATCGTTGGGACGCCACCCGCCTGCTTGCCGCTGACAGGGCAAGAGCATCGGGATCTGAGGAGGAGGCAAAGCGGATCATGCAATTTCAATTTCGTGATATCAGGCCAAAGGCCGCGTCAGAAATCGCAGACATTTCAGAGGCGAGCGCGCTTCTTGGGCACTCAAAAGAAGGGATTACGGAACGGGTTTACCGGCGTATCGGAGCCATCGCCAAGCCCACAAAGTGAATTAGTTATGGAACACCATGCCCAAAGTAATGGAACACTTCACTTTCCTGCGCCCAATAAAAAACCCCGTAGACCTTGATCTACGGGGCTTTCGAATGTGGAGGCCGAAGCCGGAATCGAACCGGCGTGGGCGGATTTGCAATCCGCTGCATAACCATTTTGCTATTCGGCCAATTGTGCTTGAGGTTTCTTGAGAAACATCAAAAACAAGAGTTTGTTACTGCGACTTATCGCTACAACTATTTGATTCTTCAGCGCTTCAGGTAGTTGCCCCCGGGCTGATGGCGCGCATTATGTACTAGAAGGTGGAAGCTGGCAACCCCCTGAATTCTAATAATTTTTAGTTATTCTCCTGCCCCCCTTTTTCAGATCACCACATTGCGCACAAACCGCAGTATTCCTTCGCCCTCATTGCGGTAGGCGTGGGGTCTGTTGCTGGCGTACATGTAAAACTCCCCCGCGCTAAAACGCAGCGCCTGGTCGTCTATCAGCAGGGTCAGGCAGCCTTCGATCACATACAGCTGTTCGCTCCAGCCCTCGGCATCTGCCTGGGAGTGGTATTGCTCTCCCGGCTCCAACGTCCATTCCCAGAGCTCGACTTCGCGGGTTGCGGTGGCTTTGGACAGTAGCACTGCTTTGCTGCCCGCCTTGGTGCCCGTCCAGGCCACTTCGTTGATGCGGCTCGGGTCAGGGGAACCCGGCGCCTGGATCAAGTCGCTGAACGCTACATTCAATGCCTCCGCCACCCGGTCAAGGGTGCTCAGGCTGACGTTTTTTTCGCCCGCCTCTATAGCAACCAGCATCCGCCGACTCACGCCCGACAGTTCTGCCAAGGCGCTCTGGCTCAGGTGCGCCAACAACCTGAGGCGGCGCACGTTCTGGCTCACATGTTGTAAAACGGACGCACGTTGTGAATTTTCTTTGGGCACTATATTGCTCACCTTGTGGGGCTGCGCAGTATACTGCCCAGCTTTGACGCATTGTGCGTCTCCCTTCCTGTAACACGCAAGGTTGCGACGCCATTGAAATCTTTCAGCCTGATGTCTTTGACTTCCCGTTTCAGCAAAGCGGAATGCGTGCTGATCCTGATCACCATGGTGTGGGGCATCACCTTCTTGTTGGTGCAGAACGCGCTGACGGCCAGCGGGCCGATGTTTTTTGTGGGGCTGCGCTTTGCCGCGGCGGCAATCATCGTCTCCCTGTTTTCAATGCGCAGCCTACGCGGCATTACTCTGTTCGAGCTTAAGGCCGGGATGTTTATCGGGGTGTCGATCATGCTCGGCTATGGCTTGCAAACCATTGGGCTGCAGACCATCCCCAGCAGCCAGTCGGCCTTTATTACAGCGCTCTACGTGCCTTTTGTACCGCTGCTGCAATGGCTGGTGCTGGGGCGCCGGCCCGGGCTGATGCCGAGTCTGGGGATCATGCTGGCCTTTGCCGGGCTGATGCTGTTGTCCGGCCCTGGCGGCGCGTCTCTGGATTTCAGCCCCGGCGAAATCGCCACGCTGATCAGTGCCATTGCCATAGCGGCTGAAATCATTTTGATCAGTGCCTACGCCGGCAAAGTCGATGTTCGACGGGTCACTGTGGTGCAGTTGAGTACGGCTTCTATTCTCGCGTTTTTGATGATTGTGCCCACACAAGAAGCCATACCTGACTTTTCATGGCTATTGTTAGCCAGTGCGGTAGGCCTGGGTGCCGCGAGCGCCGTGATTCAGGTGGCCATGAACTGGGCCCAGAAAAGCGTTTCACCCACCCGCGCCACGCTTATTTATGCAGGTGAGCCGGTATGGGCCGGTATCGCAGGGCGCCTGGCCGGTGAGCGTCTGCCCGGTATTGCACTGCTGGGCGCGGTATTGATTGTTGCGGCGGTGATCGTGAGTGAGTTAAAAATCAAAGGCAAAAAGCTCGACGACCCCCAAGAAAAACAAGGGGATCAAGCCTGCGATTAACGCCGAAAAACTGAAAAGCAATACGAATAGTCTTACTCGCAAGCGGTGATACGAGCGAAGAACTGAAGGAAACCTTTACCGGTTATCGACAGACTTTGTAGGATTCAGCCACAGGTTCGCTGTTGGTGATCCGCAACTCGCCACGTATGATCGCTTACAAACTCCTGCAGATTAGAAGCCTATGTCCCTGATAGTTCTACTGCTTCTGCCCTTTGTCGGCAGCTGTCTGGCGGCTGTTTTGCCGCACAACGCCCGTAACAGTGAATCATTGCTGGCCGGTCTGATTGCATTGATCGGTACAGTTCAAGTAGCCCTGCTCTATCCGCAAATCGCCCATGGTGGGGTGATTCGTGAAGAGTTCATGTGGCTGCCCAGTCTCGGCTTGAACTTTGTCCTGCGCCTGGACGGGTTCGCCTGGCTGTTTTCGATTCTGGTGCTGGGCATCGGCACGCTGGTGTCACTGTACGCCCGTTATTACATGTCACCCGAAGACCCGGTGCCGCGTTTCTTCGCCTTTTTCCTGGCGTTTATGGGGGCCATGCTCGGCCTGGTGCTGTCGGGCAATCTGATTCAGATCGTATTTTTCTGGGAGCTCACCAGTCTCTTTTCATTCTTGCTGATTGGTTACTGGCACCACCGCTCGGACGCCCGACGCGGCGCTTATATGGCGCTGATGGTCACGGGCGCCGGGGGACTGTGCCTGCTGGCGGGGGTCATGCTGCTCGGCCATGTCGTCGGCAGCTATGATCTGGATGCAGTGCTGGCTGCCGGCGACAAGATTCGCGCCCACAGCCTGTATCCGATTCTGCTCCCGCTCATCCTGATCGGCGCCTTGAGCAAAAGTGCGCAATTCCCGTTTCACTTCTGGTTGCCCCACGCAATGGCGGCGCCCACCCCCGTATCGGCTTATTTGCACTCGGCGACCATGGTCAAGGCCGGTGTTTTTCTGCTTGCCCGCCTCTGGCCTTCGCTTTCGGGCAGTGAGGAATGGTTCTGGATTGTCAGCGGCGCGGGGGCCTGCACCCTGGTGCTGGGCGCTTATTGCGCGATGTTCCAGAACGACCTCAAAGGTCTGCTGGCCTACTCCACCATCAGCCACCTGGGGCTGATTACCCTGCTGCTGGGCCTTAACAGCCCGCTGGCAGCCGTGGCTGCGGTGTTCCACATCCTGAACCATGCGACCTTCAAGGCCTCGCTGTTCATGGCCGCCGGCATCATCGACCACGAAAGCGGCACGCGGGATATCCGCAAGCTCAGCGGTCTGTTCAAGCTGATGCCCTATACCGCGACCCTGGCCATGGTGGCCAGTGCGTCCATGGCCGGGGTGCCGTTGCTCAACGGCTTCCTGTCCAAAGAGATGTTTTTCGCTGAAACGGTGTTTATCAATTCCACGGCCTGGGTCGAAATCGCCCTGCCGGTGGTCGCGACCATCGCCGGTACATTCAGCGTGGCTTATGCGCTGCGCTTTACCGTGGATGTGTTTTTCGGCCCGCCCGCAACCAACCTGCCCCATACCCCCCACGAACCGCCACGCTGGATGCGCGCCCCGGTCGAGCTGCTGGTGTTTACCTGCCTGATGGTGGGCATATTCCCGGCACAAACCGTCGGCCCGCTGCTTGCTGCCGCTGCCCAACCGGTGGTGGGGGGCGAGTTGCCCGAGTACAGCCTGGCCATCTGGCACGGCCTGAATGCGCCGATGATCATGAGCCTGATCGCCATGTCCGGCGGCATCGTGCTCTATGTGTTGTTGCGCAAGCAGCTCAAGCTCGAGCGCTTCCCGCTGCCGCCGCTGATCAAGTACTTCAATGGCAAGCGCTTCTTCGAGCGCAGCCTGGTGGTGATCATGCGCGGCGCGCGGCGCATCGAGCGACGGATCAGCACCCAGCGCCTGCAAACCCAGCTGTTCCTGCTGGTGCTGGCGGCGGTGATCGCCGGGTTGATCCCGCTGCTCTACAGCGGTCTGGGCTGGGGCGACCGGCCGAAAATCCCGGGTTCGATCGTGTTTGTGACCCTGTGGCTGATTGCGATGGCCTGCGCCCTGGGCGCCGCCTGGCAAGCCAAGTATCACCGTCTCGCAGCACTGACCATGGTCAGCGTGTGCGGCCTGATGACCTGCGTAACCTTCGTCTGGTTCTCGGCCCCTGATCTGGCCCTGACCCAACTGGCGGTTGAAGTCGTGACCACGGTGCTGATCCTGCTGGGCTTGCGCTGGCTGCCCCGGCGGATCGAGGAAGTCTCGCCATTGCCGGGCACCCTGCGCAAGGCGCGTATCCGTCGTCTGCGTGACTTGTTGCTGTCCACGGCGGTGGGTGGCGGTATGGCGATCCTGTCCTACGCCATGTTGACCCGCCAGACCCCCAACGACATTTCATCGTTCTACCTCAGCCGTGCCTTGCCTGAAGGCGGCGGCAGCAATGTGGTGAATGTGATGCTGGTGGACTTCCGGGGCTTTGACACCCTGGGTGAGATCACGGTTCTGGCAGCGGTGGCACTGACCGTGTTTGCCCTGCTGCGGCGCTTCCGCCCGTCCAAAGAAAGCATGCAACTGCCCTCTCAACAGCGCTTGCTGGCCAAGGACGTGATGACCGATCTGGTCAACCCGCGCAGCGCCAGCGATACCGCACTGGGCTTTATGATGGTGCCCGCGGTGCTGGTGCGCTTGTTGCTGCCGATCGCCTTCGTGGTGTCGATGTACCTGTTCATGCGCGGTCACAACCAGCCGGGCGGCGGTTTCGTCGCCGGCCTGGTGATGAGTGTGGCGTTTATTCTGCAGTACATGGTTGCCGGCACGCAGTGGGTCGAAGCGCAGATGAGCCTGCGACCCTTGCGCTGGATGGGGACCGGCCTGATGTGCGCGACCCTGACCGGCCTTGGCTCGATTGCAGTGGGCTATCCGTTCCTGACCACCCACACCGCCCACTTCAGCTTGCCGCTGCTGGGGGATATCCATGTGGCCAGCGCCCTGTTCTTCGATATCGGCGTTTATGCGGTCGTGGTCGGTGCCACCCTGCTGATCCTCACGGCACTGGCGCACCAGTCGGTACGGGCCCATCGCCCGAGCAACCAGCTGGCCCCGCAACCTGCCCGTCAAACCAAAGAAGGAGCCGCCTGATGGAAGAAGTCATCGCTATCGCTATCGGCGTTCTGGCCGCATCGGGTACCTGGCTGGTTCTGCGCCCGCGAACCTTCCAGGTGGTCATGGGCCTGTGCCTGCTGTCTTACGGGGTCAACCTGTTCATTTTCAGCATGGGCAGCCTGTTTATCGGCAAGGAACCGGTGATCAAGGACGGCGTGCCCCAGGACTTGCTCAACTACACAGACCCGCTGCCCCAGGCGCTGGTACTCACCGCCATCGTCATCAGTTTTGCCATGACCGCGCTGTTTCTGGTGGTCTTGCTGGCCTCTCGGGGCCTGACCGGTACCGACCACGTTGATGGCCGGGAGCCTAAAGAATGAATTTGATGCCGCATCTGATCGTTGCGCCCATTCTGTTACCGCTGCTGACTGCGGCCATCATGCTGTTGCTGGGGGAAAAACACCGCCCGCTCAAAGCCCGGCTCAACCTGGTTTCCACCCTGATCGGCCTGGGCATCTCGGTGCTGTTGCTGCTCTGGACTCGACAGCAGGCCATCCCGGCCTCCATCGGGGTGTACCTGCCCAGTAACTGGCAAGTACCGTTCGGGATTGCCCTGGTGGTTGATCACCTGAGCGCCCTGATGCTGGTGTTGACCGGCATCATCGCCAGCTGCGCCCTGATGTTCGCCATGGCCCGCTGGGACCGCGCCGGGGCCAGCTTCCACGCGCTGTTCCAGATCCAGCTGATGGGCCTGTACGGGGCCTTCCTGACCGCCGACCTGTTCAATCTGTTCGTGTTCTTCGAAGTGCTGCTGGCCGCCTCCTACGGCCTGATGCTCCACGGCTCGGGCAAGGCCCGGGTGTCGGCGGGGCTGCATTACATTTCGATCAACCTGCTGGCGTCTTCGTTGTTCCTGATCGGGGCGGCCTTGATCTACGGGGTGACCGGTACGCTGAACATGGCCGACCTGGCACTGAAGATCCCTCTGGTGCCCGAGGCTGATCGCGGCTTGCTGCATGCGGGCGCGGCCATTCTGGCGATTGCGTTCCTGGCGAAGGCCGGGATGTGGCCGCTGAACTTCTGGCTGGTGCCGGCTTACTCCTCGGCCAGTGCACCGGTGGCGGCCCTGTTCGCGATCATGACCAAGGTCGGGATCTACACCGTGCTGCGTTTGTGGACCCTGCTGTTCTCCGGGCAGGCCGGAGCGTCGGCGTACTTTGCCGGCGACTGGCTGATCTACGGCGGCATGGCGACCATCGTCTGTGCCGCGATTGCCATCCTCGCCGCCCAGCGCCTGGAGCGCATGGCCAGCCTGAGCATTCTGGTGTCCGCCGGCATCCTGCTGTCGGCCGTGGGGTTTGCCCAGCCCAACCTGACTGCCGCTGCGCTGTTCTATCTGGTCAGCTCCACCCTGGCCCTGAGTGCACTGTTCCTGCTCGCCGAGCTGATCGAGCGTTCGCGTTCCTCTGCCGACCTGGTACTTGAAGACGATGCCGAGCCGCAACCCAGCCTTGCCGAGTCTTCCACTCCGCCGCGTGGCAGCAACCTGGACGACGAGCAAAAGGTGGTGGTCGGGCAGATCATTCCTTGGACCATGGCCTTTCTGGGGCTGAGCTTTATCGCCTGCGCCCTATTGATCATCGGGATGCCGCCGCTGTCCGGGTTTATCGGCAAACTCAGCCTGCTCAACGCCCTGCTCAATCCGATGGGCCTGGGCAATGCGACTGACGAGCCGATTTCAACGGCGGCCTGGAGCCTGTTGGCGCTGTTGATTCTCTCGGGGCTGGCGTCGTTGATTGCCTTTTCGCGCATGGGTATTCAGCGCTTCTGGACGCCCCTTGAGCGTGAGTCGCCGATACTGCGCCGCATCGAATGCCTGCCCATCGTGCTGCTGCTGGGGCTGTGTGTGGTACTGACCATCAAGGCCGAGCCGGTGTTGCGTTACACCCAGGCCGCTGCCGACACCCTGAACAACCCTGAGCGCTACGTCATGGCCGTGATCGGCACCCGCCCGGTACCGAGCCCTGAAGCCAGGGCAGCAACACCGGAGGTGCAACCATGAAGCGTCTGTTTCCCGCTCCCTGGCTGTCCCTCGCGCTGTGGGCGCTGTGGTTGTTGCTCAACCTGTCGCTGAGTGCCGGTAACCTGTTGCTGGGCGCCGCGCTGGCCATTGTGGCGCCGCTGATGTTCGCGCCATTGCGGCCATTGCCGGTGCGCATCCGGCGCCCGGGGGTGATTCTCAAGCTGTTCTTTCTGGTCGGCCTCGATGTGGTGGTTTCTAACATTGCCGTGGCCTGGGGTGTGCTCAGGGCCGGTAAACACCCGCCACGCTCCCGGTTTATCAAGATCCCCCTGGACTTGCGTGATGCCAACGGCCTCGCGGCCCTGTCGATGATCACCACCGTGGTGCCAGGCACCATCTGGTCGGAACTGGCACTGGACCGCAGCGTCCTGTTGTTGCATGTGTTCGATCTGGACGATGAGGCGCAGTTTATCGAACACTTCAAAACCGCCTACGAACGCCCATTGATGGAGATCTTTGAATGAGTGCCCTGCTCACCAATGCCATCCTGCTCAGCCTGTTCATCTTCAGCCTGGCCATGGTCCTGACCGTGATCCGCCTGTTCAAGGGCCCGTCGGCCCAGGACCGGGTTCTGGCGCTGGACTACCTGTACATCCTGGCCATGTTGATGATGCTGGTGCTGGGCATCCGCTATGCCA